>JABUTU010000100.1 GCA_021443545.1 Marinilabiliaceae bacterium | reverse complement strand
GTTATGAAACACTTTTCTGCCATACTCATCACAATTATTGTCTGTTCCTCCGCCCCCGCCCAAGACCTCAAGCAGCTAACCAAAGCCGACCCAATCTCATGGTCTGGAGGCATCTCATGGAGCAATATTTTCTCGTGGCCGAAGGATACAACTCGTCTGACACCTACATATAGTTACTATATATCGGGTAACCTAAATATAACTGTATTAGGTGTGGTTAGCGTGCCCATTAGCTTCGCATATACGAATAATAAACTTAGCTCAACAATCACATATCCTTTCAACCGTTTTTCACTTTCTCCTTCGTGGCGATGGGTTAGACTGCATATTGGTTACTCGCAGATGACGTTCTCGCCATATACAATGAGTGGTCATGATTTCATGGGTGGCGGAATTGAACTGACGCCTACCGATATGCCATGGATTGCATCGGCATTCTTTGGCAGACTGAATAAGGCGGTCGCTCGCGACAGTATAAATACTGAGTCTATCTACAAACGCATTGGTGGTGGCTTTATGGGTGGTTATAAGAGCGAAAGATTGTCCGTGATTGCAAATGTGACTCTGTGTAAGGATGATGAAAGCTCGTTAACATTTACCGAAGGGTTGGATACTACGTATGTAGCACCTCAGAGCAATCTTGCAGGCAGTATCAGCGCAATTGTGCATCCTTTTGATAATACGACAATATCTGGTGAGTGGGCTATGAGTATAGTTAATGCCAACACCAAGTCTGACTCGATCGGGCACACAAATGGATTCTTTGAAGATAATATCGACATAACTCGCCACACAGCATACAAAGCATCTCTCAGTCAGTCGTTTGGTGTTGGTTCAGCAGGTGTCACGTATGAACGTGTCTCACCGACTTACAAATCTTTTGCCTCGTACTATAACACAAATAACTTTGAGCATGTCACTTCAGACTTTGCTGTCAATATAGTGCAAAAGGTGAATTTAAGTGCAAATGTAGGCTTGCAGCGTGACAACCTCAACAGAGATAATGTCAATACGAACTCGCAGTTGATATATTCTCTCAATGCAAGTGCCACGCCAACAGAGAGCCTGTCGCTGAGTGGCACTGTGTCGAACCTGCAGTCGTACGTCCACATCAAGGATATCATAGAGCAGGTGACACAGACAACGCAGTACCAAAACCTGGACACCCTGAGTTACACTGAACTTGACTTCTCTGCTTCCGGCTCCGCGAATTACCATTTCGGAGACAATGAAGGACTCACACATAATGTCAGCGTTTCTTACTCGTATCAAAAAGCCTCTCATGAGCAGCAGAATAGTAGGAGGTTTGTCAATAACAGAATACATAATCTCAATGGTAGCTATCAGCTGATGCATACGCTTACAAAGCTGACCGCAGCTATTGGAACCAACTATAATATGAATAGAACTCCCGAGACTGAGAGTGATGTATTGACAGTAACTGCATCAATGGGAAAGCCTATAGTGGATAATCTCCGCGCCAACATGTCGGTCAACTTAAGTCAGGTTGATGCGGATAAAGAAAGCCAAATAATCAACGCGCGACTGGCTCTGTCGTACTCGTTCCTGAAATATCATTCCCTAAATTGCAGTCTTACGGCACTTAATAACAGCGTGAGTAATAAAGGAACTCTGTATACCGCCAATGTTACCTACAACCTGTCGCTTGGATATAGTATAAAACGCAAATCGGAGAGAAAAGAATCGGAAGAACAATGAGAGTAAGTGTAACCATAATACTGACAATACTGCTAATAGGAACATCGTTAATCACGTCAGCACAAAAGTATGAGACACGAATGAGAGGTTGTGTCACAGATAATGGCATTGAACTTCGCTGGGCTCCCGTTACACCTGACACTTGGCGGATAGGAATGACGCACGGCTATATTTTGGAACGATTTACAATAATGAAAGATAGTGAGATACTCTCTCCTGAGGAGATAAGTAAGGAGCATAAGGTGATATCTGGAGCATTCAAGCCAGTACCTATGGAGGATTGGGAGCCGTATGCAGAAGATAAATATATGGCAATAGCAGCCGAGTGTATTTATGGAGAGGAAGAGAAAACAAGTGTTATGTCTCCCCAAATGGTATATGAGCTAAACTTGCGCAGACAACAGAGATTCTCGTTCGCCCTATTTACTGCGGATATGTCACCTATGGTTGCGCAAATGTCGGGACTTGCATATAGTGACAAACAGGTGATTAGAGGTGAGAAATATCTGTATAAAGTATATGTCAACGATACCATTCCTCAGGATACCGCCATGGTCTATCTTGATGCATCTGTTCCATCCCCATTGTTTCGTATACCTAAGCCCGAGGTAAGATGGAGCAACAGATTCGCTGAGGTTAAGATTGACTTGTCATTACTGGAAGGCGCCTTTACCTCATACATAGTAGAGAGATCTGAAGACAATGGTAAGACTTTCACATCTCTGTCGGACGTTCCCTCGTTGAGTATAGACCCAGCAGAAGATATTTCACGCTCAATATTTATCCCCGACAGTCTGAAAGATAATGATACAAAGTATATATACAGGGTTTATGGCATCGATTGTTTTGGCCGCCGAAGTGAACCTGCAGAAACAGACGAGGGACATGGTGTTATGCCATTGACAGGCTTTCCACATATCACACGATGTGAAGTAGAGGACAACAACAGGGTTGCAATAGATTGGGTATTTCCTGACAGCTTGAATCTGTCTACCATGGGCTTTCGGGTATATAAGCAGAGCGGACCTAAAAGTAGGTTGAAAATGATATATGAAGGCAATGATTCAAAGGAGAGGCACTTCGTC
>JABUTU010000053.1 GCA_021443545.1 Marinilabiliaceae bacterium | reverse complement strand
GGTTAGGACGAGAGATTTTCATTCTCTAAAGAGGGGTTCGATTCCCCTTGGGACTACAAAAAAGAGAGTATACTATACAGATATCTATGTATACTCTCTTTTTTGCACCTATTGTGCCATATAAAGCCTCAGGTATCAGTGCCTTGAGATGAGACACACCGGCAAGCGTTATTGGACGAAAAGCGGATTTTATTGAACGACATACTCCGGATATCAATCAGTAGAAGAGTGTCAGTAAGAAGCTTTCCGATGCCTGTAATATATTTTATTATTTCAGTAGCCTGAATCGTCCCTACCATGCCGGCAAAAGAGCCGAGGATTCCCTTTTTGACGCTTTTAATGCCACTATTTTCGTGATTACCGAAGATACACCGATAACATGCAGTCCCAGGAACAAAGGTGAAAATCTGACCCTCAAATTCCGAAACTCCCCCATGACAGAATGGTTTTGACAGACGGACACACGAGTCGTTGACCAGATATTTAGCCTCAAGAGTGTCAGTTGCAGATGCTACGATGTCGTATTCTTTAACTATAGCATCGACATTTTCAGGTGAGAGGAAGAAATCGTATGTAACAATGTTTACGTTAGGGTTAATTCGCTCTATCTTCTCTTTGGCAGAGAGTACTTTCCGACGGTTGATATCGGAGGTATTGTGAATTATCTGACGTTGCAGATTACTACGGTCGACGACGTCACCATCAGCTATCCCTATCGTTCCAACGCCTGCCGCGGCGAGATACAGGGCTATGGGAGAGCCAAGTCCGCCAGTTCCGACAATCAATACGCGAGCATTGCGCAGTCGCAGCTGACCCTCCACCCCGAAGTCGGGTAGGATGATGTTGCGAGCATACCGTTGCGACTCTTCGTCGCTAAGAATATTTGTCATATAAGTTATTACCAATTAATCCATTGCGATAGGTCGACATCCTTGAACATATCGGCTTTCATGACATTTGTATCGGCCGCCTTTCCCAATAGGAACTTATCAACAAAAGCCTCTACTTCAGGCCACTGCTCTTTAGGTAGCTGGCAATGCATATGACCACCGAGTATTGAGAATCCCATGCGGTCGCCTATGCCAAAGTGCTCCCAAACAGTATGAGCAGCCTGCGAAGAGACATAGCTGCTCTGTTCGGCAAGCCATTCGTAGTCGGTATTACCAATGACGAGGAGAGCACGTGGTGCTATGAGCGCTGCCAGTTCGTGGTGGTCATGTGGCAGTCGCGATACATTCTCTTCGGCAAAGCGGAACATCGACTCCATGAACCACTCGTGACTGGTGCGTCCGAGAGTCTCGACATGACCGAGAGTCTCGCTGACGCGCCATGCGTCAACACCACCACCACCGGGTTCCTGAGCTATGGTGAGAGCGATGCGTTCATCGAAAGCCCCTGCGAAGAGTGCCATCTTACCTGCGAAGGAGCAGCCTGTGACAGCGAGATGACTGGTGTCAATTCTTGTCACATCGGGTCCGAGCATCTGCAGGGCGTCTATAATACGACTTATGCCCCATGGCCATGCCGCGTAGGCACCGAAATATGTTAGGTCAGGATATAGACGATTTATAGGTTCTGTGCCACGCTTCTGGGTGTGTTGCATAACCTGAGAGAAGTTGAATGTGATGGTTGCTATCGGGCGCGATTCGAAGATCTCCTTAGGCAGGGAGCCTGTGCCGCCCCATCCGATGCCGATGAGAGCGGGGAATGGACCGTCGCCTTCTGGACGCTTCACTGTAGCACGCAATGTTAATGTTTCATTATTTACTGTGATATCAACTACAAGCGTATCGGCTTCAAAACGAGCTTTCAACTGCTCAGGGGTAATTGTTGGTTTAGGTCCAATCTCGTAGTGCTGAATCTGAGCCATGATATCAGCGCGACGTTCTTCCCATTCGGCAAGATTGGATGCTTCTTTCCCCGTACTGCTCAGAACGAGAGGATTAGGTAATGTCTGGCATACGGGCAGGGCGTCGACGTCGGGCATTGTAATGGTGGATGTTGGTGCGGTGTTCTCCTTGTCGAAAACAAGAGGCATCGCGGTCTGTGCTGTGAGACCAGTTCCGCATAGAATAGCGGATAAAAGAAGTGTTTGTTTAAGCATTTTGTTGTGTTTTGAATGATACATGAAAGCCCATACTGTCGATTTAGGCAGGATGGGCTTTGTTTATCTATTTTGGGACTATATTAATCCCACTTTTGTCTTTTAAAATCTGGTTATACCGTCATGACATCCTTCTCCTTTGCGGCGAAGAGCTCATCAATCTTCTTCATGAACGAGTCGTGACGCTTCTGCACTTCAGCCTCGCAGTCTTTCTGACGGTCCTCGCTGAGGCCATCTTTCTTTAGTTTCTTGAACTCCTCATTGGCATCGCGTCTGATATTACGGATGACAATACGTGAATCTTCGCATACAGTCTTGACCTGTTTGACAAGGTCGCGTCGACGTTCCTCGGTGAGCGGCGGTACCATAATACGTATCATCTCGCCATTATTGTCGGGGTTCATTCCTAAATTGGCAGCCATAATAGCCTTCTCAATGGCTGGAATCATTGTCTTCTCCCATGGACGTATTGCAATCGTACGAGGGTCGGGTACGCTGACATTGGCAACTTGTGATATAGGAGTTGCATTGCCAAAATAATCGACTCGCACATCCTCAAGCATTTTAGGGTTTGCCTTGCCAGCGCGTATCTTACCGAGCTCGTAGTCGAGATGGTCTATTGCCTTCTGCATCTGTTCCTGGGCATCGTCCAAGACGAGTTCTACCTCTTCTTCCATATAATATTCTGTGTTATAGTCTTTTATTTGTTAGTGGTCTACATGAGAGAAGTATGGTTACTGCATACACCCTCTCATGGTCCGACGCAAAGTTAAAAATATTTACGAAGATACAAAAACATAAAGGTTATTGCATGAAAAGAGGGTACACCAAAATATTGTTGATGTACCCTCTGTTTATCTCAAATTCTTATTTAACAATCACCTTTGTTGTTGTGCCTGCGGCGCACTTCACGAGGTAGATGCCCTTGCTGAG
>JABUTU010000074.1 GCA_021443545.1 Marinilabiliaceae bacterium | reverse complement strand
CTTAGATTCTTTCTTCTTCATATCATAAGAATAGAACATATCGCAATTCATTGTCACATCCTCAGGAAATGAAGACGGAAGCCGTTGCTTAGTTCCATAGCACCCATAATAAGGCAGTTCTTCAACGGGATGATGCTTGTCCACAAGACTGAGATAGTCTGCAGGCAATTGTCCATTGCTATTAATGCAACATATTAACATTATTACGCTTAGGAATGTTCTCATATCGTTATTTTTTTGAAGGTTGTGGAGTTGTATTAGATGTTTCACCATCGTTGGGCCTTACTTGAGTCATTATATATTGTACACCTCTACGGTATGTATCATCATCTACCCATTGGTCGAGAAATTCGTTATAATAAAATCTATTCTCCTCTGGATCTGTGGCTATGTCTGGATTAGATCTACCAGTTTCTACATACGTATAGTAATAGGCTTTGTCAACTTCGTCAAACCCTCGCCCTGTAATAACTACGAAGTGGTCAGTAACGCCATCGTTTATATTTTTAGTATCATCACAGCGGACCCCCACGATTATAGGTCGCCCATTTTCAAGGTGGCGTTCTATACAAGGGAGGAAGGAGAAGAAGTTTATAGCGGAGAAAAAAAGAGTGCGCCAAGTCTGTGGCGCACTCTTGTGTATGTTGCTATGCTTTTCAGCTATTATTTTGTTGAGATAGCGTCAAGTTGCTCTGCGTCGAGAAGTCCGAAGAGGAAGTCCTCGCACTCCTGCTGAAGAGCCTGGCGAGCTGCGCGGCGCTCAGCGCGTGGGAGTTGTTTGATCTCCTCAGCCTTAGCACGAGCACCATCAAGCATCTCCTTGAGAGCTTTCTGCTGGTCAGGAGTAAGCTGTACTGAAGGCATTGTCATTGTTGCTGTTGGAGAGAACGACTCAGCCTCTACAGCGTCGATTGAATCGAGTTGAGCCTCCGATAAGTTTTTCATCGGGCATGATGCAGAATCTTTGCAGCACTTTTCACCCCCATTCTTCTTGCAGCATGGTGCTTTGTGACCACCCATACGGCTACGGTTTGGAGCCAAAGACTTAAGTTTATTCAGTTGTTCGTCAGAGAGAAGACGAGCAAGCTCACGATCAAGTTGTGTGCGATACTTAATGATAGAATCCTGAGGATAATTATTCTTACGAGCCTCACGCATCTTAGCCATATTATTGTCGAAGATGTCAGCGAAGATAGTTGCCTTCTCAGCGTCGAGACCGAGAGAATCGATGAGAGTTTGCATCATAGGGTCGAATTCAGGAGCCTCAATTGAGTCCTTCTGGCAAGGCTCATTGCACTTGCTACACTGGTTGCATGAGCATGAGTAAGCTGTTAACACTACAGCTACTACAGCTACAAGGTTAAGGAAAAACTTTTTCATTTTGCGTTTTAGTTTAATTAGGTTTAATAGCACAAGTTTATGATTTTTTTCTACAGGTTGTTACAAAAGTGCTAAAAATTAGTGTTAAAAATTTTTCTTTGTAAACTTATTAATAGCATCAAGGTATGCATCGACAGAGGCTTGTACAATGTCTGTGCCAGCTCCGAAACCATAATATATATGCGATTCGTGTTCTATCTGCATATGAACCTTAGCCACGTCATCCGATCCTTTATTGATACTTTGTATCGTGAATTCTTTAAGAGTCATCTGGCGTTTGATGATTTGTTTCAAAGCATTGATAGCAGCGTCAACAGGACCATTGCCTGTCGCAGCGGCTTCGAATTTCTCACCAGCTATATTCAAGCCTACAGACGCAACGGGTTTTACTCCTAAACCAGAAGTAACCTGAAGAAATTCCAGTTTTATGTGGTGATCCTTGGTAGTATCAGCGCCAGCGAGCATTAGAAGGTCGTCGTCGTTAATCTCCTTCTTTTTGTCGGCAAGTTTCAGAAATTGTTCGTATATTGAGTCGAGTTTTTCCCCATCGAGGTCGACGCCCAAGACGTGGAGACGATGTTTCAAAGCAGCGCGACCAGAGCGGGCTGTGAGAACGATTGAGTTAACGTCTAAACCAACCTCCTGAGGGTCCATGATTTCGTAAGTCTGAACATTTTTGAGAACGCCATCCTGGTGGATGCCGCTCGAGTGAGCGAATGCGTTTTTACCTACGACAGCCTTATTCGGTTGTACTGGCATATTCATGAGGCTCGACACCATACGACTTGTAGGGTATATCTTCTGAGTATTGATATTGGTCAGAAGGTCGAGATGGCTATGACACTTCAGAATCATTGCAACCTCCTCAAGTGATGTATTGCCAGCGCGCTCACCGATGCCATTTATAGTCACTTCACATTGACGGGCGCCATTGATGAGACCGGCGACAGTGTTTGCTGTTGCCATGCCTAAGTCGTTATGACAATGAGTTGAAAGAATCGCCTTGTCTACGTTCTTAACATTGTCGATGAGGTACTTTATTTTGGCTCCGAATTCAGAGGGGAGGCAATAACCTGTTGTGTCTGGTATATTGACTACCGTTGCACCAGCTGCTATTACAGCCTCTACAACCCGAGCAAGATACTCGTTATCGGTACGACCTGCATCCTCAGCGTAGAACTCCACATCGTCAACATAGCGGCGTGCGTACTTAACAGCTTTGACGGCACGTTCGATTATCTCTTCGCGAGTAGAGTTGAATTTATATTTGATGTGCGAATCGCTGGTACCTATACCAGTGTGAATACGCTTATGTTTTGCATACTTAAGAGCTTCTGCCGCCACGTCGATGTCTTTTTCGACAGCGCGGGTCAAAGCGCATATAGTAGGCCATGTTACGGCCTTTGATATCTCAACCACAGAGTTGAAGTCGCCAGGACTTGAAATGGGAAAACCAGCCTCTATAATATCCACACCAAGCGATTCGAGTTGTTTGGCAACTTGAATTTTCTCGACAGTGTTCAATTGACATCCTGGCACCTGCTCGCCGTCGCGCAGTGTAGTATCAAAAATGTAGACCTTATTATCCATTGTTTCTATTGCAGTGATGAGGATTACTTAGTTTTCCGTTAAAAAGATAAGTTCAATTGCCGGCAGCATAACTGCCGGCAATTGAATAATATTTAAATTAATTGTTTTCAGGACGGAGTTGACGCACTGTAACAGCAGTCTGCCACATCTCGCTCTCGCGGAGAGCCTTCAACTCTTTCTCGAGACCAACACGATAGTCAGGTTTAGAGTTAGCATCGATAGAAATCTGAGCCTCATTACCACACTTAACAGAAGCATATAGTTTTTCAACAACTGGCTTGATAGCATCGTGGAAAGGAGTCATCCAGTCGAGAGCACCACGCTGAGCGGTTGTCGAACAGTTTGCATACATCCAGTCCATACCCTT
>JABUTU010000094.1 GCA_021443545.1 Marinilabiliaceae bacterium | reverse complement strand
TAACCCCAGATATTACCAAATGGTGCGCCCATGTTGGTAACGAACGAAATCATAGCAAAAATGAAGCACATCGTGATGATTGCCACCATATTGCTGTTTCCTGAATTTTTCATAAATATTATTTGATAGATTAGAATTCCACTTTGACTGATCCCTGCGGACGGATGAAGAGCTTATGACACTTACCCTTACCGAAAGTAGGCTCGAGCATATCGACGTATCGTTCGAGGAGCGCTGCTGGCACGAAGGCCTGAATGGTTCCGGCGAAGCCACCACCATGCACGCGGAAGGCACCCTCAGAGCCCAGAGCAAGGTCGCTCAGAGCCAAGGCAAGCGAGATACCCTGCTCCTCCGGGGCGCTCGACGGATAGACGTTCTGGTTATACATGAAAGAGCTGCGGCCCGACTCCCTGACCATCTGAAGGAAGGCGTTGAAGTCGTTCTTCTCAAGCGCCTCCACCTGCTTAGCCACACGCGCATTATCGCCCTCGAAATGGATGGCACGCAGGATGGCACGGTCGGTCACCTTACCCCTCAACGACGGGATGGCATCGATGAGCTGCTGAGGCTCGACCTCGCGCAGAACCTTCTTACCCAACTGAGCAGCCACGCCCTTCATATCCGACGGCAATGAGGCATACTCATCGTTCAAATCGGCATGATTACCACCCGTATCTGTTATGACCAGCGAATAACCGGTCTTGATGAAGTCGAACGCCACCTTCTTAACGATGGGCTTAGCTGGGTCGGCGAAGTCGATTGTGATGAGACCACCCACCGAGCATGCCGTCTGGTCCATGAGTCCGCAAGGCTTGCCAAAGAAGAGATTTTCAGCATACTGCCCTATCTGAGCATTGAGAACCGGGTCGAGACGACCGTTGTTGAAGAGGTGACTGAATATGGCACCTATGAGCACCTCGAACGAAGCCGATGATGAGATGCCCGAGCCCTTAGGCACGCCGCTGTCGACGATGCAGTCGAAGCCTCCTATCTGGTAGCCCAGCTCTTTCAGACGTGCTGCGACACCACGGATGAGCGACTCAGAGGTGTAGAACTCCGACTTGTCGGGCGTGAGATTGTTCAAATCGACCGAGAAGCGTGAGAATCCGCGCGAGATGACGTTGACCTTCATTGAGCCATTAGGGGTTGCAATCGCGACGTTATCCAGATTGACAGCACCTGCCAAGACGCGTCCGTAGTTATGGTCGGTATGGTTTCCGCCAATCTCGGTACGACCGGGAGAGGAGAAGAATTCGGCGTCGGAATGACCGAACTCCTTTTGCATCTCAGCCACGAGCGACGAGTAGCGCTCTTTCTGTGCAGCCACGACTGCCTTGTCTGATCCATAGAGAGCTTCAAGAGCCTTTCCTTCAGCTATGGACTTCAGAAGATTATCTTTTTGCATATTGCTTTATTGTTGTTGTGTTTCTGTTTTTTAGGGGGACATCTGACAGAGCCCGTGAATATTAAGTGCAGCGACTCAGTCAAAAAACTCTTACAGAGAAGAGGTAATCAACAGAAATCCCTTTTTAATATTTGGAATGCAATATTACATTTTTTAAACACTATATCCAAATGAGCATCTGTTTTTAATGGAAAAGAGGGTCCATTTTAGATATTCTACGGGCGGAGGCATCCGACAGGAATGATGTAGATACCATCTTCCCTTTGGTAAGCAAAACGACCTGTAGCTGTCAATATGGCGCGGAAGGCTGGCATGCTCTTCATATCAAGAAGTCGCGATAATACTGACAAAGATGCAATCCCTTCCTGAATTCCTTTGTCGCTGCCTAATTTCACTTCTATAAGGCCATACTTACCATTTGGTAAACGTACCACAATATCGCATTCGAGATTATTCTTATCCCGATAGTGTTCAACCTTACCACCCATCAACTCTGCATAGACACGCAGGTCACGCACGACAAGGTTCTCAAAGAAGAACCCAAAAGTATTCATGTCATTAATCAAATCCTTTGGGCTAAGTCCCATAGCTGCTATTCCTACAGATGGATCAACAAAATATCGTGTATCAGTAGTTCGAATAGCAGTCTTTGAACGCAGGTTAGGATTCCATGCTTTTGAGTCCTCGATTACGAATATTTGTCTAAGCGCATTAATATAAGAGACGATTGTCTTCTCACCAATTACTATTCCCTCATTACCACTAATATCATCAGCAATAGTGCCTACGCTTGCTTGCGAAGCAATGTTGCGAGCATAGCTACGCATAATATTGAGAGCACGATCAGGATTACGTTCTACGCCATCTACTCTTGATATATCTGATTCGACAATAGATTTTACATACTCTTTGGCCTGAAGCAGGCTGGCTCTCTCCGTTCGCTTACCCAGGGCGTTAGGCCATCCTCCGCGGCAAGTGAGGAAGGCAACTTGCTCAAGACTCAGGTTGTTTTCTGCATTCATTCCCTGTTTACCACAGAAGAGGTCTTCGAGACTTATTCCGCCATTGCTTTCGCCAGACTCCCAAAGAGTCATAGGACGCATACGCAATCTTGCATAACGGCCTGTGCCAGTATGGGTCATTTCATCTTTGTCTCCGGGCTTTGCAGGCACAGCGCTTCCCGTAAGTATAAACTGCCCCTCTTCACCGCGCACATCAACGACATACCGAATGGCATCCCAGAATTTGGGGGCCAATTGCCACTCGTCAATCAGACGTGGTGTCTTGCCATTGAGCAGAATAGTAATGTCTGTGTTTGCCAGCTCTTGGTAGTGCGAGCGTTCCTTTGGGTCATCCATTATCAGCACACTTTTCGCCTGCTGTTTGGCAGTCGTGGATTTTCCACATGCCTTAGCTCCTTCTATCAAGACTGCACCAAATGCTTCAAGACATTCTTCAAGCAAAATATCTGCTATTCGTGGTCGATATTTATTCATAAAAATTGCAGAAAAAATTTTAACAACACAAAGATATAAAAAATATTGATACTCAGTGCATATATGCTAAAAAATTGATTTTTCACTACCGAATT
The DNA here is from genome assembly GCA_021443545.1 of Marinilabiliaceae bacterium. Taxonomy (GTDB): domain Bacteria; phylum Bacteroidota; class Bacteroidia; order Bacteroidales; family Marinilabiliaceae; genus W3P20-009. Next base: position 411 of record JABUTU010000094.1, on the reverse strand, counting down.
TGGCGCACTTTCACTACCGAATTTGGCGCATTTTCACTACCACATTTGGCGTTCATTTTGTTTGGGACGATGGAGATAAAAAAGCAGCTAACGGAATGTTAACTGCCTGATTTCAGAATGACCCGCCAGGGGATCGAACCCCGGACCCACAGATTAAGAGGTAAGATGATTGATATAACGAGAAAGAAAACTATCAACTAAAATGCTGTCAAAGCAGCGGAATGTAAAAAAAAATAACAGATTCCGCTTATTTGACGACATTATTTTATTATCTTTGTTCTCAGCATTTCAAATACAATTGACTATGATTATTGGCAGGGACAAAGAGATAAAAACATTACGCGATGCTGTGAACGAAGAGTATTCGCAGTTTGTTGCTGTATATGGAAGACGCCGTGTGGGAAAAACATT
>JABUTU010000059.1 GCA_021443545.1 Marinilabiliaceae bacterium | reverse complement strand
GCGAGATAGTGTAAGTGCAAGTGGTGAGCAATAACCTCGCTCGTATTAAAGAAGGTAAAGTTGTGCTTATGAAGCTAACATTACAATTGGTATTGTCATTATTAATGATGCCTAATTCGTTGTCTTTTGTTGTGGCTCAAAATGACGTTCATGTGATTGAAGGTCAAACAAGTCTTTCTCAAAATGAATTACAAAATACCAAAACAATAAAAAGGAAAGTTGCCATTGGAAGGTTTTCAAATGAGACGCAATATTCAAAAGGACTCTTCTATGACAAAGCGAATGATCCAATGGGAAAACAAGCTTTGGATATACTTTCAACTAAGTTGTCTTCTACGGGTAAGTTTCTGCTTTTAGAAAGAGATGACTTAAGCACTATATTAGAAGAAGTCGAAAGAAATGGAGAAGTTAATAAGACAATTGGGGCAGACTATATTATTGTAGGTTCGATAACAGAGTTTGGTAGAAAAACTGTTGGAAAGGAAAGAGTATTTTCTGCCACAAAAACACAAATGGTTGAAGCTGCAGTTTCGATTAGATTAGTAGATGTACAGACAGGAATGATAGTATATTCAGATGAAGCAAAAGGAACAGCTGAGATAACATCTAAAACAACGATGGGTTTGGGTGGAAAGGCTGGTTATGATGCGACGTTAAGTGATAAAGCGATAAGTGTAGCAATTAGTCAGCTTGTTGAGAATATTATAAATAAGTGTATGGATAAACCATGGAGAACGTATTTCTTAACTTGCGATGACGAAGGAGTAATAATTGGTGGAGGAGTTAGTCAAGATATATCAGAAGGAGATACTTTTGTCGTTTTTGCTGCTGGTAAGAAAGTCAAGAATCCTCAGACAGGAATAACTGTAGAATTGCCAGGTAAGAAAATAGGTACAGTAACGGTAATTATGACTGGTGGGGATACTCCTGAAACCGAATTCTCAATTGTAAAATTATCGGAAGGAACTCAGATTGATAATTCAGATTTATCTAAATATTATATTGAGGAGATAAAATAATGAATAAGGTATTGTTATTATTGTCTTGTTTAGTGACATTTTGTAGTTGCGCAAAATATCCTGTAGAAAGGGCAACAGGTCTTGATAATCAAGCTTATATATTATTTATAGGAGGAGAATTAGTCGGAAGTGATGAAGTTAGAGTTACTTTAGACGAAAAAGTATTTCCAGCAAAGGCAATTAAGGCAAAAAAGTCAGATACTAAAGGAATAACGTATGCAGTACAGACAGGTAAACGTAAATTGAAAGTTGAACACAAAGGTGTTGTGGTCTATGAAAAAGTTGTGTATTTGTCAAATCAAGAAACAAAAAAGATTGAATTACCATGAAAAATAAATTATTTGTATGTGGCGTCTTGATGTTAATGCTATCGTCATGTGCTGATTCGGGTTTGTATTCTTGGCATGATTATGAGGATTTAGCATACAAAAATAGTAAGGTTTCAACTGATAAATCTGCTAAAAAGTTGTTGGAAGAATACGAAACAATGATGAAAAGGCAGAGAGGAATTCGTAGAACTGTTCCTCCTGGTTTGTGTGCAGAGTATGGGTATATGCTTATTAAGCAAAATAAGATTGAGGAAGGGAAAAAACTCTTGCAAAAGGAGGTAGTTCTATATCCTGAGTCTGAAGTTTTTATAAAAACGATTCTTAAGCAATTAGAAAAATGAAAAAGATTTTATTTGTTATATTCTTGGGGTTGCAGCTCCTATTTTCGTCATGTAGTCCGAAACTAACTCTTGGTCAAAAGTCTCCTAAGATGTACGAGGAGAAACCATTGAAATTGGTTATTATGCCACCAATAAATGAGACAGATCATGTTGAGGCTAAGGAATTTTTCTACACAACATTATATGCTCCTCTGTGTGAGAAAGGATATTATGTTTATTCACCATACATGTTAATGGACTTATTTCAATCAGAAAGTGCGTACGATAGTGAACAATTTATAGATGCGGATCTTTCAATGTTTGGTAACGTTCTTGATGCTGATGCAGCTATATTTACTACTGTCAAGATTTGGCAAAAGCATTTTGGTAGGGTTGAAGTGTCAATCGAGTATAAAGTGCGTTCTGTTAAAACTGGTGAAACTTTATTTTTAGAATCTGGTACTTACAATCTTGATACAAGTGTTAATGCTGGTGGGGGATTGATTGGCTCAATAGCGTCTTTGGCTGCCACTGCTATTTCAACCGCGTTAACAGAAAAAGTTGAAGCAGGAAGACTTTGTAATGTAGAGTTCCTGACAGATCTTCCAACTGGAAAGTATCACCCAATGCATGGAAGTGATAGAAATATTAGAGCAAAGTGGAATATTAAGTCTGAATAATTTTAATAAAGACTAAAATATCTTTGTTGTTATTATAATAGATGACGCACAATATTTAGACAATAGAAAGCTATATTCTAATTTTCACACTTTAGTAGTATTTTGTTATGATATTGATTTGCGTGGTGCTTTGATAAAGGATATATATATATGAAGGTCTTAGCAATAGTGGTTTACATTGTTTTGTCTTTTTTTGGGTCCTTTGTGGCCTTTAGAAATGTTTGGCAAGGCTGGGTTTTAGGTAAATTAACTGTAGTTAGTTGGTTTCTTTGTTCTTTATAGGGTGATATTTAATTGAATAGTAATATGAAAGATAAGTTTGGCTCCGTATTTCGTGTATTGTTTATTATATACTTTTTTAGTCAAGTTATGTCTTTAGTGTTTTTTGTTCAATATTGTAAAATTGAAGACTCTATTATAATGATAATTTCTGTTGATGTCGCGTTATCCGAGCTAAAGGCTTTATTATGGCCTTTTTTATTTATTACGCCAATTTCTTGAGGTGAAGCAAGAAAATGAAAATCTGCGTAAACGGTAATCTTCTTCATCTCTTGAGTAATTCTGCGTCTTGTAATTGTCTGCCAAGTGCATCGTCGGCTGCAAGAAGTGTGATGTCCTTCTCGAGGTTAAGAGCATATAATACGCGCGCATAGATGCCCATTGAGACAGTTGGATCTCCGTGCTCAACTTTTGAAATGGTAAGCCGGGTTACGGTTGCCCTTTCCGCAATATCTTGCATGGAAAGATGTCTGCGTTTCTGGGCCAGCATAATTTGCTCACCCATCAACTGCATCGCTTGACTTAATGCCCTTGGCATGATTTTTCCAAATGTTTGCTTCCCCATACTATTGTATTTTATCGGGTACAAAAATAATTAAACATGTTTACTATAACAAACATTTGGTGTCGTAAGAGCGCTTTTCTAATAGAGGTGATATGAACTGAAACTTTGGTGAGTTCTTATGTTCTATTCTATTCTCCACTCGTCGATGGTCCGCAACTCGCTGTTGAAATTAACGGCAATCTTGACAATCTCACGTCCGTCACACTCGTATGGAATCGTGTAACCCTTCTCGTCGATTTGGAGCAAGGCTTTCTCCACCTTGCCGTCGTACTTAAACTCAAA
>JABUTU010000099.1 GCA_021443545.1 Marinilabiliaceae bacterium | reverse complement strand
TCGCTTTATATCACCTTTCATATCAAACACCCATACCTCCTGACTCTTTGCAACCTCGTTAATCATACTATCATATGTACACTTATAAGCCCTGTCATTCAAAACAAATATCTCATTACCTGTAGCATACGAATCAATAAAGAAGGCTGAGGTTTCATTCTCTTTCTCTTCAATAAAAGCAAATCCATCCATCACATTCTCAGCAAACTCTATATCGTCTTTATCAGGTCCAACAATGGTCTTAACAAGGTTCAAATCTCTGTCAAAAATCTTCATGCATGGACGCTTCAACAGTGCCAGCATTATCTGATTCGACTCCTTGAAGTTAACAACTTGTCCGCCAGACACAGGTCCTGCAAAAAAATCCAAATCTCGCATATCTTCATCTGGAATCAACATTCCTGTTCGAAGATCAATCTTCAATAACGCCGGAATATCTTTACTCCTTTCATAGCCATCCAGATAAAAATCATTACTTCCAACGAGTATAGAATCATCATAAACAGCAAATGACTTTCTAAAGGAACTTGGAATATGTACTACCACAGGCTCATAATCGCCTCCTAACGAAATAAGTTTATCAATATCCATTTCAGAAACCGCAATTCCCGGTTCGTATGCAAATACTTGACTATTCTTTATTACTAAACCACAATCATTCATCTCTCCTGGTCCTCTTCCTTGCTTATAACACTCTCCCAACAACTTCTTGGAATTCAGTCCATAAACCGAAATAAAATATGGCGATGGATAATTAGTATAACTTATAACCAATGTATCTTTATATACCATACTGCAAAAGGGCAACTCACATGGTAAATCGACCTTCTCCAACCTGAGATACTCTATCTCTGGCAGGTCTTACTCTGTCAAGGTTACCACAATATGCGATTCTTTCTTACTTGAAAAATTACATGAACTGACTATTACTACAAGAGTCAAAACTGATGATAAAATACTAATCTTCATCTTTATAGTTTATAAGTTTAATGAAAGCTGGTCTCAACAATTTGCATACCTTCTTCCTTTGGGTTTATAATTCTTGAACGACTGGCGTACGCATCTCCAGCGCGAGTGCGCCAGACCTTATCTTTCCCCAAGACAAATATATTTCCTTTTAATTACTTCCACAAATATTTATTTTGCATTAGTATAACGCATGTTGTTTCAACCAATATAGTCAAAATTAATGTTACACAATTATTTAAGATTCCAACTTTGCCTCTCCTTCAATATTCAGTATTAAGGGCTTCTCTTCTCCCTCAAAATAAACACTAATATCTCTCCGAAACATTCCTGGGCTATCTGCCTTATAGTAAACATATATAGAGAAACTTCTTCCCGAAATAACACTATCACTATAACAACTATATGTTATACATTCACACGAAGGTATTATAGTATCAATATACAATACATTATCTGTTTCATTTAGTATCTTAAACCTACAAACCTGCTTTTCTTTCCAATTAAATGCTCCCAAATCTATATGCTGGTCTGAAGTTGTAATTGGCTCATTAATCCCTAATAATTCTATGTACATATTTGAAACACCACCATTAATAATTGGATTGCCAATTGCAAGCACACGATTGTCGGAATCTAAAAGAAACGTTCTATAGGGCTCCTCAATTGGCAGATTATTAATTCTGTTGAAAGAATCATGTTTATCAATCCAAACCACCCCGTTATACCCACTTGTTTCTATATTTCTTGAAATATTATCCATACTGTCTGTATTCACAACCAACAGCATTTCAATGTTAAAATCTGATGCTGACTTGACAAATGTCAACCATTGTTGCCAACTTCCTAACGACATTCTACATGGTATACACCCACACGAGTCAATATATGTAACTATCTTATAATCAAGCGAATTTATAGAATCAATACATATATCTGTTTCAATATTTTCTGGAAATAGTAGTTGTCGCCCTATCCAATAGTCACATATATCTTTTGCTTTACCTCCTTTGCTACATGAAACATTGAGGACTGCTACAAAGACTACTATAAAAAACTGACTAATTACTCTCATATTCTATTTTTAAACATCTAAATATTAGAGTATCATCACAAAAATCATCTCTTTCCACATTATTCTCTGACAACCACAATCCACTCTCATTAAGAAAGAATATTCTGGGAGCAAAACGTTTGGATTCAAACAAGGTCTCCCCTAACATATTTAACTTTTTATCAAATATTTGAATTGAAAACCTTCCTTTACTCAGACAATATTCCAGATAATTATTACCGTTTATCCCTTCTGCCTCTTGCGACTCCAAATAGCAGAACCGATAGTACAACTCACGATACATGTCGTACAATATATTACCATATTCCGCCCTACAAAACAGATAATTACCATATTCATATGGGGTTGCCGATGCCCCATGAAAGGGTTTGTTATTGACTTGCTTCAAATAAATACTCTCTGCAGTATATTTTTCAAAAGCCTTGAAATCTTGAGTAACATATAAGTCGCTAAGTGCACCAAATGAATAAACAAATCGCTCCCCATCAAAAATTCTGCTGTGCGAACATATATGAACACCACGCTCCTCTTTATTGAACATTATCGGATAATTCAATGGAAGTCGTTTGACAACTCCTGTGGTTGTGTCAATTGCCATAGATAGTGGTATTTGTTCAAAATTCTCTTCCCATAGTGAATATGTCTCAAAATCAATTGGACAATACACCTTACTCTCTTCAATCACTATTGGCAGGTAATTACTCGACGTATAATTGACATTCAAAAACGTTTGAGCAACGCTATCAGCCGAATTCAACTCATACTTTTCCAACACATCTCCTTTGCTATCAATTTTGCATAGCAGTGGCGGCATTATCGTTGTAACAAACAGTTCTCCGCGCTCGGTTATTCCGTGAGAAAGCAACTCTGTTAAATTATTCTTTTGCAAATCAATCGTAAGCCGATGAGAAAAAACGCACGAGTCTAATCTATAATAATCAATACTATTGCTCAACTTGTCCAAAATGGTGATATATTCTCCTCCAAGCGAGTCTTCATAATAGCAAATATTCTCACTCATGCAGTTGGTATTGGCGTCTACTACTATTCGCTTCACTGAGGATGTCTCCGCCATAGATACAATATGCTTATCACCCTTATTAGAGCTACATCCAATGGTCAGTATCAACGATACTATCAGAAAATTCAATCTATAGTTCATAATGATTCAAAAAAACACTCAAGAGTTATAAACTCTTGAGTGAAAAACTATTAACGGTTGAGTTTTATACATGTATCTGGATTCTTACATCCAGGGTAATCGACATCAGCACGAGTCTCATAGCAACGCGCTCCTATTTGTACACATCTCTTCTGATCTTCAATAACATCAACTCTTTGCTTAAAACCAGAAGCCAATGCCTCTATATTACTCTTTTTAAGCTCTGACAAAAGCTGGTTATCACTATCCAAAGTATCCTCAATAAGATACCCTGCCGATATTACACACATACAGAATGTAATCCTCTTTAACAATTTTTTCATACGATAAAATCGTTTATAATTATTTCCTAAAAATTCTCTCG
>JABUTU010000101.1 GCA_021443545.1 Marinilabiliaceae bacterium | reverse complement strand
CAAAGGTGCGCCTTGGGTTTAAGGAGAGATAAGCCTTTTTCGTAGAAGAGCGAATAAATATCGCCAGTTTTTTCGAAGGTTTCAAAGCCTTTACCATCGTACATTTCGCCCAAGAGTCCGCCGTTTTTTTGCAGTTGGATATATGGTGGATTACCAATGACCAGGTCGAAACCCGCTTGTTCGTCGTCGGCGAAGAGCTCGGCGAACATCAAGTGATAGTCGAAGAGTCGGATGTCGATACGTGAACGTTCGGCGAGGGGTTTGGAGGAGTCGTTGAGCTGCTTGCGTAGGTCGTTAGCCAACTCGCAAATGCGTTTTTTATCGTCGGTGTGTTGCGTCGATTTGTCGTGCTGCTGTTGTTGTTGTTGGACGTCGTTGGCGTCGGCGAACAGCAATTGCTGCGTGTCGACTTTCGATTTTTTCGACTCGTATTCATATTCGAAACGCAGAGCGACGAGGCGGAGAATGGAGTCCTTGATCAATATGTCGAGTTGGTGCTTACGGTCGCCGACGGCGTGGTAGAACTCCTCTTTAAGGCTGTTCAATTCAGCCCGGACCTTACGCATCTCAATTGCCATTCCATGACCTTTATTGCTCAAATCGTCGAGAGCCACGTAAGCGCCGTTGAAGGTAGACAAGAGGCTGTTGCCCTGCATAATCTTGTAGTCGAGGTTAGGGAGTGTATGCGGAGTTGGTTCGTCGACGATTAGAGCGAGGTAGAAGCGGAGGCGCGCGATGTCGACAGCGCCCTTCTCGATGTCGACGCCATAGATATTATTCTGGATGATATCCGTTTTGATGCTCACGGCCGATGCTTTATCGTCGTCCTCGATTGCACGGCGGCAAGCGAAGAGCTCGTGAAGGAGCCCCATTGGGAAAGCCCCGGAACCGATTGCGGGGTCGCAAATCCTGACCACCTTCAGCTTATGCGATATGCTCACTTTGAGCTCTGCGGGGAGCGATGCTGCCTCGTGGGTTTCGACAAAGCTGCTTATGGCATCGCGCTCGTTGGCGGCGCTGACGCCGTTGAGGAGGTACTCGATGAGCGAGTGGCGACACATATATTGGACGACCTCTTTAGGGGTATAGAAGGCGCCCTTGTCCTTGTTATCCTCGAGGAGGTTTTCAAAGATACGACCGAGCATTTCGGGGTCGACGCCAATCTCGGCATCGTCGGGGTCGTTCTCGTCGATGGTGAAGTTGTACGATGCGAAGAAGTCGAGCAGGTTCTCCATGAACCTTGCAGGCAGGGGGAAAGAGGTTGTATCGTAATCGTCCCTCTCAAAAAGTCCGCCATTGAGGTAAGGGATTTTGATGTTGACGCCCACCATTGGAGAGCTGACGAGGTCGCCTGGGCGCTTGGTGTTGATGTCGTCGAAGAGCGGTTCGAGGAGTTCATCGACGAAAGCCTCCTTGTTAGTAGAGCGTTTAAAGAGGTTCTGAACGAACTCCCTATCGCCGTCGTTCCACAAGGGGCCTGCGGAGCAACCCATCCAGCCCTTCTTCTGGAGGAACTGGATGAAGACGAGGCGCCCCATGAGCTTCTTGACATAGTCGCGCACAGCCTTTTCGGGGTCGGGGAAAAGGGCGAACTGGTTCATAATAGCGTCGCATGGCTGATGCGTGGCGTGCTCTTCCCATTTGTTGGACACCTTGACCATACGTTTACCGGTGACATACTCGATGATATCCTCGTAATGTTTTTTATACTCCATGAAGAAGAGGTCGGAGAGTGCCTCGACAGAGAAAGCCTTAGTGATGTCGTTGAGGAAGAGAGAGCTATTTTTGAGCTCCTCGAACTGCTTGATGGCGGTGCGGCTTCGATGGCCCTCGCCGAGGAGATAGGTGAAGCGTTTGGTGTCGGTCGAGAGTTTATTGAGCGTTCCATCGTCGGCGAAAGCAAACGACTCGCTGACGTAAGAGAAACGCAAGACCGACTCGTTCTGACGGATGCAGAACATGAAAGCACCAGCGCACCCCATACCGCGCCAATTGGAGCAGAGCAGATTGCGTATTCCCGCTCTGTTACGCTCGATGACGACACTATCGTTGAGATCCACCTCGTAGATGGCAATCACATTATCGTCGGGGAGAGAGATTTTCCCCAAGTAGAGAGCGCTCTTAGCCATAGAGCCATCCACCGGGACGTCCTGCGGGTAGGCCCAGAATTGAATATTACTACCGAAGATATCATGTAAGAGCTCTTGCCAACGAGAGCGATTGTATTGCGATTCAATAATTGAACGATAGTCCATAAAAGAGATTATTTAAAAGATTCACTTAGAATGATTTGCGCCTCCGACTCTGCCTCATTTTCCAACTCCTCAGAGCTCAAGTAGTAGTTGTTGTACCTCTTAGCCATGTCGATGATCTGCGACAACGCCTCGTCGCGCTTGAGATCGCCTCGTTGCAAAGCCCTCTGCATATTCTGGAGCTTTCGAGGAATGACGTTTATGACACCACGTTCGGCGATCTTTTTGAGTTGAACGACTTGCTGGCGTACATTACTATCTTGAATTAAATTAATTAAGGAGTTCAACAAAGACGTTGCCATACCCATCTGTCCGCCGGCGGGTGTCGAAGGCTGTTGAGCATTCTGCTCCTGCGTTGCAGCCTCGTTGCCCTTGATGGCATTAAACATTCTGAGAGCCTTAGAGACGTGGTCGTGGTGATTCTGGATGCGGTCGGTCCTTGGCTCCTGCGCATCGGCCTTGAAGTATTTCAGAGCATCGACAACCGAGAGCTCCTCCACCGACTCGTCGCTTGCGCGGAAGAAAGACTTACGCATATTTGTTTTAATAAAGACGAGAGTATCCTGCGAGAGCGAGACGCCGTCGACAGAGCGAGCCTCGCGGCCGGTGCGACTGCGCAGCGACAACTGAGCGATACGGTTGTACTCGCTTCGGTCAGTGTCGTAGAGCGAGCGCAGCTCTTCGGAGAAGAGAATCTCCTCGTTCAGATCGCGCTTAGCCGACTCCATCCCCTCGTTGAATAGTTTGTCGAAATTGCGTTCGATGATCTCCTCTTGTGAATAGATCTTGTTATCCTCGCCAAAAGTGGAGTGGAACGACTGAATCTTCGACAGAGCAATCTGGGTTAGTTTGATAATCTCGTTGCCCTGACGCGAGGGGTGGAAGACATAATTGTAAATATTTTTACCCTCCGAGCCGATACGGTTGACACGCCCGATGCGCTGCATCAACTTAGTAGAGTTCCACGGCGTATCGTAGTTGATTATGATGTTAGAACGATGGAGGTTGACACCCTCAGCAAGCACATCGGTTGTCAGAATGATATTATACTCGTTCTTCCAAGCTGCTTTTTTGAAATTGGCGTCGAAATTCTCGCGTATGGTCTGATAGAGTTGGCTACGATTGGCAGCTGAGACCACGAGCACATCATCGCGATTGATACGCTTTGCGAGGTATTCGACAGTATCGACCGATTCGGAGAAGACCACGAGTTTCTGGCCTGGGTTACGCTCCTTCTTGAAGAGTTCGTGTTTGAGAATATCATTAAACGTAGCGAATTTAGAATCGTCGTTACCCTCGACATCGACAGTTTCCCATTCGGCACACATCCGTTCGAGCACCAGCTGGTCGTTGCGAAGCATAGTGATGAACTCCGGATCAAAATCGTCAGCTGTAAAGGCCGCATTTTTGGGATTCGACTCAGCCTTCAGCTGGATTCGTTCTTCGATCTCGTCGTCATTCAGACCGAGATCGTAGAGGTGGTTGATATCGAGGTCGGGAGCGATGAAAACCCTGTTGTTCACAAACATATTAATCATATATTGGTTAGCGTCGCGGAATCGTTCGACACTCTTTTTAAAAGCGCAGAACGAGCTCTCGAGGCGTTTGACGAGGCCGTTTTTACGGATGCTTGCCAAGCTGCGCGAAACCAACTCAGCATTGTCGTATAGGCCTTCCGCTATTTCCGGTTTGAGATAAGCGATAGCCTGATAACGGGCGTATGTTAGCTCCTCAACGAGAGAGATCATAGACTTCTCAAAAAGGTCAGCGATTCTATTGCTCATCTCGTAGCACTTTTTTTCGGGAGGAGCGACCTTAGGGAAGCCTTGAATATCCTTGTTATAACGCGGTATAGCCTCGATGTCGGTGCGCGTTCGGCGTACCGTTATAGGTTTAATGACACGGTCGCGCACCCTCTCGGCCAGCTCCTTGAATTGAGGCAAACCATTTTTGTTAAACTCTCGTTTTAGGCTTTTGTACTCATGAATCAAAGGCGAAAAGAATGTTGTCAGGTTTGGGACGCCGTCAATCGTACAACGACGAGGATCCTGGAACAACTGAATCTGGGTGTATAGGTCTTCAGGAGAATTGTTCATTGGCGTTGCCGAGATGAGCATGACCTTCTTTTTAGGACCTGGGATTTTACCGTTTGCGACACGAGGCATCTTGCAAATCTCCTGCAACTGCGAGAAGGCAGTCGTGGTGTGGTTTCGGAACTTATGGGCCTCGTCGACTAAGACGAGGTCGTATTCATCGGCATTCCAATAGTCGTTATTATCCACATCGAGGACCTTGCTCAGACTGCCGTTGGTGACGAAAC
>JABUTU010000038.1 GCA_021443545.1 Marinilabiliaceae bacterium | reverse complement strand
TCCATCACATACGCCTCACTCTCCAGTTCAGGATGGCGTTCGAATTCTGGTGATGGATACTCCCATCTGAGGCTATCCAACGTCATATTAGACATCTCGACAGCAGCGATCGTATCGCAAGTCGTTGCAGTCGAGGTCATACTAAAGTTAGCTTTCAGAGCATCGTTACCTATACGCAACCGCACATCATCATAGGCATAACATCCAATGACATCCGTCACGGAGAGCGAGTAGGTATCTTCCTCAGAGACCTTAACTCGATCGTCAGTTGAGACAACCTCACCCCTGCTATTCTTCCACTCATAAGAGGCGTAACCAGGCACGATGAAAGTATAGCTACCGCCAGGACAAATAGTGACATCCTCACCCGCGTCGACGAGCAGTTTCTCAGGCTCGGATATGACATACGATTCAGAAGCTTCGCAATTCTTAACATCCTTAATCAATACCGTATAGCTACCAGCAGCCAATGAATCAGCTTCGGGTGTATTCATTCCATTAGACCAAGAGAATGTATAACCGCCATTACCCCCTTTAGGAGAGACGGCAAGAGCACCATCGTTATATCCATAACACAGGGCATCTCTTTGGAGACGTTTTTCGATTGTTAGAGGAGTGGGCTGACTAATTCTGAAAGGCGATTCCGTCATACATCCGTTATCATCGAGAATCCGAACACTCCAATCGCCTTGAGAGAGTCCACCAGCACTCATTCCCACCTGACCATCGTGCCAAAGCAACTTATAATCGGCCTTTGGATAGGCATATACGACATCGGCAGAATCCACCCATGCCATGCCGTCGTTATAACCGAAGCAAGAGACAGAATCGGTTTGCACCCGATTGATATAAGGCAGAGAAGAGCGGTCGATGCGAAACGATTGTCTTTCAGAGCATTCGTGATAGTCGACAACCGTCAGTTCGTATTCACCATACTGAAGCAGGTTAGAGATATTGTTAGAACGTTCAAACATTGGGTTACCGTTCTCACGCCATGCATAGGAATAAGGGAATGAGCCACCCGAGACATTAACGCTAATTGCGCCGTTGTTCAGACCGCAAGTAGTGTGAGTCACATCAGGAGAGAGGAGCATGGGAGCAGGCTCATAGACATCCTGCATGATACTATCGATACGGCACCCCTTATAATCGCGCACATTAAAGAGATACCCAGCCATAGCGGGCAGATTTCTGTATAACAAACCACGTCGCCACACATCACCATCGACATCTCGCTGAATACTATAGACGCCATTACCACCTTTCACATTGATTGCGACGCTTCCATCGTACAAACCACGACAAGAGACGCTATCCTGGCGAATAGAAACGACCTCGATTGAATCGGGCTGATGGACATAAATAGAGTCCCAATAAGTAGCACCATAGCAATCGACCACCTCGATGGTATAAGAACCCGCAAGCATATTAGAATATTTCTGTCGATTAGTGAACGGATTACCATTCACACTGAATTGATAGTCGCCCCAGCCCCCATAAGGAGTCAGGTTTATACGACCATCGCGAGACTTGAAGCATGTTAACGAATCGACCTCATATAAGAAATGTAGATCATTAGGAGCCTTTATTTCAAAATCGCGACTAATCGTCACATGGCAACTATCTTCCACAACCAAAGAATAGGTATCCGCTTTCAGATTACTTAAAACGATGTTAGCACCCGACATCACCACATCTTCGCCGTTCAGCGTCACGTTATATGGGGCGACACCACCATCCAAGAGGAACTTAGCCTCGCCGTTGAGATAACGCTTCGTTTTCTGATGATGCAGAGAGAGCATTCTCAGCTCCATAGAGACATACTTTGGAATCACGAATCCTGCTATTTCGACACCCTGAGAGAGCGCGTTGCGACATGCAACAGAATAGTAACCAGGTGACAGACTGCTCAAACGCACGCTCCTACCGTCATTCTCCATAACAAACTTTAAGCTATCATAGGGGACGATAGAATCATTAAAAATCACAGCGAGCGACAAAGAGTCGATAGCATCCGAGCATGACAGCAACACACTACCGTTATTCATATCAGGACCCGACTCACGATGAAGTTCTTCGATTGTAAGGTTACGAGAATCGAAAGATGACAATATTTTCTGAAGAGAAGCAATACAGTTTCCATCAGACACCTCCAGCCAATAGGTTCCAGGAGAGAGGTTGACAGCAATTGAATCGGTTCCCACCACATTTCCAGACTCAACATGCTTCCACATGTAAGAGTAGTTACCAGCGCCTTGAGAAGCCAGAGCCCTAATCCATCCATCGCAAGATGTAGAAGAGGTCGGATAGTGCCAGTCATCGACAACGACCTTCAGCGACACATCTTTAATAGAAAAAGAAGCCGCAGCCTTACAACCATTAGCATCGAGAGTAACAAACGAATATAAGTCAGGACGAAGATTCTCGAATAGAGGTTCATTCCCATACATGATGGTATCAGCCTTTTCAACATTATACGATTCGTAGAGATTACCAGTCATAGGCGTTCCTCCCGTTATGGTCAGTTTAGCAGAACCGTTACCGCTACAATCGCTACCATCGCTCATGACACTAACCCTCAGTTCCTCAGGCTCATTAACGACAACCGTTTCAGTATAGCTTACATTCTCCTCATCGAACACCGTAATCTCATACGACCCAGCCTTCAATTTATCGAAAGTGTAATTAGGCTCATTGTAAGCGCCCATCTTCAGATCAGGACCAGAGTAGCGATAACCGCCCCAACCACCAGAAGGAGAAATCTTAATAGAGCCCACCTCCGCCTTACACTTGGCATTTGACACCCATTTCTTAAACGACAAATCCTCATCAGGCTCGGTGAAAGACAGATGAACCGAATCGCTCATACAAGAGTGATAGTTATCCTTGCAGTAGAAGAAATAATCCTGAGCCAAGAAGCTATTTTTAAGATTTTTTGGAGTATTAAGCTTCATATCCCCGATAGGTTCATCATTTACAAAAAGAGTATAGCCGCTATTCTCGTTACCGCCAGAGACCTGCAGCGAGACAGCTCCACCAGTAGAACCCTTTTTGGGAATCCTCAGGTTGAGATTATCCTCCAAGAAGTTCAACTTCATTTTTTCAGGTTCATAGACAGTATAAGTAGCCACCGACTCACACCCTTTAGAATCCGTCAGATGCAGATTGTAAGTACCCGCCGAGAGATTCTCCACCTCTTTCAGGCTTTTAACAGGGAGAGGCGAAAGCTCCAAAGAATCGACATAAGGAGCGCAAACCAAACTTGCCAAAGAGACGTACTCTTCACCTTCAGAATATTCGTTCCCATTCTTAGAACCATGTTTCTTGTAGAAAGTACCGTTAGTTTGTATTTTATTCAAAGTAATAGCACCATCCGAGCCACCAGCGCAATTAACAGAATCGACAATAGCTTCTTTGACTAATGGATTATAGTATCTGTTGACATAGATTCTCTCTGTCTTAGAACATTTATTCTCATCATAGACAGTTACCTCATATCTTCCGAATAAACCATTTTTATGACGATCGCTGAGATACTCGCCAATTTTGTCGATGGAACCCTCAGAGTACCAAGATTTGAAAAAATCATTATGTGTCCACTCCCAAGCTAAAGCATAACTAAAACTTTCACCATAGTTGCCACCATTGACATTAGAAATCTGGATAGAGCCGTTTTTAGCACCCTGACATAATTCGTCGGTTACAGCATAATCAAAGGTCAGAGGGTCGGGCTGAGAGATTGTAATCGTTGTTTGAAGAACATCGTTCGGACAATAACCATTGTTCGTTATCATTAGAGTATAATCTCCTGCTTTGTCAAAAGAAATAGTATTAGATAGATTATTTCCTTTATTTTTCACTATTACACTTTGGAGTAGCGAATTATGGAGGTATACGTCACATGAATAGGTCAGACTATTTGAGCCGCCATTGATACCCTTCAAATCAAGAATAGGAGTCGACTGTTCGTAGCAATCCAAGTTATATTTTATAATAGCATCGTCCCAATTGATAGATGGCTTTTCGACATACGGCACATTATTATCAGAGATAGTTTTTGTCACAATCTCCATCCACGAAGCAGAGGAACCTAAGAGAGTTGTCTTGTTGACGGTATAAGAGTGTCGTACAGCGTCAAAAGAGAGACTTTTGCTGGTAGCCTGTACCACATGCGATTTTGACTTTTGGGAATTAGAGGAAGCTTCGAAAGAGAGTTCCTCGTCGAATGTATATGTACACTTTACAGTTTTACCACTACATGCGGACAGATTAGAGTAAGAGGGTTTAGGAGAATTAATATCAGCAGGGCATTTAATTTTAGATACCAGCTCTTTCCCGTCAAATACAATTGCATAGACCTTGGACTTATCTAACTGATTGCGAAATTCTATTGTTGTATTGAGTATGGGCCGATTCAAAATATCACAAGGATGCAGAGATATTTGTTTCAAATCGACAGGAGAGCCCACAGCAGAGATAGTCCATTCACCCTTTGCATTGAGCTCAGAAATAAATCCCACGTTGACATGAGGCTGACTGATGGAAAAATCCTTCTCCTCAGCAACGCCGTCATAGGTATTACCTACGGAATCGCAAGCCCATACCTTAGCCACATAATCACCAACAGGAATAGCTTTAATA
>JABUTU010000070.1 GCA_021443545.1 Marinilabiliaceae bacterium | reverse complement strand
AGTCTCTTCATGATAATTGTTTTTTATAGTTGTTGAGTTCAGTAAACATACTCTCATCGCCCGAACTCATTGGACGATGAGAGCTCTTAGGTGCCACAAAGGTAGTAAGATGAAGTTATAAAAACAAGAGGTGGGTTCGTAGGCGCTGGGTTTTAACCCATTTTTTGTTTATATATTTGCTCAGTTCAGCTATAAGCACTAATTTTGTGGTGCAATAACAGATTTAGCAGAAAGATTTGTTAAAAATACTACATACACTGAATATACTTGTATTGATGGATATCGTTTTGGTCGATTGTATGCCATTTATCGTACAACCTATTGTTGGAGAAATGACAAATAACAATATTCCCAGCTGCGACTTTTTGTCAACTCAGCGTGAGGAGAGTGAGCAATTATAATCAAACGACCTCTTCCCTGATGAGACTGGGCATAGACATAGGCAGTACAACGCTGAAATGCATCCTGTTGGACGAACGACGGGAGGTGCTTTTTTCCACCTATTTACGTCATAATGCTGATATATCTGCTGCGCTCACAGAGATGTTGCAGCAGATTCCTTTGTCCTTACGCAAGAGTGATACCTCGCTACGCGTTATGGTGACGGGTAGTGTGGGCATGGGAGTTGCGGAACGGATGCACATTCCTTTCCTTCAGGAGGTGGTGGCTGCTGTGGAGACCATCAAAGAGCGCTACTCCGGCGTGCGAACCCTTATCGATATAGGCGGAGAAGACAGCAAGATGATATTCTTTGGCGACGGCAAGACGCCAGATATCCGCATGAACGGTAGTTGTGCGGGAGGAACAGGTGCCTTTCTCGACCAGACGGCCACCCTGCTCGGCATCGACCCCTCAGAGATGAATGCGATGGCTGAGCAATCGACATGTATTTATCCTATTGCGTCTCGCTGTGGTGTGTTCAGCAAGACCGACATCCAGAATCTGATTGCACGAAAAGCCGTCAAAGCCGATATTGTGGCCAGCGTGATGCATGCCGTGGCTCTGCAGGTAGTGGGGTCACTGGCGCGAGGAATGGATATTCAGCCCAAACTCTTCTTCTGTGGCGGCCCCTTTGCCTACATGCCAGAGTTGCGCAAGCATTTCCTCAAAGTGCTTGCACTGACAGAGGAGGATGTGGTGCCAACAGACATGATACAGTATATCCCCGCCATGGGTTGCGCCTTGGCAGAGGGTGGCGCAGAGGTGACGTGGAGCGCGATGCAGGAGGGCATACAAAGCCTTCGCGAAGTGCATTTAGACCTATCGCAATGTCTGACACCGCTCTTCCGTACGAAACAAGACTATGCTGAGTGGTGGGAAGAAAAGGCAGATTATTCGATTCCTTCGGCACCCTTCGAGAGCGACCGCCCCAACACCTACTATTTAGGGGTTGATTCGGGCAGTACAACCACCAAGATTGTCATCATCAACGACCGTGATGAGGTGGTTTATACCGACTATCAGCGTAATAATGGCGACTCGTTCCGCACATTCTATGATGCGCTCAAGAAGGTGCAATCAGCTACGCCACATCCCGATAACGTGACCCTCATATCGGCAGCTACTGGATATGGCGAGGCGTTGCTGCAAACGGCTTTCTCGCTCGACTATGGAATCGTGGAGACGATGGCACATTACATGGCTGCCCGACACACGATGCCCGAAGTCAGTTTCATATTGGATATCGGTGGTCAGGACATGAAGGCGATCTGGGTGCGCGAGGGCATCATCTCACGCATGGAGATTAACGAAGCCTGCTCCTCAGGTTGTGGCAGTTTCATGGAGACCTTCTCTCGTATGCTGGGTTATGATATAGCTGATTTTGCACGTATGGCATGCTTTGCCGAACACCCTTACGACCTGGGGACTCGTTGCACGGTGTTTATGAATTCACGTGTGAAACAAGCCATGCGAGAAGGAGCCCGCGTGGAAGATATAGCGGCAGGTTTTGCCTATTCGGTGTGCAAGAATTGCCTCTACAAAGTGCTCAAGCTGCGTCAGACGACACGCGAGGGTATCGAGCATGAATTGGGCAGACATATCGTTGTGCAAGGAGGAACAATGCGCAACCATGCCGTCGTTCGTGCGCTGGAACAGCTCACGGGCTCGAAGGTTCACTTCACCAATATGCCGGAACTGATGGGTGCCTATGGTGCAGCCCTCTATGCCAAGCAACGTACTGCCAATAAACAGCAAAAATGTTGATGAACATTAACAAACTCATACAATCCAATACATATACCACCGAGGAGACGACGTGCCCTGGCTGTAATAATCATTGCCATATACGTCTTTACCATTTTCCTAATGGGAAGAGATATGCCTCGGGAAACAATTGTGAGAAGATATATGCCAATGCTCAGGAGAATGGTGACAAAGGACGCAATATGTTCCGTGAGAAGTACACCTTGCTTTTCGACCGTCAGCGGCACCAACCCGAAAACGCTCGTCTGCGTATAGGCATACCACGTGCGCTGGGTATATATGAGAATTTTCCCTTCTGGCACACATTACTGACGAAGTGTCAGATTGAGGTAGTCTTGTCGTCGCAAACCACTACCGCCACCTTTGAGCGCGGCGCCAGAACCATCATGGCCGATAATATTTGTTATCCTGCCAAACTGATGCACGGACATATTGAGGAGTTGATGCGCAAGAAGGTGGATCGCATCCTCTATCCCTATGTGGTCTTTGAGGAGAAAGAAGATGCTAAGAGTCGTAACAGTTTCAACTGCCCGGTCATTTCGGCCTATGCGGATGTCATTCGCTCCAGCATCAATCCCGAACGAAATGCAGGTATTCCGTTCGACTCGCCCGTCATCAGTTTCAAGAGCAAAAAACTACTCCGTAAGTCGCTCGTGGATTATCTCCAGTCCATTGCACCGTGGCTCACGAAAAAAAATATCCTCAGTGCCATTCATGCGGCCAGTGAGGAACAGCATCATTATCGCCTCTCGTTGCAGCAATGCGCTGAGGAGATTTACAATCAGGCCAAGTCGGCGGGACGTATGACCATTCTGCTGGCGGGACGTCCTTACCATACCGATCCGCTCATCGAGCATAAGATTGCACAGGCAACGGCCGACATGGGAGCCGATGTCATCACCGAACATATCGCCATTGATGCCGGAGCAACGGTATATGACGAACTGAATGCAGTGTCGCAATGGGCTTATCCCAACCGCATCTTCAAGGCTGCGCGGTATGTAGGCGACACTCACGACCCATTGCTTCAGATGGTGGAACTGACCTCGTTTGGTTGCGGGCCCGATGCGTTTATCCTCGATGAGGTGGCGGCCATTCTCGAACGGTACCACAAGAACCTCACTATCCTCAAAATAGACGATGTCAACAGTATCGGTTCGCTGAAACTGCGTATGCGATCCTTGTTGGAGAGTGCGCGACAGTATGTTGGTGCAGCAGACATGGCAGAGGTAAAACCATTTGTTACGACTCGACCTTTTGGCAAGGCGGATCGGCGCAAAACCATCATAGCTCCGTTTTTTGCCGAGGGCTATTCGGAATATCTGCCTGCTCTTTTGTCCTTGGCTGGCTACGAGGTTGTCAACCTGCCCATGGGCAGTCAGACCGATGCCGAAATGGGGTTGCAGTTTGCCAACAACGACATATGCTATCCCGCCACGCTGGTGATTGGTGGCATCATGCAGGCGTTGCAAAGCGGAGAGTATGACCTCGACAACACGGCCGTCATCATCACACAGACGGGCGGACAATGTCGTGCCACCAACTATTATTCGCTCATCAAGGGTGCCATGATCAAGGCGGGTTATGCCCATGTCCCACTGCTCTCTTTAGCCACAGGCAGTGGAGTACAAGCCACACAGCCTGGTTTTGAGATACACTGGCTGAAACTGATTCGGCCCATCACATATACCCTCTGTTTTGCCGACTGCCTGCAAAAACTCTATTATGCCACTGCACCTCGACAAAAACAGCCTGGCGAGGCGGAACGCCTTCGTGCCTACTACATGGCTGAGGCCGACACCCTCATTCGATCTAAACGAAGCACTAAGTTACCCCGCCTGATGCAACAAGCCGTAGCAGAGTTCCGAAAGATAACGCAGGAGAAGAAGGTGCCAGTTATGGGCATTGTAGGCGAGATATACGTCAAGAACAACGGCTTCAGCCATAAGTATATCACCCGATGGTTGGTGGAGCAGGGAGTGGAGGTTGTGCCACCATCTATTGTTGACTTCTTCTCGACCAATTTCGTCATGCAGCATCGCAACAAGGAGCTGCACATTCGTGAGACAGATACACCCTCATGGTTCACCGATATCTTGTATCATCGTATTCGACGGGTAGCAAAGCGGTACGACACCATCTGTGCCGAGCATCCGTATTATAGGCCATCTGTGGATATCTTTGACTACAATCGACTCAGCGAGCGGGTACTCTCGTCGGCAGCCGATTTTGGCGAAGGATGGTTCTTGCCTGGCGAGATATGCCATTTAGCAGAGAGTGGCGTGGATTATGTAATCAGCCTTCAACCCTTTGGCTGTATTGCCAATCATATCATCAGCAAGGGAGTCGAGAAGCGCCTGCGAGAACTCTATCCGCATCTGAATATGCTCTTCCTCGACTTCGATAGTAGCACCTCAGATGCCAATATCTATAATCGACTCCACTTCATGGTGGCAAACGCAAAAAGTGTTGCATCTGAAAAGTAGAGACTAAAAAGGTTGGCGGTATATTGTTATTTCGAAATTTCGTTATTTCGAAATTTCGATATTACGATATTTCGAAATTTCGTTATATCGTTATAACGTTATATCGTTATTTCGATATTCGATGTTATCGCTATAAAACAACAAACAGCGACGCTCGCGGAGAGCATCGCTGCTTGTCTATGGTATGGGGGACCTCCTTGTGGTTTTTGGGAGTTTCCCTCCTTGTGGAATCCTTATGAGGATATTATTTT
>JABUTU010000013.1 GCA_021443545.1 Marinilabiliaceae bacterium | reverse complement strand
ATGACCCGCGAGGAGTTCCCTCTCGAGAAAGCTCGTGAGATCCTCAAAGACGAGACAATTGCCGTTATCGGTTATGGTGTTCAGGGTCCTGGACAGTCTTTGAACCTTCGTGACAATGGCTTCAACGTAATCGTTGGTCAGCGTCCTGGAAAGACTTTCGATAAGGCAATTAGCGACGGATGGATTCCTGGACAGACTCTCTTCGGCATTGAGGAGGCATGCGAAAAGGCTTCTATCGTAATGTGTTTGCTCTCTGACGCAGCAGTTATGAGCGTATGGCCAACAATCCAGAAGTATCTCACTCCTGGTAAGGCTCTCTATTTCTCACATGGCTTCGCTATCACTTGGAATGATCGCACAGGTTGTGTTCCTGCAAAGGATATCGATGTTATCATGGTAGCTCCTAAGGGCTCTGGTACATCTCTTCGTACTATGTTCCTCGAAGGTCGTGGTTTGAACTCTTCTTATGCTATCTATCAGGATGCAACAGGAAAGGCAATGAATCGTACACTCGCTCTCGGTATCGGTATCGGTTCTGGTTATATGTTCGAGACTACATTCCAGCGTGAAGCTACTTCTGACCTCACAGGTGAACGTGGTTCTCTTATGGGTGCAATTCAGGGTCTTCTCCTCGCTCAGTACGAAGTTCTTCGTGAGAATGGTCACTCTCCTTCTGAAGCATTCAATGAGACAGTTGAGGAGCTCACTCAGTCACTCATGCCTCTCTTCGCAAAGAATGGTATGGACTGGATGTATGCAAACTGTTCTACAACTGCACAGCGCGGTGCTCTCGACTGGATGGGTCCTTTCCACGATGCAATCAAGCCAGTAGTAGAGAAGCTTTACAACTCAGTAAAGACTGGTAACGAGGCACAGATTTCTATAGACTCTAACTCAAAGCCAGGCTATCGCGAAGGTCTCGAGAAAGAACTTAAGGCCCTCCGTGAAAGTGAGATGTGGCAGACAGCTGTAACAGTTCGTCAGCTCCGTCCAGAGAATAACTAATATCTCACATTCAACGAGAACCTTATAAAATAGGTAAATATCTTACTAAAGCCTCCTCAAAAAGGGAGGCTTTTTTTTGATTGAAACTCTTGATCCAATAAACTTAGTAGAGATGGCATATCTAAAGAATATCAAGGAGTCTCGCAGAATTTAATGTCGAAATAAGGTTGGGCAGCAAATGTCAATCGATGTATAGCCTGAAGCGAGAGCTATAAGAGAAAAAGTACAGAAACGAATCACTATACCTTCCGCAAAAATCAAGTGCTATGACAGAACCGATAACAGGCAATACAAAAAACTCCATCACAATAATAAATCGCATACTGAATAAGTTGATATTTAGCATCATTTTTGTAAAAAAAGATAAGTTTTGAATAAAAAGACCAATTATTAGAACTATGTTTGGATAATAAATGAAATTTTATGTCTATCTTTGTGACATCTTATGTGCCACAGCGGTGGATTTGCACAATAGGATTTTATCGGCAAAGACGTTTTACTAACGTTAGTTCTTGGTTCTTTGAAACTACCACTTTCAAATATTGTACAGGAACACACAGTGAGTAGAGTCTTGTTTAGTTAGCGTATGGCTAAAATTGTTTCTGTGTAGTAATTTTCAGGAACATTTTATCTGTATAAAAACTGACGAGGACTTCTGCAACTGCTTGTTATCTTACAATATGGGTTGTGGTAGACCTCAAAGAACGGGAGCAAGTAAGTACAGTTGCCCCCGTCTTTTTTGTGCGTGTTACCGAGTCTGCAACAATAAGAAATACACATAGGATATAAACTTTGTAAAATACATAATCATGAGAAGTCAGAAAGAAATTGAAAGACTTACGACAATGGCGGAAGCTGGAGATGCAGAAGCTCAGGTTAACCTTGGTTTAGCATATGAAAAAGGTGAAACTCCTTCAGGAGTGGATTATGATCTTTGCTATAAATACTATAAGATGGCTGCAGACCAAGGATATGCACTTGGCGAGAATAACGTCGGTTTCTGCTATGAGAAAGGTTATGGCGTCAAGCAGGATTTCATAAAGGCTGTACAGTGGTATGAAAAGGCGGCGGATAAAGGCAATGGTTTAGCTGCAGCCAATGCTGCGCATATGTATATGGCTGAACTTGGTGTTGCATTTGACCAGATTAAGGTCGTTAAGTATACAAAAATGGGAGCTGCTGACGGTATTACTCA
The DNA here is from genome assembly GCA_021443545.1 of Marinilabiliaceae bacterium. Classification (GTDB taxonomy): domain Bacteria; phylum Bacteroidota; class Bacteroidia; order Bacteroidales; family Marinilabiliaceae; genus W3P20-009. The sequence goes on along the minus strand of JABUTU010000013.1, from coordinate 2,747 downwards.
ATGTATGTATAATCTTGGAGCGTTCTATCTGCACGGAAAATATGTCGAGCGAGATGTAGAGAAGGCTCAGTATTATATCGAGCTTGCTGCTGAAAAAGGACATCAATTGGCATTGAATATGCTAAGCCATTGTGATGGAGATGTCTCAAATTTTAAAAATGTTGAGAACATTAGTCTTCAGGATGCAATTTCATTATTCCAAAACGGGGAGATAGAGTCCGCGTTCGAGATTACACATGCAAAAGTCGATCAGGGCGATTCTGACGCTATGGCTTTATTTGGAGAGTTTATGTTTAGACTTACCGATGGGCAGAGGTTTACTGTGCTTGAATTTGAAGGGTACAAGTCACTTGCCATAGTTGGTGATGAGACTGCCGAGGGTATTAATGACAAATTTAAACTTATCGTTAAGCTGCCTAATAACATCTGGTTTGACAACCCTGCAGATTTCCCGGTTTATTTTTATAAGGCAGCAGAATTGGGTAATGCCAGTGCAATTAACTATGTCAATATTGATAATAAATTCTTTGAAGATAAGTACGCAGAGGTTATTAAGTCAAATGATGGTGTTCGTATCTATGAACTTGGGAAGGAACTCATTAACAGAAATTTATATAGCAAGGAAATCAGAATGATTATTTATGACTGCATGTTGAACTCTGCAAACCTTGGGTATATACCAGCTTTAGGAGAGGTCGGAATGTGCTACGAAGTAGGATTTCATGTAGATAAGGATATAACCAAAGCAATAGAATGGTATAAGAAAGGCGCAGATCTTGATGATACGCAAAGCTTATATTGTCTTGCAGACTGCTTTTTTAATGGAAATGGCATTGGTCAAGACCTGCATAAGGCGTTAGCGCTCTTTCAGAAGTCTGCAGATCAGGGTAATCCAGATGCCCAATTTCAGATAGGGGTATGCTATTACAACGGAATTGGAGTAGACGTGAACCATTTACAGGCAGTAGAGTGGTACAAGAAGGCAGCAGCACAGAACCATCCAGGTGCGCTCAACAATCTTGGTGTATATTATTCCGACGGCAAGTACCACAAACCGTATTTTAATACGGCAACGAATTATTTCCTTAAGGCTATAAAGTACGGATCAAAGGATGCTCCTGACAATCTTGAAAGATTGGAGTACCAAAAGGAAAAACAAGAGTCTGACAGTGGTAATGGCTGTATGATACCATTGCTCCTTGCGGTTGGATCTCTTGTCTTTGCTGCCTGTTCTCTCATTTAAGTAAACGTATTATTGCTATGACACCAATATTGTTCAATACCCGAGACGAACTTATCAAGGTTGATCTGGATAAGATAATTTATGCGAAAGCAGAGGATAATTATGTCCATCTTTTTTTCCGTAATGGACAAAGTGTAATTGTCGGCATGACTCTCCAGTCATTAGAGCAATTGATTAAGAGTATTATTGCCAAAGACAAGACTGGTGTATATACTCGGATTGGCAGACAGTATATAGTGAACAACAGTTATATCATGCAGATAAATATACTGAAGCAACAGTTAATCTTGAGTGATATGGATGTTCTTAAGCCTATAATATTGAAGGTGTCGAAGGAAGCATTGAAACTGCTTAAGCAAACGATGACAGAAAAATAACTTTATCAGATATAATATGGAAATAATAGTTGGACGTAAAGGCAACCAGCCGTTTGAGATTGCAGATAAGTCGGTCAGTGGTAAACATCTTAAACTGACAGTTCTCAATGATGGGAAAATTCAGGTCGAGGATTTGGGTTCTACCAATGGAACTTTCATTGATGGAGTGAGGATTATTCAGAAAGTCGTTGACCGTAATACAATTGTACAAATGGGTCCACAATACACGTTCCTTGTCAAAGATGTGATTCCTATGACAACTACGCAAAAACCTCCTGTTCAAACTCCGCCGTCAGCACCGACACCTCCGAAAGAGGAATACGACCCAGAAGTATTGAGAAAATTTGAGTCTTTGGAACATGTTTGGAATAAATATCAGGAAGAAAAAATACGACTTCAGAAAGACAATGTCGTAAAAGGAAATCTACGAATGTTGCCAACTGCCCTTTTAGGCGTTTTAGGTTATCTGATTTCCTGCATTCCAGAACTTGCAGCTTTCAGGATACCAATGATATTAGCTGGCTGCGGATTAGGCGTAATCATAACTTGGATTTCATTTAAGAGCGCCAAAAACATGCCGGAACAAATGGAGAAGTTGAATCAAAAGTTCCAGATTGATTACGTTTGTCCAAAATGCAAGCAATTCCTCGGATTTACGCCTTATGAGGGCTTGAGAAATAAAGGTCAATGTAATGCCTGTAAGACAAAGTGGGTTAAGCGATGAGATTATTATACTTAGTATTGTCGTTTTGGACTGTTGCAGTTAATGCGCAGAAATTATACGTTGTCTCTGTCGGAATTGCAGACTATGCAGAAATCAATGACTTGCGCTTTACAGAAAATGATGTTGTAAGTATCAATAAAGTTTTGAAAAAGCATACCAAGGAGGTATATACATTACTTGGAGTAAATGCCACTCATGAGAAAGTCATTGCAACATTGAAGCAAGTGTTTGGTCAAGCAGGTAAAGACGATGCAGTTCTGCTGTTCTTCAGTGGGCATGGATATCCCGGAGGTTTTTGCTGCTATGATATGGCTAATAAATCGTTGCAGAATGGTCTTTCTTATCAGGAACTGCAGAGCATTTTCAAGTCTTGTAATGCCGGAAGAAAGATGGTGTTTGCCGA
>JABUTU010000043.1 GCA_021443545.1 Marinilabiliaceae bacterium | reverse complement strand
CTCGAACCAACGACCGGCTGATTACAAATCAGCTGCTCTACCAACTGAGCTATATTGGCGGGTGGGCAAGCAATCTGCATCGCACCGCTCAACCTTCTACCCTTGCTGCGGTCAAGCCCTGGGGGAGTTCAAAAGGAGCTGGTCGCACAGGGCCTGCCCGTTTTGGTTTTGCGTCTGCAAAGGTATGTCAAATATTATCCACGTGCAAACAAATGAATGATTTTTTTTGAAAAAAAGTTCATGCAAACAAATAACATATTGACTTATGGGCACTTCGGTAGTCCGCTACTCGTCCACTTTAAGTCGGCAACTGGTCGCAGAGCCCCCTGAATCTATCAAATTGTCATTTAAGGAGGGGTCTCTTATAGCATTTTTTGCATCTAATGGCGACGTCTCAGGCGGAGCATGATAGTATGAAGCTCATGGCGGTCGGCGAGGAAGATCTGACGTTTGGAACCTAAACGGCATTCATAAACGATGCCTATCATCATCCGTCCCATGCGTCTTGCCACCTCGCAACCTGGAGCAAAGCGTTGCAGTAGGTTGCTGCCAGCGACATTTTCATGTATGTTAAGCGTGACACCAGCGAAGAGCGACAGCTCCCAGAGACCCTCTTGTAGCTCTTTTTCATATTCAGCGCGATAGGTGACATCCGAACAGAAGGAGCTTTGCGACAGTGGGTAGTAAGAGATGCGACGTTGAGAGAAAAAGAGGTATTGCGACAGTCCGCGACTACCATCGAAGCGCGCACCCTCGAAGAAACGCAGCTCATTATCGAAATTAGAGAGTCCCTTATATCTCTCCTGCGACTCCTGAACGGCGGCGAAGAGACGGCAGTTATCAACGACTTTGAAGAGAGCACCTGCTGAGATACGAGGCACGATAGCCGTGATATTACTGTTATGCTCCCATCGTACTGAGGTCTCTGCACCCACAGACCATCGCGGCGAGATACCCCATAGGCCGACTATGGTGACACCGCCATTAAAGGTCTGTGCTCCTCCTTGCACCGCAAAGGCAAAGAGGAGCACAATATTCAATATGACTCGTCTATTCAAATCAGAGACTATTTATGACAGCCTTTATATCCTCTGCAAGTTTATCCGCCTCCTGTATGGTATGCGCTTCGGCATAGATTCGGATAATCGGCTCTGTATTCGACTTACGCAGATGGACCCAGCTATCCTTGAAGTCGATTTTGACACCATCGATATCGGTGATACGTTCATTGGCATACTTCTGCTTCATAGCCGAGAGGATTCCATCGACATCGACACCTTCAGAGAGCTGAATCTTATTCTTTGATATGCAATACTCTGGGTATGATGCGCGGAGCTCAGAGGGGCGTTTTCCCGATATGGCGAGGTTCGACAAGAAGAGAGCTATACCGACCAAGGCGTCGCGACCGTAGTGCGACTCAGGGTAGATGACACCACCATTTCCCTCGCCGCCTATGACAGCCTGCGTAGCCTTCATTTTGGTCACTACATTCACCTCACCGACAGCTGCAGCCTCGTATTTACCACCGAGTGAGCGTGTCACATCCGCCAATGCGCGTGATGATGAGAGATTGCTGACCGTATTGCCTGGGGTATGACGCAAGACATAGTCGGCACATGAGACGATGGTATACTCCTCGCCAAACATATCGCCATTCTCGCATATTATGGCGAGGCGGTCGACATCAGGGTCCACGACAAAGGCGACATCATATTCGCCCGACTTCATGAGTTGAGATATCTGCGTGAGGTTCTCAGGAAGCGGTTCGGGAGTATGAAAGAAACAGCCCGTTGGCTCGGCATTGAGCGTCGTAACGGTTGTCACACCCAAACGTTCGAGGAGCTTAGGCAAGATGAGGCCACCGACCGAGTTGATGGTATCCAAAGCGACGCGGAAGCCCGCCTTACGTATTGCCTCGACATTGACGAGTTTGAGGTCGAGGACCTTCTGAATATGATAATCGGAATAATCCTTACACTCCACTTTGCCGAGTTTGTCTACTTCGGCGTATGAGAAGTCGTCAGCCGCAGCTGTTGCAAGAATCGTCTGCCCCTCCTCAGCATTAAGAAATTCGCCGTCGGCATTCAGCAGTTTGAGAGCATTCCACTGCTTAGGGTTGTGGCTGGCAGTGATTATGATACCGCCGTCAGCCTTCTCAGCCGTCACAGCAAGTTCCGTTGTCGGTGTTGTTGCCAGACCTATATTAACGACATCAACACCCATACCCTGGAGCGTTGCCACGACGAGTTGCTCGACCATAGCACCAGACATACGAGCATCGCGTCCTACAACGACCTTAGGGCGAGAGCTTGAGCATTTTCCCGTCACCCAAACGGCATATGCCGATGTGAACTTAACCACATCAAGTGGCGAGAGGCCGTCACTGGGACGACCTCCTATTGTTCCTCTGATACCAGAGATTGATTTTATTAAGGACATTTATTATGTTGTTATTTCTTGAGTAACGACTCGATATCGGCGAAGATACCTTCACCCTTGAGATTGACATCCTTAGCCACGATACGCCCCTCACCATCGAGAAGAATGCAATAAGGCAGATGAGGAACGCAATAGGTTGCAGCGACTATATTAAGTGTATCGACGAGTTGCACACCCGGCACGTCATCATCGAGAAGAGCCTGCAACCAGTTGTTGCGCCCCCTGTCGACACAGACACCGATGACATCCAGCCCGGTCCCTGAGAACTTCTTATAGAGATCTGAGAGAGTCTTATTATTGAGACGCGAATTACGGTCGTTGCTTGCCCAGAAGTTAATGAGCTTGCTGCTTCCCTCGAAGTCGGAGAGTTTCTGCATGACACCACTCGAATTAGGCAACTCAAAGTCGGGCGCTATCTGCCCCACCTCGACCTTGCTCATTGCCTCGTAGATAGCACGACGGTTCTCGACAATCTCCTGAACAATCTTGGTATATTTATGGCGAGGCTGATCGACAGCGATGATTTTTTGCAGTGTGTCGACCTCATCGAATGTGCAGTAGTTGACAGAGTTGATGAGGACGAATGTACCGACAGGATTCTTGGTATTATCGCGTATGAACTTCTTGATATAAGCCAGCTGTTCCAGCTGAGCGTTACGCATCTCCTCCTTGATAGAGTTCAGCTTATCGACATCATAGCTTGCTGCATTCAGTTCGCGGCTCAAACGGACCAGATGCTCCTGCTCTGGCACGTTATCGACATACGATGAGTACATATCGTGCAGTTTAGAGCCCTTGATATCGAGCATCTCAGGCTTATCCATATCGCCTGCGACGGTCACGACATCATGACCAGCAAAGATGATGAACTGTTGCTGACGAGGTGTGGTGAAGAGCATACACTCACCCTCCTTCACGACATTAGAGCACTCGAACGAGAACGAGCCATCCTTGACAGTCGCCGTATCGATGCGATTCCACTCCATCGACTCGTCGACGACATGCATATAGATGACACCATCGTCAAGGTTTTGAAGCTGACCGCTCACTACCAGTCTCTCGCTCTTCCCGCACGAGACGAGAAGCAACGATGATGCCAACACGAAAGATATGTTATCTACAAGCTTCATAACCTGACATTCAATTAGGATTCAACAAATTATTTTACAGCACCTGCACCAGGCACTTCGATATTGCCGACGATGCGCAGCATGACATTCGACTTGTTAGGGTCGTTGGTGATGACTGTGATTGTTTTGTTCTGACGGCCCGACTTACCGCGAGGGTCGAAAGAGACATGAATCTTAGTTGACTCATCCTTAGCCAGAACAGTCTTCTCTGGAGCTACAGCTGTGCAACCACACGACGCCTTCACCTTGCGTATGATGAGGTTTTCATTACCCTTGTTGGTTATGATGAAATCGCACTCCTGATTTGTCGACTGGTTGATTGCGCCGAAGTCGTGCGTCGTCTCATTGAACTCCACGACTGGAGCATTCTGCTTCTGCTCATCCGTCATCTGAGAGAAGTCCTCAGTGATAGATGCACTCAGAGTGATGCGATTCTTATAATCCTTGACGCCATCGAAGATGACATATATCTGATCGGTCACATAGCCCCAGTCGTTCTTCAGACTTGCGTCGTAACGAGCTTGGATGGAGCCCTCCTCGCCTGGCTTGAGAGTCTCAGGAATACATGCTATCTTCACATGAGCAGGCACGTTGATAAACTGAGGAGAGACGGGCTTATCGGAAGGATTGATAACCTTCAGCTCACCGAGTTTCGTCTCGCCCGGAGCAACCTTTGTGAATGGTATATGGCTGTCGGAGAGGCGCATCGAGCCGAAGAGCGTTGGATAGATATCCTCCATGGTCTTAGCCTTTTCGAGGACTTTCCCTGAGATACGCAATTGGACGGTGTTGTTCTCGGCGTTCGACTGTATGGTTATGGTCTTTGAGAAGACACCCGGACGGTTCTGAGGGTTAAACGAGACCTCGATACGGTCCTTAGCACCTGGTTGAATTGGTGTACGAGGCCATACGGGAGTTGTGCATCCGCATGAAGCCTGAACATTATGCAGCACGAGGGGCCGGTCGCCTGTATTCTCGAAGAGAAACTCACACTTCACGTTGCCTCCATCCTCCTGAATCTCACCGAAGTCATGCACAGTCTCGCTGAATGTGATGACAGACTTCTGTGCACCGACAGACAGCGAAGCCATCAGTGCTATTACTATGGTTATAATCTTCTTCATCTTGTTATTCCCCTTTTGTTTTAATGTCTTATTACATAAAGAATGCCACAAAGATAAAAAATTATTATCAAATTTCTCGCATTTTAATCCGAATAGAGACAAAAATGTAGTACGCAACACCACATTAGGCCAAATGGGCAAGCTATTAACGATTATGAGGAACTTCTATTAATTGCTTTTGCAGATACGAGGTTTGCTATTAAACTGGGGGATTATAAGAGCTCCTCTTAAATTGACAAAGGGGCTGGAAATTATCTGCAATAGGATAACTTCCAGCCCTTTTTGAATTGGCGAGGCTATTTCACCTTGGCTAAGACTACTTGATTATGCGTCCCGCTATGTCGTACTTAACGCCGTCGCGGACGATGTAAATCTTTCCGTCTTCGAAAATTTTATAGGTTTCGATGCCCTTCTGACTGCCCTTGATGAGCGATATAGATGTTGGGTCAACAGTAGGCCACTCGACCTCAGCACCTGTTGCGTCGAAGGCTTTGTCAGCCTTGACATTAACTCCGTCTGGCATGATATTCTTACCGTCAATCATCATTGTCACGCCCGAATTATCACACACATCCTCGAATTCCCAATAGTACCATCCTTCAAAACCATCTAAGGGCAACATCGTAGGGCCAGGATATTGGTATTTTGCGCCCTCCGATTCAGGGTCGGAAGTATCGGCTGCATTAGGGCA
>JABUTU010000039.1 GCA_021443545.1 Marinilabiliaceae bacterium | reverse complement strand
CTAAATAGGGAACTTGTTTCCCGCATTCGATTCATTGATTCATTGATTAATCGGGTCGCATATTAAAATAAAATCTTTGCAAGCATCTGTTTGCAGAGATTTTTTTGTTTAGAGGTTTTTCGATATAACGTCACAATACTTCAATATCCCAAAATGCCAAAATTTTATTTTTGTTCAATTAAATATTAATATCTAACTTTGTCGTGACTATGTCGCTAAACATATAATGTGTGATGAATAATATTTTTGAGAATAACGATAAGAAGATGGATTTTGAATCGATTCGCCCTTTCCGCGACGATGAAGTGCCAGCTGCTATAAAGCAGTTATGTGCAGTCCCTTACTTCAAGCGAGTTCTTGAATTTCTCTTCCCTACAATCCCAGCTGAGGACGTTATAGGGAAACTACAGACTATCACGACGATCGATGACTTTCAAAAGGCTTTCATACTACCTTTCTTAGATAACCTCATAAAGAAGACTACGCAAGGTGTGACAGCCTCAGGTCTCGAAAATGTGGACCCTAAGAAGAGCTACCTCTTCATGACCAATCACCGCGATATCATCCTCGACTCGGCTCTGATGAATGTCAAACTGAGCGAACACGGGGTCGAGACGACTGAAATAGGTATAGGCGATAACCTCCTTATATATGAGTGGATTACCGATCTGGTAAAGCTTAACAAGTCGTTCGTGGTTAAGCGTAACCTCCCTGTTCGTCAGATGATGGAGGCCAGTGCCACTCTCTCTGCTTTCATTCGCCAGAGTATAAGCGAGGGGCGTAATATATGGATTTCTCAACGTGAAGGACGTACTAAGGATGGTGACGACCAGACGCAGTCAAGTGTCCTCAAAATGCTTAACCTTAGCTCTCAAGAGGATGTGGTCAAGGGTTTTGAAGATCTGCACATTCTGCCAGTCAGCATATCATACGAACTTGACCCGACCGACTACCTCAAGGCTTTTCAGTTCCAGCTCAAGAGGGATAATCCTGACTACAAGAAGAGTCCTGAGGACGACCTGATTCACATGAACACTGGTCTGCAGGGGCGTAAGGGTCGTATCCACTTCTCTTTCGGTAAGGAGATAACAGCATCCGATATGCAAAAACTCGTGGGGCTTAATAAAAATGCCTTCATCAATGGTATGTGCGAACTCGTTGACCATCAGGTTCATAAAAACTATCACCTCTGGAGTGGTAACTATGTTGCATACGATTGGCTTAACAAGACTAATATCAAGGCTGATGAGGGCAAATACACGCCTTACGAACAGACCACATTCATGGAGTATGTCAACGAACATATATCACGTCTTGGCGATGCTGCCGACCGCGATTTTGTCCTCACTCAGATTCTTCAGATGTATGCAACTCCTGTAGTCAATAAGGAGAAGGCTGAGACGATTTGAAGTCACAACGAACATATTGAGAGATGAGACGTAATCCAGGAAAATATCTCTTTTGGAGTGCGCTCATCTCTCTCTTTTTATCACCTTTTGTCTCTCTCTCGGCACAACACCGTGTCACTGGTCGTGTCATCGATGATGATGGGGGAGTGGCAGGCGTCACACTCGCGTCGCAATATGCCCATCAGAAGAGCGCCTCGTTCCTCACACTGACAGATAAAGATGGCTATTTCGACTGCTCTGTCACCGAGCTGCCTGTAACGATTTTCTTTTCCTATATAGCAGCGGCACCCGACTCTCTCCTTATCGCTACCCCTCAGGAGTGCATCGGCATATCTCATAAACTTCAATATGTCGAGCAGAATATATCAACTGTTAATATCTATCAGCGTAAGACTCCGTCTGATTTTCGTAGCATAGACGCATCATCCACCATGGGACAGCCCAGTGTCAGCGGGGGCGTCGAGAGTGTCATACGTACTATGATGGGTGTGACAGCCAATAGCGAATTGTCGACGCAGTACCGTGTGCGAGGTGGTAACTTCGATGAGAATATGGTATATGTCGATGGCGTCCAGATATACCGACCATTCCTCATACGCAACGGAGAACAGGAGGGACTCTCGTTTGTCAATCCCGATATGGTCGAGAGTCTCAACTTCTCGGCCGGTAGTTTCGATGCTTCCTACGCCGACAAGACAGCGTCGGTCTTGGACGTGCAATATCGGCGTCCTCGTGACTTCGAGGCCTCTCTTCAAGCCTCTCTTCTCGGTGCCCAGACTCATATCGGGTTCGTGACAGCTCACAACAGACTGACAAATAGTACCGCCTTCAGATACCATACAAATAGGTATCTGATGAGCTCAACGGATACGAAAGGAGAGTATAATCCTACATTTCTCGACCTGCAGAGCTACTGGACTCTGCAACTCTCTGATTCGCATCTCTCCCTACTCTGTTACTATGCTCAGAATAGGTATGCATTCAAGCCTAAGGACCGCGAGACATCTGCTGGTACCATAAGCGATTCCCGAAAACTCAAAATCTATTTCGAAGGTGAGGAGGATGATGCCTATACAACAGCCCTCGCTGCCCTTCGCTACTCATATAAATCGTTCAACACGTCGCTCCAATACTACCGCTCTGCTGAGGCTGAACTCTATGACATACTCGGCGAGTATTGGCTTCAGCAGGCTGCTAATGTGCAGACTGAGGAGAACCTCTCTCAAAGCGAGGGCATCGGTGTCGGCGGTTTCCTTCAACATGCGCGTAACGAACTATATACGTCGGTGCTGACAGCGACTGCGGATTATAGCTATGTGTCGGATAAGCAGGAATTGTCGGCAGGCTTCACTTTCAATAGGGAACAATTCGATGAGTATGCCCAAGAGTGGGAACTGACTGATTCTGCCGGTTATATCCGTCCCGAAACACCTGACCTCAGCCTGTCTAAAGTTATTAGGGCTGATAATGTGCTGGATGTCAATCGTTTCTCAGGATATATAAAGGACATTTTATCCTTCAATATCGAGGGTAAGATGCTGACTCTGGAGGCGGGGTTACGACTCTCCAATAACTCGCTCACCCATCAGACGCTCTTCAGTCCTCGACTCTCACTACGCTTCTCACCCTCTTCTGCGTGGGTTCTCAAATTGGCAGGGGGGCGCTACTATCAAGCTCCTTTCTTCCGCGAGCTGCACGATGAGAGGGGTAGGATAAACAGCAATCTCGACGCTCAGCAGGAGTGGCATCTGCTGCTCAGTGCCGACCACTTCTTCACGCTCGCCGATATCCCCATACGCCTCTCCATGGAGGCCTATTATAAACGGCTGATGGATGTCAACCCCTATTCGATCGAGAATGTTCGCATCCGTTATATGGCTCGTAACTGCGCTCATGGATATGCTATAGGCTTCGATACACGTATCAACGCCGACTTGGCGCCAGGTGTCTCATCATGGGCCACGCTTAGCTTACTCAAGACCGAAGAGGATGTCGATGACGATGGACATGGTTATATACCACGACCAACCGACCAACGTATTGCATTCTCGATGATGGTACGCGACCAGATGCCGAACAACCCATCTATCGGAGCCACTCTCAACCTATTCCTCTCGTCAGGCTTGCCTTATGGCGCTCCTGGCGTCGAACGCTATAAGGCTACAATGAGAATGCCCGGCTACAAACGTGTCGACCTCGGCTTATATAAGGATTTCGCTCTGATGCGTTCGGGCGAGAGAAGATGGCCTAACGGCTTGAAGGAGTGTCGTTTGGGTATCGATATATTCAACCTTTTTGACATCAATAACACAATATCTCATTTCTGGGTCAAGGATACCGAGAGTCATAATTTAGCAGTCCCTAACTATCTGACTGGTAGACGTATCAATGTGAAACTCTCAATTATGTTCTGATTTTTTACGCCGAAGAGTTGCAGATATCACTTCTAATGCATATATTTGCTATTGAAGAAACGAAGAGCTAAAAACGAAATAATAGCTGCATAGGATTCTTTGATTGTTAAACTCAACAGAAAAAAATCCTTGGGCGACGCTTAATTGCTACAATGGCGGGCTTCACCTCTCTGAGGTTGCTGCATAGGCAACTATCCGGCACGGAAGATTACAGAAGTAGTATGGCACCCAAATCCTATTTTATAGGAGTTTAAATAATCCGGCCGTGCAGCTTTTTCATACAGAGGTTGATGAATCATTCATCGGCCTCTGCTCTTTTTCTCTCCTGACTCTTGCGCATTGCCTTCTCCTGCCGCATCAAGTCGCGCTCCATCGCCTCCTCATTCTTGCGTCTGTTGCGCTCCAGTTTCTCCTCCTCTTTCTGTTGCTTGCGCTCCTCCTTGGCCATCTCTTCCGCTCGCTCCTCGGCTATGATGCGCCTCTTCTCGTTGATGAAGGCGTTATATTCCTCCTCCGATATCAACTCCTCAATGCGGCAGCCACTCCAGTTCTGATGCTTGTTATAGGCCTCTGCACAATGGGGCATCACAACAATATTGACGTGCCGCAGTGTATTGGTGCCCGACATGTTGTATATAGTCGGCGGTTTCAGCGGTCGTGCCCATATCTCCACAAGACTGTTGCATCCGTAGAAGGCGTCGTCGACGATGGCTCGCACTGAGGAGGGTATGATGACCGATTTCAGCTTCGAACAACCAGCAAAGGTGCGGGTCTCAATAGCTCCAAGATACTCATTCCCCGTGAGCCCTGTCTGTGATGTATAGCTCTTGAAGTAGGGGTTGTTTCTGTCAGAACCGGGGTCCGACATGCCTATCGTCTCAATGTTGGAACAATGCATGAAGGCTCCCTCTCCAAGTCGCTGTAGCCCCGCAGGTAACGAGAGCTTCGTCAGACTGCTGCAGCCTGCAAAGGCCAGCTCTCCTATATATGTTGTGGCAGGACTCATTATGACGCCCGTCAGCGAACTGCACCCCTCAAAGGCATGGGCTCCAATGACCTCAACGGTAGTCGGTATGATATACTCACCATTGAACCCCTCCGGACATCTCACCAGCTTCCTCTTGTCGGCCGAAAAGAGGATGCCCCTGTCGGATGAATATACGCTGCTGCCTGCCTCTACCTCAATTCTCTTCAGATTGGCACATAACTCAAATGCTTTCTCTCCCATAACCCTCAACGATGCTGGTAGCGTGACGGTCTCTAAACTCGAACAATGGTTGAAGAGTGAATGCCCCATAGTATGCAACGCCGATGGTAGATGTACCTTCGTCAGCGATGAACACTCTTGAAACAGATTGTCGGGAAGCGTAGTCAGCGAGTCGGGAAGCCACACCGAAACAAGCGAAGCACAATTCAGAAAGGCCATCTGACCTATGCTACGAATATTACGCTCCATATCAATCTGTCGCAGCAGAACGCAACTGCCAAAGGTAAGAGCCCCTATCACCTCCACCGAACGTGGAATAACAATGTATGGCAATGCCGAACAGCCGTAAAAGGCTTTGTCGCCAAGCTCCTTCAGAGTCTCGGGCAGACTTATGGAGCCCAGACTCGTACAATTCTGAAATGTAGCCTGCTCAAGGGTCGTAATCGATCCTAACGAACTTATCGTGGTCAGTGAACGACATTCATAAAAGGCATATCTGCCCAGAGTCTTAAGCGAACGTGGAATGGTGACACTCTGCAGATGATTGCATTCACGAAAGGCATTCTCCCCAATCTCGGTCACTCCCTCTGGAAGCGTCACTGAGAGAAGCCTGCTCTGCTTAGCAAAGGCTTTTGAACGTATCTTGACGACTCGATACTCTTTCCCCTCGTAAAAGACCGTCGCCGGAATAACAATGTTGCCTATGTAGGTAGCCGGAACAACCTGCACCGAAGCGGCATAGAGCGTGTCGCGTGTTAAGATGGTGCGATAGCTAATGCCGTCAACCTCAAAGTCAAGCGCTCTTACGGCTGATGGAAATAGCAATAGTATGGCAATGAGTATCTGTTGTATGCAAAGTTTCACGAAAGGTCGTCTTCTGAATCGTAAAGTTACAACATGTATCATCACCATCACAATGTATCGGCCAAAAATACGATTCTTTAAGCAGAAAGTTGTAACTTTGCACCAATTTTGGTCGAAGTTACTCACGCTCGGGATAGCCAAACTTCGTTTGGTTCTCCTCTCGCTTAATCGT
>JABUTU010000023.1 GCA_021443545.1 Marinilabiliaceae bacterium | reverse complement strand
TGTATTGTATTGTATTGTATTGTATTGTGCAAAAAACATTTCTTTTCTCAAAGGAAAAAAGAGAAAAACACTTGGGACTATGTTTTTGCATACAATTCATAACAATGTAGTAACAATTTTATGCAAATGTAAGGATTATTTTTTGACTGTTTGCAAAAAACGCATTATTTACAAACAACGCCGAACACTTACAAAAATTTAACGTTAAAAGTGTCTCAATGAATCATTTAAGCAAAAGGGTGTATCAAACTAACTGTTTTGATACACCCTCTTTTAGTATGAATTAGCTCTTTAACGGAAGAAGAGCAACTCGCGGTACTTAGGCAATGGCCACATCTCGTTATCAACAATCAACTCAAGCTTGTCGACGTGATAACGAATCTCATCCATGAGAGGACGAACATTCTTCTCGTAAGCATACGCCTTCTCTCTCTCACACTCAATCACGTTAGCCTCCTTACGCGCATCGATGAGACTCTGTGTTTTTGATCGTATCTCAGAGATATGACCAGAAATCTTACGGATTAGATCCTTTTCACTCTCAGTGAGAGAATCAGCCTCTGCACCCATAATCTCCTTCATACCCTTGACATTCTTGATAAGGATATTCTGGTACTCAAGTGCTGTAGGTACAATATGATTGATAACCAAGTCACCTATGGTACGAGCCTCAATCTGAACCTTCTTGGTAAACTTCTCGAACTCCACCTCGGCACGAGCTTCAAGCTCCCTTTCAGTGAAAATTCCACCATCAACAAGAACATGTTTAGCATGAGCTGTTGTCATCTGCTCAATACTCTCAGGCACGCATGTGATGTTGGTCAAGCCACGGCGAGCTGCCTCCTCTTTCCATTCATCTGAATAGCCATTACCATCGAAATGAATAGGAGCAGACTCAATAATAAGCTTACGAATCTCCTGGAATATAGCCTCGTCCTTCTTAACGCCTTTTTCAATCAGAGCATCCACATTAGCCTTGAACTCACGCAACTGACAAGCCACCATTGAGTTGAGAGCAGTCATGGCACCTGCGCAGTTAGCAGAAGAACCCACAGCTCGGAACTCGAAGCGGTCGCCTGTAAATGCAAATGGTGAAGTTCTGTTGCGGTCTGTATTATCAATCAAAATCTCAGGGAGACGACCGACGCCGAGCTTGAGGGCTGTCTTTTCCTCTGGAGTCATCTTGGCATCACTAACCTTCTCAACAATACTATTGAGCATAGATGAGAGCTGAGTTCCGAGGAATATAGAGACAATTGCTGGAGGTGCTTCATTTGCACCAAGACGGTGCGTATTAGTTGCGTTAAGGATAGTCGAACGGAGCAAATCCTGACCCTTATACACAGCAACCATTACGTTGGTAAGGAATGTCAGGAAGAGCAAGTTACCCTTTGGATTCTTTCCTGGTGCAAAGAGGTTAACGCCTGTATTTGTTCCGAGCGACCAGTTATTATGCTTACCAGAGCCATTGACGCCGGCAAAAGGCTTCTCGTGGAGAAGAACCTCAAATCCATGATGCTTAGCGAGACGCTTCATAACATCCATAACCAAAAGGTTGTGGTCGTTTGCAAGGTTCACCTCCTCATAAATAGGTGCAAGCTCAAACTGATTAGGAGCCACCTCATTATGACGAGTCTTAACAGGAATACCCAATCGTTGACACTCAACTTCGAGATCGCGCATAAAATATGCCACACGCTCAGGAATTGAGCCGAAATAGTGGTCCTCAAGCTGCTGATTCTTTGCTGATAGATGACCCATAAGAGTTCTACCTGTCAACATCAAGTCAGGACGAGCCATATAGAGACCCTCGTCAACGAGGAAGTACTCCTGCTCCCATCCGAGATATGAATATACCTTAGTAACGTTCTTGTCAAAATATTGGCATACATCCACAGCGGCCTTATCAACAGCATGCAAAGCCTTGAGAAGAGGAGTCTTATAGTCGAGAGCGTCTCCTGTATATGATATAAAAATAGTAGGAATACAAAGAGTTGAACCAACAATAAATGCAGGAGATGTTACATCCCAAGCTGTATATCCACGTGCCTCGAATGTCTGGCGAATACCTCCTGATGGGAACGAAGAGGCATCTGGCTCCTGCTGTGCAAGGTGTTTACCAGCAAATTCTTCAATCACCTTACCATCTGGGCCATAATTGATAAAACCATCATGCTTCTCAGCAGTAGTATCTGTCAATGGTTGGAACCAGTGTGTATAATGAACCACACCATGATCAAGAGCCCAAGCCTTCATACCTGCAGCCACACCATCGGCAATAGAACGATCGATTAGGTCGCCATTCTCGATGCACTGTTTTACCATTTTGTAAATTGAAGGCTGAAGATATCTCTTCATAGCTTCATCATTAAACACTAACTCGCCATAAAACTCTGAGACACGCTTCTCAGGAAACTTCATGTCGGGAACCTTCTTGGTCATCAAGTCGGTCAACGCTTTAAAACGCAATGTTGCCATAAGCTAAATATTTAAGTTTAATTGTATACTACCGCTTATTTGACGTAGACGATGCAAAATTAATACTATTTTCATTATCACACCCCCTATTCCAATGGGGTCAATCAGAAAATAACTAAATTTCACATTCACATCTACCATCTTTTAAACTGATGCAAATGTAAAGTGAATAGTTTTAATTTACAAGTGCGCAAATACTATTTTGTAACAATTTAACTTTTTATGGCTTCTTTTCTTTCAAACAGTAAGTAAATTCGTTCAAATTGACAAAAAAATCCACCCAAAATGGGCGGATTCTAAATCGATATAGAAATCTGCGAATGAAATTCAAGAGCAATTGGGGAATGTACTGACCATCTTAGGTTTCTCCGCTTGCATATCCACACAATAATGTGTGAGACCATTTGTCAAAACGAGGTAATGCACTCCGAGTTGTGTATTGTAGCGCAGGGCCTGATCGAGTGTCTTTTGAGAAATCGATACTGAAGGGGCTTTACATTCTACCACCATGAAAGGCGACATATCTTTGGAAAAAACCACTATGTCAGCCCTTTGCCGCTGTCCATTAACCATTAGTATGCGTTCAACCGAAGTGCGCCCAGCGGGATACCCAAGTGTATTGACAAGAAATGAGATAAATGATTGTCTGACGTACTCCTCTGGGGTCAGTGTCACGTATGATTTACGACAAGAATCCCAGACTTGCATTGCCTCAGGATTTGTCGGTGATTGTCTTACTCTAAGTTCTGCTACTGGCAAATTAAGTTTTGGAAACTTCTCCATATCACCTTACACGCTGATATATCATCTCATCAAACCACTTATTACCAACCCTAATCCAGACCTTTCGACTCCCGACAAGTTGATACCCATTAGAGAGGAACAATTTCTCTGAATACTTGTTGTCTTCTCGTATAGTTGCAATCACCGTAACCAGACTCAGAACATCAAAGAGATAATTTGTAAATATATCTATAGCTGATGATGCATACCCTTTATTACGGCTACATTTCTCTATATAAACGCCAACACCACCATGCATGTTAAATGGGTCGAAGTCAAACATATCCACATAGCCCACTCGCCTTCCTGTAACTGCATCAACCACCATCTGGCGCATCTGGCGTGTTTCATATATATCGGCAGATGAAGTTTCTACAAAGCGCTTTATATCGGCATAAGAGATTGGACAGTAATTACTGCTGCTTGCCCACTCCGACGAATCGTTCTCCCAGTCGTAAATCAAATTGACGTCACTGGGTTCCATCGCCCTCAAAACAACTTTGTTAGCACAATGCATCTTCTACTCCTGTTTTTTGTAGCGCGTTGTCCGAATCACAATGGCGTCCTTATAAGGTGTCTCGCTTATAATTTGGGCAAGACAATCTTGTGCTTCCCGATATGAAGAATATATCCCATAAGTATAAACATACCAATCACCTACCTTTTCTTCTTTCAGCTCATCTATACCAATTCCAACAAGTCGCTCTGCCTCAAGAACCTTGTTCAAAGATAGAACCTGAACAGTAAATCCATCACACGAGGTTCTTCCCTGTTGTTGCTCAGTGCGCACAACACTCTCCTTTTTCCCTTCTGCAATGTTTAAATCCTGTGGTACAGATTCAGTATCATTAACAACTGCAAAAGGTGACAGCATAAAATTGTTTGTTCTCAAATTAATTGTCCCCATATCTATGGGTTTACCCATTTTTGAGAAGCTCTCTGTTTTCGCAGTATGCACCACGAAAAGTGAATCTAAATCACCACAAGTGACATGCAGGTCGTAATCATATCCCGCCTCGACAATAAGCACAAAGCGACCCTTGCTATTAGGCTGATAACGTCCAGTCTCCTCATTCGACAATTTAGTAGAGATACGAGGCGTAACTCCAGGATCTACAAGCACGACTCCCGATATAACAGCCAACTTATCCAGTTCTGGCTCGTCATATACAACCTTATATATATCGTATCCTCGTGAGGTCCTGTTATCTGCATTATCGTCCCATCTCAAAGATGAGTAATATGCGACATCCGCCATCGGAGAAGGAACAAAATAGATGTCATCGTCTGGAGTATTAATGGGATACCCTATATTCTTTACCGCCTCATAGGTACTGTCAGGATTCTGTATGGTATAGAAAATATCGTACCCTCCCATTGTATTATGACCCTGTGAACTAAAATAGAGAATGTTGCTGTTAGGATGTAGAACTGGAGCATCTTCATCATAATCAGTATTAATTGATGGTCCCATGTTGACTGGCACACCCCAATTCCCATTCGGGAGCCTGTATGAATGATACAGGTCGTATCCACCAAATCCACCTTCGCTGTTTGAAGAGAAAAACATCTGCTGACCATCATTGCTGACACAGACATAGCGAACCTCACCATAACCATTAATAGGCTCCGGCAACTTCGTAGCTATCCCCCACTCTGAGTCGACATTCTCGCGTGTCGACATATAAATCGCACCATCACGATAGATATACAATTCACGATCCTCATTGGCAATACACGTTACAGCCTCCTGACCTTTAGTCTTAGAGACAAATAGATTCTCTATTCGCGTAGGTGCAGACCATCGTCCATCCTTAAACCTAACGTAATAGGCCGACTCCTCGTACTGACCATCATCAAACCTCACAGTCTTTCCAACATCATAACGGCGTGATGTGAAAATCATCTCGTTTCCAGTCGAAGAGAGAACTGGTCTGTAGTCATCATATTCTGAATTGATACTATCGCCCAAATTGGTTACCTCAAGCTTAACTGGATTCATCATCAAAACTTTTGCATTCTGACAAATATCACGTTCTCTTTTCAGCACTGCAGCATTATAGCCCGATTTGTTGTTGATGCCAATCAAATCCAGCTCTGCCAAAGCTGACTGATAATCATATTTTTGCTGATATGCACGATTCAGAGCAATATGCAAATCCACATTATCGTCCGTCCATGGCTGAGTATCGAGTTGCACTGTTCGCTTTAGAAAATATATTGCCGAATCTGGATTTCCACTAACATTCACATAGCACAAACCAAGATTGTAATTCACGTCAATATTATCAGGATTCTCTTTAGCAATAATCCGCAAAATATCTATTGCCCTCTTCTGATTTGCCATTCGCCCATAATCAATAGCCTTATCATAGAGCCGTTTCTGAACGCTCGACAATTCCTTTGCTGATGATGTACCTTGTGCCTTCAATCCAACTGACGACACAAATATCATCAATAAAACAAAAACAATATAAATAACCTTCATTCTGCCAGTAGTAATATTTTGCTGAACTATATTAAATCTAATGTGCGAAGATAGTTTATTTTTCACACTTACCCTCAAATTGTTTTTATTTTAACAATAATGTCTACATTATTGTTTCGCTTCGCAAAAGGGAGCTTCTCACGCTCGGAAAAGCCAAAGCAAGCTTTGCTTTTCTCTCACTTAATCGTAACTTTTTAGAAGTTCCTCACGCTCGGAAAAGCCAAAGCAAGCTTTGCTTTTCTCTCACTTAATCGTAACTTTGTATCGGATGATTAAAATTATCAAATATCTCCTTCTGACTCTCTTTCTGACGCTGTCGCTATCAGCGCATGCTCAGAAATACCCTCACGACTTACGACCCGACCACAAAACCTATTTAGGGCTGAGTTCAAACAAATCTCTCCTTATGCGAGCAAAGACAAGTATAGGGTTGTCATATTCTGAGATAGACTTCAGGCTATCATC
>JABUTU010000031.1 GCA_021443545.1 Marinilabiliaceae bacterium | reverse complement strand
TCTTTCTTTTTTCGTCCCATAATTGACTTTGTTTTTATATACTTGTATTTGCTTAACTAATTGCGTATCAATGCGTTAAAACTTTATGCAAAGATAATTCAGAAGGGACAAAAATGGGACAAAAACGAGAAAGTATGTTGCGGAAGAAAAATTAACTATTCAATTTATCTATTTGCTGGATAAACAACTCTTCTTGTGCCTTCAATTTATCACAGTAAGTTATAAAATCAATGTCATCATTGGGCTTCACTATATGTAACGGAACCTCAGACAACTTACAATCTGTATTTATGATATCGTATGTTTTGGGCTCCATTATTTCTGAATTTGGATAGAACAATAAACCATGTTTGGAACTAAACCTTAACATATACATAATGGTCTTGTAGTAAATATAAGTTGCTCTCTCTTCATTGTACGAACTATTCTTTTCTAATGGAATATACTTGGCATCTGCTACTAAACGCTTGTCTATCGATATATAGTCAGGAATAATTTTCTGCTTCTTTACTCCATTGTTATTGAGCAACTTGAAGTGGCTATTCGCTGCTGTATAATGGGCGAAGCTTCCTTTTAGCACAACTGCAATATACTCTTCCCATAACCAATCGCCTCTAAAGAGTATGCCATACACCTGTTTGTCATCTTCACCATACTTAAACCCATCGTGACGTAGAATCTGAAGGCAAATTCTCTGAAGTATGGTATATTCGGTATAAAACGGGTGGCGAACTTCCTTTGCATTGTCACTCAGCACTCTCCTCAGTTGCTGTTTAGAATATGTTGGTGTATTATCTATTATCAACCTAACATTACTTTGGGTTGTCATGTCTCTCAATACGGTATTACCGAACCGAGTTGTTTTGATGTACTCTATAGTATGCCGTATCAACTGGGTAATACGATTGTCAAAACTATATTCTCGTGTGCTATATGCTATATTACCGGCAAAAGGAAAATTACGGTTAATGTGACGACTAACTTCTATTGCCCCCTTTACTCTACTATTATTATATTTAAATCTACAATACTCCTTGTATAATCCCTGCGACAATGCCTTGTTCAAGTAATATGGGAATAGGTATAATAAGAAATCAAATATAGTCGTATTATTATATGAATGACGCCATTCAATAAGATTCGGACAAAACACCTTTTGCAACATATAATGCAAAAAGTAGTCTTTTGAGTCGCTATCAAAACGCGAATATATAGAGAGTTCTGTTGAACCATATCCAACAAACCCCATCAAGTTGTTAGTTTTTATAGAAAACGAATCCTTGTCACCACTTAACGAACAGATATGGTTACTCCCCATGTCATCCCACAATCTGTCCATTTCGGGAGGGAATACCAAAAGGTTTGGATTCTTTTGGATAGCCTCGTTCAATGACAAATCAGCTATTGGCTTCAGATCATCATAACTATCGCCAGAGAGCCTTGATTCACTATTATCAGGTATCCTCATTTTATTCTACTCCAAAAGCTTTAGCTAAATCACTTATCTTATCTTCCCTTCCCGAACCTCGTAAATACTCCCTCAATAGACACCCAATGCTACTGTCCCAAAGCTTCTTGCGAGCACTTTTTCGTTCATCAGTGTCGCCATCTTTTATTATGCAATCCTTATTACCGAGCACATACGACGCTCCAATCTGGTAGTCTTTTGAAAGAAGGTCTATTTTTACAATAGCATCATTTAAATCTGCTAAATATGACCCTAAATACTCAACACCCATTGATTGTGCGCTCATTTCTGCTGTAATCTCATGAAATACAAAACGACGACGCATCGCGAAATCCATACTCTCCACAGAACGGTCTATGTCGTTCATAGTACCGATGATATATACGTTTTCTGGAATATAGAAACCATCTTTAAACGCATCATCTTCTTCCAGAATCATATTCTGGTATTGAGTGTTTGTCTTTGCGTTATCAGCCTTGTCTATCTTGTATCTATAACCAGGATCTATGGAGAAAAACAACTCGCCGAATATCTTCGAAATGTCACCACGATTAATTTCGTCGATTATAAACACAAAGTTCTTTCTCTCCTCCAGGTCTACAGTTTCCAACGAAGCGTTATCAACTTTTGGTTTAAGGTTTTGGTAAAGCGAATATATGTATGAATCATGCTGAAGGCGAAACCTACGATTAAAAAATGTGGTAACATCCTTACCTCTTTGTATCTGAGTATCGTTAGACAACAATTTATGCAGTTCATCTATACGAATACGCAACTCGTTTGAACGTTCATTGCTTGGAATCTTTATATGTATCTTTTCATCGCTATGACTCTCTATATAGAACTCATTTTGCTTTGTGTAGAACATTTTCTTATCAGTTTCAGCTTCTTCAAGAAAGTCCTCAATAATCTCCCTGATTGAATAGCTCTTTTCCAACAAACTTGCTGTAGTCTGATTGCTTCGTTGCAAATTTTCTACTGCTTTTTTGCAGAATGCCTTAAATACTCCATCCACTCGCTGGAATCCGATGTTACCATTCTCTTCTGGTGGTGTTGGTCGTAGACCCTCTACAAAATCGGTATAATCGTAAGATGGGTGAAACTGCACAAAGCCTATATGTTCTTTACCACAACCCATTGCCTCAGCAATCTTACGTGCAGTATATGTTTTGCCTGTTCCTGGCGCGCCATGGAGAATGATATTATGACTTGATGTCAAAATGTCAATTACCTCTTTTAATTTTTCTTGTTGCATAGTTTTCTTAATAAGATTATTAATTTCTTCCATTATATTCACATACGTTCTATTGTCTGACTTTAGACAATAAATTGCATTGGACATCCTGGAGTTTCATTGATTTTTCTTTTATATCAATATTACACCTCAAACAAATCACCATTGTGAATCTTCAACCTATGAGCACCCTTGAGGTTTCTCAAAATCTCCACTTTGTCAACGATTTGGAACTTTGTCGTTTTGGAAGTTGGATAGCGATTAAAATATGGTTCATCAGTCATAAACAAATCGATACTATTTATATTGCTATCGCTCTTCAGTTTATCAACGAATTCAATAACGCTATCTATTACCCTGGGCAGAACCTTCACACCAAAACTTCCATCATTAACTTCAATGGTCGCGATGATATGCCATATCCTGCGAGTTTCAACAAGTTGTTCTCTTTCTTTGCTTGTGGTTTTATGAGCGACAGAAATGTGACGATTGAACTTTGTATTGATTATATTCATCATACTTAGAAACACAGGACCATGAGCTGACACGTCATCAAGTTGTTTGTACCCAATAAAGTAGTGAATCATCTCATGAATCAAAGTATCTTGTACCTCCTCTTCGGAAACTTCAAGGCGTTCATTGAAAGACAATTTAAAGTTGTAGTACTCCTCTTTGCCGTTTTCTGCAAAACGCTTTTTGTACGAACACAATCCGAGATATGTTTTGACATTGACAATCTCCATAGGGAGTTCGGGGAGCTGACCACCAAACATATCGCGGTTGTACTCCTCGAACTTTTGTTTTATGTATTGTAGTGAAGGCTTCATCAGAAATCTCCTTTGAATTCTTTAGAGCGAAGAACCTTGATATTGTATTTCAAAGTCCAATTTACTCGGTTGGTGTATTGAACATCAATCTCCTTTCCTGATGGGAATACAAGAGTATCATCATCAGCATCATCTATAGCCTCAATCTCGTATGGTTTCTTGGGATCAAGTTGGCACAACACATACATGATGCACCCATTAGCACGAGAACGAAGCAATATGTACTTATAGTCGCGAACAACAAATGGGAATTTACCATTGTTATATGTATGAACACCCGCATCTATGCTATCGGGCTTAGCTACCTCTGAGTTGATACGGAGATGCCTGCCTGTCACGTCTAATTCGAGTAGGCGAGAAGCATTGAGTTCCCCTATTGTACACTTGTATTGCTCACTATTACCGCAAAGAATATCATCATACCTTACCTTGTCAATATAATTTGGCATTGTTAAAATGTTATTGGGATCTATATCCTTTGTAAGTTCAGTTGTATCTACATTGATTACGTAGATTTTTGGAACATCCCCTCCTGCCGTGAAAATAGCAGGTTTTATTTTCTTTGGCGCTACAAGAACAGGCCAATAGAATGGAGTATCGCGCCAGCCCTGTTCGTTCTTACCATTCTGTCGGAACAGCATCAAAGCTGGGGCTGTTTTTGCTACTTCGCGCGCCTTAAACAAATCAGTACTACCAGTATCAGGTGCATCCATGAATTTGCCATTCTCTCTTATGCGGCTGGCATTCATGTTTTTTCTAACCATCAGATACATCAAGTCCGAATCTGCACCAGTAGTATACTCAATGCAACCAATCATATCTGCAACATTCCAGTCAAGCTTGAAGTTACCCAAAGGACCATCAGCTTTTTTATCATATATAAATGTTGAGCGAATCTTTTTGAGAATATCAAAAACAACTCGTTTTTCAACAGCAAAAAACTCGTCCTCACAATATCCAAGAAGAGATTCAAGTTGCGCATCGATATCTGATATCGTTCTCGATATCTCAGACTTAGAACCTGTTTGGAATCCCCAAACTGTGTTACGAAAACCTGGTGTTATGCTCACGGTATCAGAAACAATAATCTTACCTTTTGCACATGGTACAATCTTAGATTCAGAATCGACACCTATGAAAACCGCCTTTTTCTCTGGGTCGTTATCGTTATTGATTAAAAATTCGCGTAGCTGGTTGTCCAAATCATTCATCTTCACCAATACTTCGTACAACCCATTGGTTGTGTGCAAACGAGTTACTGCCATATCGGCACTTGCACGTGCACCATACAAACGCATGTGCTGAAGCACGGTATCTTGCTGGAACTTGCTGGGGGTTCGGCCATAGAAGAAGCAAAGCATGCGATCTATAGTGATACCACGGTCAAGAATAGAGCCACCGATAAAGATATTGAATATAGCTGTCAGTTTGAGCTGACCTGTATTAGAGTTCAGAAGCTCCTTCACCCCTCGGTCGGAGTTAACTACATGGACAATCTCTGTTGCTTTCAACTCTTTTAAGGATGCTTTCAACTCTTTGCAAACATCCTTTTTGGACGGCATTTTACAAGTTATGAGATGGTCATGATCTCGCGCAGCCTTGACACTATGTGACAAATCGTCGTATATAGCATCAAACAATTCATCGAAATACTCTGTGTTACCTGATGTGTATGCTACTTTAATACGTTCTATATAGTTGAGGACCAATTCCTCCTGCCAAACTTGCTTTTTTTGAGATACCTCCAGATGGATTAAACAGCTCGAACGATACTCGAGGGTATCTGCCTCCTGAATTTTTCGAACAATAGTAGCCATGAGGTAGCTAAAGATTGCATAGCGGAAATCGGAGATGTTTTTCGATGTGAGCATGTTAGAAAGATATCGTTGATTCTTATCTTTCATCACTTTCATACACTTATCCGATATTGGATGGAAAAGATGTCCATACAAAGATTCTGGGTCCTCAACTGACTTTACAAAGAAATGATCGCCACCCACATAGCCTGGATGTGTAGGTACAATAGTTGTGAAGCGAGGTCTCATTGGACGTACATAACCATCGGCTCCTACTTCGATAGTTTGGTCAGGCTGAAGGTAGAGCGAATATGGAGTCGCTGTTACCTGCAAATAGCGACAATATGTAGGAGTATGAACGAAGTCATTAATAAGACTTGTGATGACTGCCAAATTTACCTGTCCGCCATTAATCATGTAATTCCAACTTGCAAAATCTGCCTCATCATCTACGATGAGAATGTTCTTCTTTTTGAGTAAAGGTTGCTTCTCATTGAACAATTTGAGTAGATGCCTCAAGTTGTCGTCCTCCTTTTTGCAGATGATTATAATCTTCTGCCGATTCACATCCGCCGTATTAATGCCGTTGTCCTTTATCTTCATGATATCGTATATCGAAACGATAGGTCGACGGGTTCTGCGATCAGTCCAGGCGAAAGGCTTGAAATCATCATTCATACGCGACACTGTCTGATCAGCAAGAGCATTTGTTCCTTTAGTGAGAACTATGCAGACATCTATCTTGCGATCCATGGCCAAAGCCATAATCTTCACAAAAGTATCTGTCTTACCACATTGAATACGACCCAAAAGAAGGCCTGGCTGCTCAGCGTCCTTACCCGTTTTAAGAAGATAGTCAACGGTATCGAAGATGCACTTGCGCTGCTCGTCAGAAGGTTTGAACTTAGCATGCTTTACAAGAGTATCATAGATAGGAGTTTCACTATCTACAAAATCATCATCTGTCGTAACTATAGACTGAGGCTGTACGGCTTGAGCAACAGACTCCTGTCGTTTTAACTCTTCTAAGCGATCTAACAATTCCTGAGGTACAGGTTCATTCAGCATTTGATACATCTTCAAAACTCCTTTTATCTGTTCAGAAGAGGTAAAATTAGAAGGATCAACATTGTTCATATTCAGCAACATTTATTTATCTCACAATCAAAGACTCCCGTTGACTTCTAAACTTAATGCAAAATAGTCGTTATCCCCCTCCTCTACAAACAGAAATACGTGGGAGTCATTACCATTACCTGTCCCACGAATCGAGGCTCTCGCACAGCCCATCGGTCGGAACAAGCAATGCAGAAGCCCACGTAGTGAGATATGTTTTCAACTATTAGCAAATCGTCACAAATCACTTATGACTCAATGCGTTTGTTGGCATATATCAACCCGCAGGCATCTACCATTGCCTTGTCCTCTGACCGATAACATGAATTTGCGAGATTCCGATTCGTCAAAGCACAAGACGTATAGTAAACGCCTTTTGTATGTAGAGTGCACCCGCCCACTTGACCCTCATCGGGCTTCCGTGACGATTGCGGATGCAATTTAATGATTTTACGTCAACTATGCAAATATGCTGCGCAAGAAATTTATGCTGAGCTAAGTAAACTCAAAGGAGGATATGTCTGTCTTTGCTTTCTGACATATCCTCCTTCGGTTATAAGAGCTTTTGGATTACTCCATATATTCTATTTCGAGTTCGACGCGGCGGTTCATCGCCTTGCCGT
>JABUTU010000079.1 GCA_021443545.1 Marinilabiliaceae bacterium | reverse complement strand
AGTACGAATGATCCTCCGAGAAGACCTCGTGAGTTATACCAGGATTACCCTTTAATCCTTGCTGAGGTCTGAAGTGATTTACCTCGCCTCTTGTTGTAATAGGGTCGTCGGTCTCTTCCCAGTCGCATTTGCACCCCCATAGGTTGCCTGGTTGGTTGATGGTCCAGAACTCATCATCTTTTGCCCATACGTGATTCCAGAACTGACGGTGTTCCTCACGTGGAGAGGCAGAACGTGATGGTATCCATCGAAGATTTGGAAATAACTCCCTATTCTCATCAAATGACATCCATTGCTTGGCAGTGCGACAGCGTGCTACAGCTGCATTATATTCAGCCGCCTGATAACGATTGTATATCTGGCAAATTGCCTTGCCATCATCGTCAGATTTGGCACCTCTGATTTTCGTAGTTGCTTGTGCTGCCTTGTAATAAGCGAATTTGGTAACATTAGCATCGTAGAGTATTCGGTTGTCTGACCTTCCAAAAACATTGCCAACAGCCTTGCGCAGATTAGATGAATACTCTTCTGCTAAAGTGGAATTTATCAAAGAATCACCGCCACGTATCTCTGCCACAATATCATCGATTGAGATGCGGCCTAACTTGACTGCAGAGAGAAACTCTCGCAGACAATTCTGCCACTTCTCAGGGGAATTGATGTTATATAAAATAGCTAATTGGTTCATCGATAAATGGCGATTAAGCACTCATTAAATAGTGATTAGCGTACAGTAGATGTGACCTGCTCACTGACGAAGAGGTCGAGATACTTCTGTATCATCTTCATTCTCTCAGGTGTCAGTTCTGGATCAGTCTGCATGCGATATCCGAGCCACTTAGAGAAGGCAGTCATCACCTCGATTGTCTCGACAGC
Source organism: Marinilabiliaceae bacterium (assembly GCA_021443545.1). Classification (GTDB taxonomy): domain Bacteria; phylum Bacteroidota; class Bacteroidia; order Bacteroidales; family Marinilabiliaceae; genus W3P20-009. The sequence goes on along the minus strand of JABUTU010000079.1, from coordinate 6,252 downwards.
TCCAGCCTTCTTGTCGAGTTTCTGAACGACGGCTGCCAGCTTCGAGAGACGGTCCGCCATGGTGGCAATGGCAGATGGATCGTCAGAGAGTAGTGTTTCATCAAGCAGTTTGTCAATGGAGCGCAGCATCTTGTTCACGAGCTCGGGACGAGTCACATTGCGCGCTGCTCTCAGTTCGCTCCAGTTGCCCTTACTCTTCCAGCTGCTTATGGTCTGTTCACTCACTCCTACCTTTTCGGCAATAATCTTGCTCTCCATGCCGTCTAAGTAGTAAATCTTTGCAAGCTCCTGCAATTGCATTGATTCTCTATGATTCATTTTCTTTGCCATTGTTATCCATTTTGTCGCGCACCGTGCGCGGTTGTGAGGCAAAAGTAGAGTTGGCAGTAAGCCGGGGCAAGAAAGTGTGCAACGAGTTCTGACAGATGTGCAAGCAATGGACTAATATTTGACTGCGGTGATACGCGCATATACATTTGCGACATGAATTAATCGAGATCGCAAAATGAAACGAGTAAGAATAACCAATGACTCTGTTAATAGTCATGGCTGTCGAATCCTGACAGAAGGGATGGATATTCAGCAATATATGCGCAATCCTATTGTGTTGTATATGCATGACAGAGGGCAGGTGATAGGAACAATGACAGACATTGCAGTCGGAGACAATGAAATTACCGGTGTTCCAGAGTTCGACATGGTGACAGACCTCTCCAAACAGGTAGCAGAGCAATGGGATAAAGGCTCACTGAGAATGGTATCTGTAGGCATCGAGTGTCTGGAGTGGTCAGACGACCCTGAGTATATAGTCTTTGGTCAGACAAGACCCACAGTGACAAAGAGTAAACTTATTGAGGTGTCCATTGTAGATGTGGGTGCTAATGATGATGCCATCCAGCTGATGAAGGATGGAAAGCGATTGAATCTAACTGAAGGCGGAGACTCTGTTCTTCCGCTGTTATCAACGATAAAAGACATGGAAGAAAACAAGAAACTACAAGAGAAGGTGGAAACCCTCTCAAAGGAGAATGCCCATCTCAAGGAAGAACTTGAAAAGATGGGTTTGCAGTTGGCTGAGGCCTCAAAGAAGAGCATCGAGACTCTCGTAGAGTCAGCTATCTCAGAAGGCAGAATCACAGCTGTCGACAAGGAACACTTTGTGTCGCTCGGCATGGCTGTGGGTGCTGATAGTCTTAAGAAGACTCTCTCGATGATGTCGAAGCGTACCACACTCTCAAGCCTCGTGCAAGGAGAGCATATGCTTAACAAGACATGGGATGAGTACGACCGAGACGGTACACTCGGTGCACTCAAGATGGAAAATCCAGAAGAGTACAAGCGACTCTTTGAAGAGAAGTTTCACAAGCACTAATCATTTACCCAGAGCTGGGAAAATGAAAGCATTTCACAATCACTAACCAATAGACATAAACTAATAAAGATATGGCAATACAGAAAGAAATCTGGGCAGACTCGATTGTCGAGGGCCTGTTCGCTGACGATACCTTTGCCGTACGTTGCGTCAACCATTCGGGCTACGTAGCAGGCAGTAAGGTGCATGTTCCTAATGCAGGATCTATTCCTGCCATAGTTGTTGACAGTACTAACCTGGCAGAGCAGCTCAACTCACGTACTGATACAGATCTGGCGTATGACATCCACTCGTTCCGTGCTCTACCAATTGTGGTAAAGAACTCCGAAACAGTTGAATTGTCATACGACAAGCGTAACAGTGTCCTTGCTGGTAGCAAGAGTGCCCTGCTCAATAAGGTACACAGCACATTGCTTGAGGATTGGGTAGGAACCAATGTTCAGAAGGTTGCTACAACTGGTGCTGCAGAGGCAGCTCATATTGCCTCTGCTACTGGTAACAGAAAAAAACTTGTTGCTGCTGATGTGCTCAGCGCAAAGAAGATCCTCGATGGTCAGGACATCCCATCGGACGGTCGCGTGGCAGTTCTCGATGCCGTCATGTACAATCAGCTGCTTGAGTCGCTAACTGACGCTCAGGTTGCAAACTTCCTTGCTGGCGCTGACCCTATAACTGGTGTTGTAGGTCGTTACATGGGATTTGACTTCTATATGCGTTCGCAGGTTGTCAAGACAACCAACGCAGGCGCCAAGAAATTGTGGTCTGCATCAGGTGCAGCTACTGACTGCGCTGCAGGCATCTTCTATCATCAAGATGCAGTCTCACGAGCACTCGGAGATGTCGCTGTTTTCGACAACCAAGGCGATGCTAAGTCGTACGGCGATGTAATCTCATTCGAGGTTCTTGCTGGAGGCTCAATCATACGTTCTGACAACAATGGAGTAGTTGTGGTTTACCAAGGCACTCCATCCTAATCGATATGAGAACTGTCACTGAGATAATCGTTCATTGCACAGCAACACCAGAGGGACGCGAATGCAGCGTCCCCGAGGTGGCTGACTGGCATAGACAGAGAGGTTTCGAGACCATTGGGTATCATTACCTGGTACATTTGGATGGACGTATATCTCAAGGGCGACCTCTATCTGAGAAGGGTGCGCATTGTCTGGGCCACAATGCCAGATCTATTGGTATAGCGTATGTGGGCGGTTGTGCTAAGGATTGCAAAACCCCAAAGGATACAAGGACTAAGGACCAAAAGATTGCTTTACGATTGTTAATCGATAACATTCAGCATGGGAGATTACCTATTCCTGTATCTAATGGTAGCTATATATGCGATTCATATACTACACCAGTACGTGTTGGCATATACTACAACCTGAACCAATTGACCATCAAAGGTCATAACGACTACGACAAGAGTAAGTCGTGTCCATCATTCAATATCGCATATCTATAAAAATACTTCAATGGAGTGGACTAACATAATCAGCATGGTACTCGGAGGAGGAGGCATAGCACTGCTCACCTCTCTTCTGACACTGCGGTCTTCGCGTAAGAAAGCGGCTGAGGAGGCAGAGGCAGAAGAGCTAAGCAATGCAGACCGAATCATTAAGATGCAGACTGAATATGTGGTTCAACCTCTTGAGAAGGAGATTAAAAAACTCCGCAGTTCTGTCAACCGAATGGAGCGAGCCCTGGACAAGATATCTGACTGTCCCCATTCAGACAAGTGCCCTGTCAAGGATGCTCTTCAGGACAAGGAGCAAAATTCATAACATTAAAACATACAGACAATGAGTTATAGGTTAGGAACAGATCTGATACTAAGCTTTAAGAAGGAAGGCAGCACCACCGCTCTTGCTCTCGGCCATTCAACGGGTTGTAAGATCAGCAAGTCGGCACAGACAGGCTCACGAACAACCAAGGAGCAAGGTCAGGGTTTGTGGGAAGGCAAGTATGTCAAGTCTCTCGCTGCATCAGTAAGCGCTGATGGCTTTGTATTCGACTATGATGAGGCAGCTGACAGAGGCTACCCAACACTCAATGAGATTTTCAATTCGGGCAAGACTGTTGAACTCGAGTGGAAGAATCGTGATGATGGAGAGCCTGAGCATGGCTCATTTATCATCACGAAACTTGACTTGGATGCTACAGCTGGTGATGATCAGAAGTACAGCGTCACATTCGAGAACAGTGGAGCAGTCGAAGATGGTGAACTTAATTAGTGTTTAAGACATGATTAAAATCAAGGTAAAGGGTGTTGAATACAACGCTCAGATGACTATGGGTACAATGCTTCAGTTTAAGAGACTGACAGGTCATGAAGCAGCTCAAATCGATAGTACCAGTATCGAAGACAGTATCACTCTGCTTTATTGCATGGTGAAGTCGTGGTGCAAACGCGAAGACAAGGAGTTCGGTCTGTCATTAGAAGATTTTGCTGATGGTTTGACTCCAGAAGATTTCTCAGCTGCAGTCTCATCTTTAGGAGAGACTCCGACGACGAAAAAAAAACATTAGGAACCGAAGAGCCGCCTGTATGGGACTCGGAAGGGTCGAGCGAGAATGCTCTTGCATGCGCATTGACTGAACTGTATATGGCAATGGACGACTATGTGCGTCTGACACCAGAAGAGTTTGAACTTTGTGTAGTGACCTACAGACGGCACCGAGACAGAGAATTGCGCACGTCATGGGAGCAGATTAGAGTCCTTGCACTCTGTTCTATGCAACCACACGTGCGCAATACTCTTATCCCACAGGATGTACTTCCATTACCCTGGGATAACGACTCACAGCGTGATTCTCAATCAGATGATAAGAGCAGACATCAGCTGATAGAGGAATTAAGAAAGATGAATCAAGAAAGACTAATGGCTCATGAGCGCAAACATATCGATAGTTGTCAAGAATCTCCAGAAGAAGGTTAAGAACATACAGGAGAATGTATTCCCTAAGTTAGCTGGGAATATAGCAGTGAAAATGTTTAAGGATAATTTTCAGAATGAAGGATTCTTTGGCAAAAGGTGGAAAGAGGTTTTGCGCAGGCAAAACTATACACGGCAGGTGATGGGGAAAAACGGCAAAATGAGAAATGTCCAGATTAAGAAAGCTAAAGGAGCCAAGGGGTTGCGAAAGATACTCTCTGGCGACACAGCTAATCTTGGTCGTTCAATTCAAGTCCTGAGAATTGGTAAGGGTGAAGTCGAAGTGGGTACAGACGTATACTATGGAGCATTTCATAACGGAGGAACTCAAAAACTTCCTCAACGTCAGTTCATAGGGCAACATGAGAAACTGACAAATGAGATTACTAAGAGGTTGGAAAGAGAGATAGCGAAGATTTTAGGCGGTTAGTCGAAGGTAAATGAAAGTAATAATTGTCTATCATCTTCTATTGAATCGAGATAAGGATTAGTACTGGCTTTAAGCAAATTGTAGAATGTTCGTTCGCAAACTCCAGTCAGCGGCCACACATATCGCCTCCAAATCTCGCGGTTTGACAATCCAGAGCGAGCATATTTGTCATAGATATCATTGACATCCATAACTCTTTTGGCATACGATACACCTCTTCTGGTATTGATTTTCATTCTTCTCATTGAGATTTGCATATAATGAGCACAAATATAGCATATTATAATAAATATGACAATACATAAAGACATACAGAAAGCACTTGAAAGGTGGACTCAACGCAATGCAGAAGTAGAACGTCTGACAGAGGTAGCTACAGATGTGTTGGATGAGAGCAAGTCAGAGCGTTCCTATCGCATTCGCAGACTTCAGAAGAACTATGCTGCCTTTTGTGAGTACTACTTCAGCCACTATATGACGCAACGCGACAAGGTAAGTGGAGAGGTTGTTAAGATTACTCATAATGCTCCGTTCCACAACAAAGCTGCTGAGATGGTTAGGAAGAACCCAAACCTCAAGGCTGTCTTTATGTGGCCTCGTGGTCATGCTAAGAGCACTCATCTTGACATTATGCTGCCTTTATGGTTGATGTTCCAACCTCAGAGGCTTATCAATGTGATGGTGTTGGTTGGCAAGAGTGAGGATTCAGCCCAGACATTGCTTGGTGATATCCAGAGTGAATTGGAGTACAACCAAAAGTTAATCTCAGACTTTGGCACTCAGAAAGGAGTAGGAATGTGGACAGATGGCGAGTTCGTTACATCTTCTGGTGTTGCATTCTTCGCCAAAGGCAGAGGTCAGAGCCCTCGAGGACTCAGGTATAAGAATAATAGACCAGATTATATCGTCATTGACGACTTAGATGATGATGAGCTCGTGCGAAACGAGAAACGCGTACACGACATGACCAACTGGGTAAAAGAGGCGCTTTTTGGCTCTCTTGATGTTGGTCGTGGACGATTTATAATGGTTGGCAACCTTATAGGTAAAACATCAGTTTTGGCCAATATCGCAGCCACGGAGGGAGTTCATGTCTCGAAGATATGTGCACTCGATGGCAAAGGTCAGCCAGTATGGAAAGACAAATGGACTAAGGAAGAGGCCGATGAAGCTCGTAGCTTCATGGGATACCGTGCCTGGGAGAAAGAGATGATGCATAACCCAATCAATGAAGGTGCAATCTTCAAGCATGATTGGATTCGATATAAGAAGATCATGCCTTTGAACAAATACGATGAGCTGGTGTGCTATACTGACCCATCGTTCAAGGGAAGTACTTCCAACGACTACAAGGCTGTCCGCCTATGGGGTAGAATAGGAACAGAGTATCATCTGATAGACACCTGGGTTCGTCAGGCAAGTGTGGCAGAGATGGTGCGCTACGAGTATGATTTGTACGAACGAACTCGTGACAAGGCAGCAGTTAAGTTCTTCATGGAGGCAAACTTCATGCAAGA
>JABUTU010000048.1 GCA_021443545.1 Marinilabiliaceae bacterium | reverse complement strand
GTGTAATGGGGGATACGCTCAGCATATATCTTCATTCCATCGATGAGATACTTCTCGTCAGTCTTGCCTATCAGTATGAGTGTCGTCTGCATATAGGTAGTAATATAGTCGATGCTACATGGCACAAAGGTAGACATTTTGAAAGTAGCTCCAAAAGTGAAAAAATACTAATTCGAACACCACATGAAGAAAATTGGGTAATTTCGCATAATAAAACAACAACAAATTAAGGTCGTGGATTTCATAGTAGATCTATTTACCGGTAATAGCATAGCGACAGCGTTGATATACATCTGTCTTGCAAGTTTTATCGGTGTTTTACTTGGGAAAGTAGAGTTCGGCAAGGTTCGTCTCGGCGTGGCTGGCGTTCTTTTCACAGGTATCATTCTTGCACATTTCGGTGCGAAGGTTAATGGCGACATGCTTCATTTTGCGCAGGAGTTTGGACTCATCCTCTTTGTCTATGCGATAGGCATTGATGTCGGTCCGCGTTTCTTCAGCACGTTCCGTTCGGACGGTCTCAAGCTCAACATCCTTGCCATCTGCATCATCCTGATGAACTTTGGCATAGCATTGGGTCTTCATTATGCGATGCCCGACAAACTTCCGGCAACAGTCATTACGGGCATTATGTGTGGTGCTGTCACCAATACACCTGGCTTGGGAGCAGCGCGACAGGTTGTTGCGGACTATACGGCGAACAATCCGGGTAGCTATATCAATGCCGATGAATTGGGCATGGGATATGCTGTGGCCTACCCTATCGGCGTCATTGGCATCATCATCACGATGCTTGTGTTGCGTGGCATATTCCACATACGCATATCAAAAGAGGTAGACGCCTACAACGATGGACTCTCGCAGTCGGGCAACCATCTTGAGAGTGTCACCATCAACATCACTAATCCCAATCTGTTCAACAAGACCATAGAGTATATCTCCGACTTTGTCGACAAGGAGCTTGTCTTCTCGCGTGTGGAGCGCAACGGCGAGTTCCTCATCCCGACAGCCACCTTCACGCTTGAGGAGGGCGATATCATACATGGTGTCTCGGATGATGCCAACATCAATAACCTGAAGATAAAACTCGGCAATGTCGAGGTGGGACAGAAGCGTGAGGTCGATGGCGATCTGGTCATGCAACGTTTCATGATTACGAACCATAAGATAGCGGGTAAGACGATAGAGCAACTTGGTATATACCGTCGTTATCCAGCCAACATCACGCGTATCTATCGTGCTGGTATAGAAGTACTTCCCAACAAACGCACTACTGTTGAGGTGGGTGATGCCGTGCGTGTTGTCGGTAAGCGTCAAGTCATGAACGAGATCAAGGCAGAGCTTGGCGACTCCATCAAGGAGTGGAGTCATCCGAATATCATACCGCTCTTCATGGGCATAGCATTAGGACTCATCGTTGGGTCGGTACCCTTCTTCATCCCTGGTCTGCCAGCACCTGCCAAACTCGGACTGGCGGGAGGTCCGCTCCTTGTTGCCATACTATTGGGTTGGAGAGGACGCATAGGCAACATGACATTCTACATGAATTCCGGAGCCAACATGATACTGCGAGAGATGGGCATCACGCTCTTTCTGGCCTGCGTCGGACTGGGAGCGGGAGGCAAATTCGTCTCGACGATAGTTAATGGTGGTTATATGTGGGTACTCTACGGAGCCATCATCACCATCGTCCCCATACTTGTTGTTGGCTGCATCGCACGGCTATGCAAAGTCAACTACCTCAAGATATGCGGATTCATGTCGGGAGCCATGACCGACCCTCCGGCATTGGAGTATGCCAACAGTCTGAGTCCGACACATGCGCAGTCGATGGCCTATGCCTCGGTATATCCGCTCACGATGTTCCTACGCATACTGTTGGGGCAGACACTGATACTTATAACACTTTAAGGAGATGATGATAGGTCGTCTCTGACACAATAAAACAGAGCATAAACAAACGGGATATTCACACAATCCCACAAATAATTAAAAGGAAATACATGGGAGTATCATACGACAAATTTCTTGCTCGACAGAAGCGACTTGAAGAGCAGTATAATGAAGCGTACTATGAGAAACAGCACAACCGCGGTAAGCTGACAGCCCGCGAGCGCATCCTGATGCTTTTTGACGAAGGTTCGTTTGAAGAGATTGACGCCTTCATACCATCGGCAGGAGGCTCGACATTCGGCAAGACGACGAGTGCCTATGGTGATGGTGTCATAGCTGGTTTTGGCACAATCAACGGACGTCAGGCGTATGCCTATTCGCAGGACTTCAACATCATGGGAGGCTCCCTTGGTGCTGTTCATGCGGCCAAGATTGTCAAGGTACAGGATATGGCACTCAAGACAGGACTTCCAGTGATAGGACTCATCGACTCTGGCGGCGCACGCATACAAGAGGGCGTTGCGAGTCTCAACGGCTATGCCAACATATTCCGTCGTAATGTCCTTGCATCTGGCGTGGTGCCACAGATTTCAGCCATCATGGGACCGGCAGCAGGTGGAGCTGTCTACTCACCAGCGCTGACCGACTTCATCTTCATGACAGAGGGTACCTCCTATATGTTTGTGACAGGACCAGATGTGGTACGTCAGGTGCTCAATGAAGATGTGACACCAGAGACACTTGGAGGAGCCAAGGTTCACACATCAAAATCGGGAGTTGCCAACTTTGTCTATTCCGATGATGCCAATCTCATATTGGGCATCAAGAGACTACTCTCATTCCTTCCATCCAATAATATTGAGAATCCGCCGTTTGTACCGACCGATGACCCGACCGACCGCATTGAGGAGGCACTACGCGACATAGTCCCTGAGGACCCCGACAAGCCATACGACGTACGGGAGGTCATTCGTCTCGTTGTCGATAAAGGCCGATTCTTTGAAGTATCAGAGAACTATGCCGAGAACATCGTTGTAGGCTTCTCACGCATCGGAGGCTACACGATAGGCATCATAGCCAATCAGCCAAAGGTCATGGCAGGATCACTCGACATCGATTCGAGCGTCAAGGCAGCCCGCTTCATCAATTTCTGCGACTCATTCAATATCCCGATAGTAACCTTTGAGGATGTTCCAGGCTTCCTGCCTGGAACCGACCAGGAGCATGAGGGTATCATCCGCAACGGAGCCAAGCTGCTCTACGCCTACACACGTGCGACAGTACCTAAGATTACCGTCATCCTGCGCAAGTCGTATGGTGGCGCATACATCGTGATGAACTCCAAGGGAATCGGAGGCGACTATTCATTCGCATGGCCAACAGCCGAGATTGCCGTGATGGGCCCCGACGGAGCCATCGCCATCCTGTGCCGCAAGGAGCTTGCAGAGGCAGCCGACCCCGTAGCCCGCAAGAAAGAGCTCGTTGCCAAATACCGCGAGGAGGTAGCCAACCCCTACATAGCCGATGAGAAAGGCTTTGTCGATGAGGTGATAGACCCGGCACTGACGCGCGTCAAGATATATCGTCTGCTGAAGAGCCTCGACAAGAAATCGGTCAGCCTCCCACGCAGAAAACATGGAAATACACCACTCTAACACCAAAAGAGATACAGATGATAAAATCAATACTGATAGCGAACCGAGGCGAGATAGCCATACGCATTGCACGCACAGCAAAGCGCATGGGCATCAAGACCTATGGTATACGCACAAAGAAAGAGCCCAATGCCGTCTATCTGCAAAAGGTAGATGCCATTGTTGATTTCCCCGAGACAGATGGAAAGACACCAGAGTTCCTCGACATAAAGAATCTCGTCAAGTTAGCTGTCGACAACGGCATCGAGTCGATGCACCCTGGCTATGGCTATCTGTCGGAGAATGCCGACTTTGCACAGGCCTGCATCGATGCGGGTGTAACCTTCATCGGTCCATCTCCTAAGATCATCCGTGATATGGGAGATAAGATTGTGGCAAAGGAGATAGCGCAGCGTGCAGGTGTCCCGATGCTTGGTGGCACACATGGAGGCGTTGCGAGTGCTGATGCAGCCATCGAACAGGCCAATGCCATGGGCTATCCCGTCATCATCAAGGCAGCATCCGGCGGTGGCGGTCGTGGTATGCGCATATGCTGGAAAGAGGATGAGGTTGCACGCAACTGGCAGCTCTGTACGGCAGAGGCAACGACAGCCTTCAACGACCCGACAGTATTCATCGAGAAGTATCTGCAGAATCCAAAACATATTGAGTTTCAGATAGTAGCCGACAAATACGGCAATGTTGTACATCTTGGCGAGCGCGAGTGTTCGATACAGCGCAAGCACCAGAAACTCATGGAGGAGGCGCCATCGCCAGCACTCAGTGATGAGCTTCGTGAGCGCATGGCAACAGCAGCTGTCAACCTTGCCAAAGAGGCTGGCTATGAGAGTCTCGGAACAGTCGAGTTCCTGCTCGATGCACAGGGTAACTTCTTCTTCATGGAGATGAACACCCGCATACAGGTGGAGCACCCTGTGACGGAGATGATAACCGGACTGAACCTTGTTGAGCTTCAGTTGCTCATTGCCTCAGGCGAACACCTGCCAGTCGAGCAGAAGGATATCAAACTCAACGGATGGGCCATAGAGTGCCGTATCAATGCAGAGGATGTTCAGGGAGGCTTCACACCATCGATAGGTATCATACGCAATCTGCGTCTGCCCTCCGACAATAACATACGCATTGACTCGGGAGTGCGCATCGGAACAGAGATAACCCCCTTCTTCGACTCGATGATAGCCAAGCTCATCGTGCATGGCAAGGACCGCAACGACGCGATAGAGCTCTCGCTTCGCAGTCTGCAGCATTTCCACGTCATGGGCGTCAAGACAACCATACCATTCTGCAAGACAGTGCTCCACAACGAGGTCTTTCGTGCTGGCGATTTCAACACCTCATTCATCGAGAGCGTGCTTGGCGACAAGCTCATCTGGAAAGAGCCACACGAAGAGCTGATAGCAGCCCTTTTGGCCGTCTCGACATACAATCATGACAACGATTTTGCTGGCGACAGCGATGAGACACCAGAGGCACAAATGGACCCCTGGGTATTACAAAAGAGAATCAGACACCTTTAGTGATTAGAATTATGGATAGCAATATACAGAACAGAACACTCATAGCCGTCGGAGCTAATGAGAATGAGACATACGAATTTCAGGTCGACAACTCATATCAGTTCAGCACTAAAGGGCAGAAGCTGAAAGTGGAGATGATTGAGGAGGCCGATGGCATCCTGATGTTTGCCTGCGAGGGCGTACGCTACCCAGCCGAGATTGTCTCGGTGCGTCAGAACACCTACGAGGTGATGGTCAATGGCGTCAGCTACACCTTCACCATCGAGACCCCCTTCTCGCTCAAGCGTCGTCAGATTCTGGCAGCCAATGCACCCGTCAAGGAGACGGAGGAGGTCCGCACGCCGATGCCAGGCAAGATTGTCAGCGTCGCAGTCAAGGTAGGCCAGGAGGTCAATCAGGGCGACCCGCTGCTCGTCCTCGAAGCCATGAAGATGCAGAATACGCTGACAGCGCCCACCAAAGGCGTCGTGACACTGGTCAACGCCAAAGAGGGCACCAACGTCGGCAAAGACGAACTCCTCATTGAGATAAAGATGTAGAGAAGAGTCACATAAGTGATAATAAAACAGAGATGCGAACATTCGCATCTCTGTTTTGTTTTGGTAAGGAAATAGTATTACATTTGTAATCATAAGGGAATCTGTGGGTATTTTAATACAAACACATAGTGCAAGAAAGGCTGAGAATGATTAGCTTCTCTGTTTCAGGACAATCATTTTATGAATAAGCGAAGAGACATATCACAGTTATTCACCCGTTTTAAAGAATTGGGGATAGCAGAGCAAATAGATTATAAAAAGTTCTATCTGTATAGCATCATCACCCATTCCACAGCCATAGAAGGATCCACGATAACTGAGGTAGAAAATCAGCTGATGTTCGACGAGGGTTATTCCCCTACTGGCAAAGCAGTAATAGAACAGATGATGAATCTTGACCTTAGAGATGCATACTTCAAGTGGCTTAAATGGGCACAGGACACTATTTGCATAACGCCCGAAACACTCTGTCAGATGTCAGCATCCGTGATGCGACGCACAGGTGCTCTCTATCACACCGCGCTTGGCGATTTCGACTCTTCACTTGGAGAGTTACGCAGAGTGAATGTGCAGGCTGACATGGGAGGCAGGTCGTATATGTCATTTCAAAAAGTTCCAGATAAGCTTAATGAGTTTTGCAGTTGGCTTAACAAGCGAATAGTTTTAGTTGGAAGAGATGATATAGAGAATATCTATCGTTTAAGCTTTGAAGCACATTATCGTCTTGTAACCATTCACCCATGGGTTGACGGCAATGGGCGCACCACACGTCTGTTAACGAATCTCATACAGCACCATTTTGGCGTTCTCATGAGTAAAGTGTCAAAGCAGAATAAGGCAGAATATATTCAGGCGCTAATAGATGCATGCGATAAGGAAGATATAGAAATCTTTATTGAAGTCATGATGTCCATGCACAGCAGGGATATTGCCGACCTTATTAGCAACTATGAGGCAGATACTGAGGCAAGCGATATCCAAATAAATGTCCAGAAAGATGTCCAGAAACAACTATCTGACCGTCAGCGACTTTTACTCACTATGATAGATGCAGAACCCAAGATAACGATGGAGGAGATGTCTAAAAAGACAGGTGTATCAGTCAAGACCATCCAACGCGATCTTATCACGCTCCACATCGTCAGAAAAGGAGGACGAAAAGGAGGGTATTGGGAAATCACCGAACCTCAAACTAAAACGCACTAAGACGAACGACATACGAGAGAAAGATGTCGGGAGTCATATGAAACGCCAGTTTTGCAGTGTAAAGTATTGATTATCAATATGTGTTGTTTTAAAAATACCGCAGAAGGTACAAAACGAAGGCTTGCTCAAAAGCATAGCACATACAATCGTTTGGAGAGAATACAAAATGTTAATTCACCTTCAAAACTTTAACGATTTTCAACTACATCTATTTGGCGTTTTGTCATATGAAGATTGCAAGTGTTGAGAAATGAAGGGAACAGTAAGAGCAAAATAGAAGAGATGAAATGATAGTTGGATGTGTATTTTTTGCATGAAAACCCACAAAATTTAGCACAGCGACACACTTTGAGCCGTAGAAAGACAGTAGATATGAGAATTTTATGTAATTCTGCACTCGGAAATAACTCAATTAGAATGATATGACAGATTCTATTAACATTCGCAACTGTGGCGACAAGATTTATTTCAGCGAGATAACGCACGATATGTTCTG
>JABUTU010000071.1 GCA_021443545.1 Marinilabiliaceae bacterium | reverse complement strand
GCACCCCACCACCAGATGGTTGGTGCTGAATCATATTGAATGCATACCTTAACCTTTGAGTAGATCGGGTCAGCAGGCCATTGAGTCTCACTATATGACCCGTCGACTGTAAATGCAGTGTTTGTTTTTACGTTATAGCCATCATTACTGATGTTATTACCATCAATCATTATTGTCACACCATTATAGCAATACACATTCTTAATCTCATAATAGTACCAGCCATCCAAATCAGTCATAGGTTGCATAGAGGGGCCAGGCCATGTGTAATTTCCCTCACCTGTATAGGTGTTAGGTGTATCGGCTGCATCCGGGCACTTATCGCCAGCACCCCACCACCAGATGGTTGGCTGATAATCATATTTGATGCACACCTTGATTGTTATGTAGTCGGGGTCGTAGATAGAACGCCAGTTTGGAATGATGTCCTCTGATGAGTAATGACGATTTGCACCTGACTCACCAGACTCTGTCGTCTCTTCATATTCCCATCCTGGACCAGAGCAATACTTATACCATTGCGTTTCCGTAGCTTCCGGAAAATCAATTGTAAATGTCACATCATCAACCTTGGTCATTGCGGCATGACTCCAACCTGTAAAATCGCCTGCTATGTAGCATGCTTTAGTGTCGGCGGGCACCTTTGCCGTGAAGGTCAGTGCCGTAGCATCTATGCCTACGATGGCAAGAATAGCTGTTAAAATTGTGAAAACTTTTTCCATATAATATATAATTATAATTGATTATTCCATTTTACATCCAGCGATATTATATCGCACGCCATCTTTTTCGATAATCATCTGACCATCTTTCAGATATTTCCTGACGCTGCCCTTTCCGTCGCTCTTAACGTTGCTGATTGTTGTGACATTGTTATCGGTCAGCTTCAGATTGATTCGGCGTGTGGCGGCGTCGAAGTATATGGATACCAGTGTAGGCTCTTCCACAGAGAAGCATATATTATCGTTCTCGTTGGATGTATAGCCGGGAGTGCTTGACGAACCATTGACAGATGAATATCCCCAGCTATTGAGCCATGTGCCATCGGTAATCTTGAAGATATATTCGCCTGGCTCGACAGCGACCGTATAGGTTGCGTTATCCTTCAGCTCCACGCCATCGGGAATCCACGTATTACCATCGCACCAGACACCGCCTTCAGAGCCGTTACCAGCGATGTAGAACTTCTCATTGCTCATCTGGGTGTAGAAGGCCCAACCGTCGCCGCAACAAGCCAACTCACAATCGGAAGGAGCTGTCCAGTCGTGTCCCACATAGCAGACCAATTTTCCCTTTGTTCCTGTGGTCACACTTCTGTAATATGATTCGCATGTACCGTCGGTGACGCATGGCGACTGCGAGTGGATGCCGCAAGCCTTACGGGCAGCAATCATATTCTGAATGTTTGATTTACATGAGACCCAATGAGGATAGAAGACACATGGGATGCCTGGAGAGGCGAGGAGGACGGCATTAGCCTTATCCCAGTTGCCAGAGAAACGGTTGACATCACGGAATGTATCATGATTATCCACGAATGTCGTTGCATAACGCTTCATCTCGTCGGCGCCGCACAGACCGTTGGGAAAGTTATACATATTGGTCATTGCTCTGTAATCACCATTAGAGAGAGTGCCGTTATAGAGGCTATACTTAGCGCAGAAGTCGAAGCACGTTGAGTTCCATCCCGTATCGTTGACCCACTTCTTCAGAGCGTCGTAGCTACCATCCCAATACTCTCCCACAGAATAGTAGGCATCGGCAGCCTTCGTATATATCTCGATATACTTACCGAGATAACCCTTGACGAGGTCGAAACGCCAGCCGTCATACCCGATCTCGTTCTTCATCCATTTGAGATATGCTTTGATAGCCTCCTGAACAGTCAGGTTGGAGTGGTCGAGGTCGCGACTTGCAGCATAACCGCCCCAAGCGCCGCCGATGAGGTCGTATCCCGCATCGTTATTACCCTTTGGTTCAAAACCATTATCCTTACACTCATCATCGGCACATATAAAATTCTCACCTGGGGAGAGGGTAAACTGTCCGTAGGCACCGAAATCTTCGTCGAAGAAATCGGTCCATGTGGTATTACCGTCGCGATGATTAATCACGATATCAGCAATCACACGAGTATCGTTATTATGGAAAGCAGCGATGAGAGTTTTGAGCTCCGCCTCCGTACCCCACTCGCCATTTTGGTTACACCACTGCTTGGGGTGATAGCCCACGCCGCCGCTGGACTTAGCTGAGGGAGGCAACCAAATCATATCGAACGAAGCCGACAGCTCATCCACCTGAGAGAGCAACTCACTCCACGTCGTCGGCCCGAAATAGTCGGCAGGCTTATCGATGTCATCATCAGCCTTGTAGGAGTCCCAGTAGAACCCTTGAATCATTACTGCATCGCAATATTCTGGAGCCTGACACCATGCGGAAGAGGCCACTAAGAGAGTTGTCAAAGAGAGTAGAAATCTTTTCATAAACGAGTTTCATAAATTGTCATCGGCAAATTTATGAAACAATGTTTACAATTGCCAAAAT
The DNA here is from genome assembly GCA_021443545.1 of Marinilabiliaceae bacterium. Taxonomy (GTDB): domain Bacteria; phylum Bacteroidota; class Bacteroidia; order Bacteroidales; family Marinilabiliaceae; genus W3P20-009. The sequence continues at coordinate 4,853 of JABUTU010000071.1, read as the reverse complement.
ATATAAAAAATGATTTTTCAGAAAAATCAAAAAATGGCTGAAAATAGAGGGTTTCCGAGCTATTTGAGAAGGTTATGAGAGGCGAGTCGATTTTCGCAAACGATTGCGGAGAGAGAAAAGAGGGTGTGTCATATATGTCTGACACACCCTCTTACGAAGTAATATATGATGATTACGAATAATATCCCTACATTTTGACGAGGATACGGAAGACCTTAGCGGGAGCCTCGACCCAGCGTTTCATGGCGTTCTGAGCCTCTTCGGGAGCTACGACATCCGATATGAGTCGGTCGATAGGACAGACGCCCGATGTGAGGTAGTGGATGACAGCACGGAAATCCGATGGCATGGCATTGCGAGAGCCACGTATGTCGAGTTCCTTTTGGACGAAGAGTTTGGTCTGGAATGCTATATCGACCTTAGCATAGCCGATACATACGACGCGACCTGTGAAGGCCACCTCCTCGACAGCCATTACGTAGGTGGGGGGAGCGCCGACAGCCTCGATGACCACGTCGGGACCATATCCATCTGTTATCTCAGCGAGACGCTCATGGACATTCTCCTTAGCCGAGTTGATGACGTATGTAGCACCCATCTGCTTGGCGAGAGCGAGCTTCTCATCGTCGAGGTCGACCGCCACGACCGTAGCACCACGCAGGGCAGCGCGTACGATGGCACCTATGCCAATCATACCGCAGCCGAGAACCATCACGACATCTATATCGGTCACCTGAGCTCTGTTGACAGCATGGAAACCGACGCTCATAGGCTCGATCAGAGCACAGTCGCGAGGCGTCATACCATTAGCCGGGATAATCTTCTCCCATGGCAATATCATATACTCACGCATGGCACCATCACGCTGCACACCAAGAGTCTCGTTATGCTGACAGGCATTGACGCGACCGTTACGGCATGAGGCGCAATGACCGCAGTTGGTATATGGGTTGACCGTCACCACCATCCCCTTGCGTAGAGAGTCAGGGACATTCGGTCCGACAGCCTCAATTGTAGCACCGATCTCATGACCGGGTATGACAGGCATCTTAACCATTGGGTTCTTACCGAGGTATGTCGAGAGGTCGCTGCCGCAGAAACCGACATAATCAATCTTGAGCAGCACCTCGCCTGCTTTTGGTGCTTCTGGCATTCCGAGGTCGACAACCTGCATATCGCCGACACCCGCAATCTGAATTGCTTTCATTATTTTGAATTCTCTTTTGTTGTCTGAAAAATGAACTATTTGATTTTATAACCTCGCCAGCCGTAGAAGGCACATACGAGGAAGCAGAACATAGGAATGACGTATGCTATCTGATAGACTGCCTCATTCTGGTTCATTATATATGCTGTGAACTGAGGCACGCACGCATTTCCGACGATAGCCATCACGAGGAAGGCAGAGCCGCTCTTCGTGGCACTTCCCAGTCCCTGTATGGCGAGTGAGAACTGCGTCGGATACATTATCGACATGAAGAATGAGACAGCGAGCATAGCCCATATACCGACCCAGCCGCCGCAGAGAGAGATGACAGCGCAGAGAGCCACATTTGCCAAGGCGTAGACGAGGAGCATATCCTGCGGTCGTATCTTAACCATCAGCAGCGTTCCAATCCACCGTCCGAGGAGGAACATACCCATATAGAGACCGAAGAGCGTCGTCGCTGTGCTCTCTGATATGCCAGCATACTTAGTGCAGTAAATCAGGAAGAGACTATTGATTGCTGTCTGACCGCCGTTGTAGAAGAACTGAGCTATGACGCCCCACTTGAGGTTGCTCTTACGGAAGACCGAGAAGTCGATGAGCTTACCCTGACGTTCGTCGCCACTCTCCTCATCAATCTGAGGCAGACGTGTCAGGTAGACCAGGAGAGCAATCACAATCAGCATAACAGCGAGGATGAGATAAGGCATACGCATAGAGCTCGTCTCATCAACGATATAACCCTCCCAACCACCGGGATAATCGGTCGGGAGCGTGTCGCGACTGAAGTCATTACCCGTCAGCACCAGTTTACTGAGGAACATAGCGGCCACGAAGGCACCGAGGCCGTTGAACGACTGCGCCAGATTCAGTCGGCGTGGAGCTGACGAAGCATCGCCAAGGACACTGACGTAGGGGTTGGCAGCCGTCTCGAGGAAACACATACCAACAGCGATGATGAAGAATATGAGCAGATAGACGCTATACATATGGAGGTCGGCGACTGGGATGAAGAGCAGGCCACCAAAGGCAGCCGTCAGCAGTCCCACGATGATACCCGCCTTATAGCTATATCGCTTCAGATAGATTGCGATAGGGATAGGACAGATGAAATAGGCAAGCCAATAGGCAGTCTCAGTGAATGATGCCTCGAAGGTATTGAGCTCGCATGTCTTCATCAGCTGCCGAATCATGGTCGGCAACAGATTGCTACTTATAGCCCACAGGAAGAAGAGTGAGAAAATCAGTCCGAGGGCGAATTTAGGGTTTTTCAATATTTTCATAACTACAACTTCTTACTCCGACATATTCTTGACATAAGGCAGCTCAATGAGGTCGTGCAACCGATAGAAGCGTTGTGCGTTACCACCGAGGAACGCCTCCTTCTCAGCCTCTGTCAGGAGATTGGACTTAACGATGAAGTCGTACGACATTCTATATGTTATAGCGGTTATCGTACGAGGGTAATCAGAGCCCCACATGAGCTTTTCTATTCCAACCATATCGGCAGCTTCGCGAATTGCCTTGACGGCCGATGGGAATGGATAGAACTCAGCGTTGTAGAGCCATGTGATACCGCCACTCTCGACCATCACATTCTCGTGGCGAGCCAGCATGACCTGCTCCCTCCAGTGGGAGGTTGTCGGCATTCCGAAATGACCGATGGCGATGCGTAGCTTCGGGCACTCACGTATTATCACCTCAGCCTCCGCTATCTGTTGGGCATCGTCCGCCAAGCAGAGAGAGAGGACCATATCGTTATCCTCCATATAATGCATCGTACGCATCATCTCATCGCTTGAGAGAGCTGTTGAGCCATCCTTAGCCTTTGCGAGGCGATGACCGGGGATGGCAATGGCTTTGAAACCAGCCTCATAGAGACGTACCACCTGACTGTAGTAGCCAGGAGAGCGAAATTCAGCCATGCCACACGTCACAAAGCGATTCGGGTGACGTTGCTGCACATCTGAGAGGTAGTCGTTCTGCAAGCCGTCAATGAACTCTTGAACGACCACGGCAGCCGAGACCTGAGCATAGTTCATATTGGAGAGGAAGACCTCCGCCGTATTCTTGCCGTCAATCATGAATGGAGGCAACATCTGCACCTCCTCGCCGAAGAAGAGCGAGCGACCGTTTGTCGTTGTCCTGATGGGCTGATTATCGACTATGGTATCCTGACGAAGCCAGAGGTGAGAGTGAGCATCAACAATTTTCATTGCCTTATGAGTTTTTCCACGTGACACGTTTTTGGTCGCCTATGATATCCTGCACCTCACGGACGAGCTGCCAATCGATGGGTTCAGCCACGAAGTCGAGATTCTTCTGCACATTGGCTGGGTTAGCCGATGAGAAGAGAGTTGATGCGATGCGGTCGTTGCTTACTGAATACTGAATGGCGAGTTTCTCGATTGGATAGCCTTTGGCATTGCAGTGCTGCACAGCCTTCTTGCAGGCATCGACGAGTGATTGCGGAGCGGGGTGCCATGCTGGGACACCACGTTGTGAGAGCAGACCCATCGAGAGAGGAGAGGCATTAATCACACCGATACCCTTCGACTCGAAATAGTCGAGATAGTCAACCAGGGCGTCATCACAGAGACAATGGTGGCAGAAATTGAGGATACTCTCGACAGTGCCCTCTTCGACATGGTCGACAACCCACTTGAGGTTCTCCAACTGGAGGTCCGTTATGCCGACATGACCGACAACACCCTTACGGCGTAGTTCGACGAGAGCCGGGAGAGTCTCGTTGACCACAATATTGAGGTCAGAGAACTCTATATCATGCACATTAATGAGATCGATATAATCGATATTGAGGCGTTCCATACTCTCGTAGACGCTCTCCGTCGCCCTCTTGCCTGAGTAGTCCCACGTGTTCTTACCATCCTTGCCGTAGCGACCCACCTTGGTCGAGAGGTAGTAACGGTCGCGAGGCAGCTCCTTGAGAGCCTTACCGAGCACTGTCTCAGCCTTGTAGTGACCGTAATAGGGAGATACATCAATGAAATTCATGCCACCGTCGAGAGCAACAGAGACAGCCCTGATGGCCTCCGACTCATTGATGTCGTGAAAAACAGCACCGAGTGACGATGCGCCAAATGAGAGTTGCGAGATTTCCAATCCCGTCTGACCCAACTTATTCCTTTTCATGTTATTTGATAATGGTGTAATAATATAATAGTATATGTTTGAAGAGCGAAATTAACTTTTTTTCAGTAATCAACAAAGAGAGTAAGGTAAGGAAAAAAAAAGAATATTATACAGAGGATGATTAGTCGTGGTGATAAGGTTGTCCCTTGATGATAGTATGAGCTCTGTAGAGTTGTTCGAGAAAGATGAGACGCACCATTTGGTGAGAGAAGGTCATTGGCGATAGAGATATTTTGAAGTTAGCCCTGTCGTATATTGACTTGTCGAAGCCGTAAGGGCCGCCAATGAGGAAGAGGAGGCGACGTGTTCCCTGCACAGCCATCTTCGCGAGATAGTCGGCGAACTGACGGGAGGTGAACTGCTTACCGTTTTCATCCATTATGACCAGCACGTCGGAGGGTTGAATGAGCGCCATGACAGCTTGAGCCTCAGCAGCCTTCTGCTGGTCGTGCGAGAGATTTTTAACATTTCGGATATCAGGGATGACCTTGAT
>JABUTU010000033.1 GCA_021443545.1 Marinilabiliaceae bacterium | reverse complement strand
CAAGTTGTTTTGGATGATTTGTTCAAAGAATAGCAATCTTAATACAACTTCTTAATACCAGCATCATAATTAAGCCTCTCTATTGCCACATTTACCGTAGGCATTATGCCACAAGGCAGAAATCATAACCCCAATCGGGCTGTAACACACCAGAATGGGCCGTAAGACAAGCTTTTTGAAAGAAGTTTTACAATAGGATTCTTTTCGTTGCGTACGAGCAGGTCTCTTTGTCCGACAGAATCGATACTTGAGATTTTTCCTGTAGAGCAATAGTGCGACTTAGGACGAAGGGGAGTCTCATTTCCTTAAAATCAAATGCCCCGCAGCAGAGTAAATGCTTTTCATATTTTCGTATCTTCGCAACATCTTTCATATGATTGTGATTTATGGCGCGAGTTACGGCGATACGTGGAGTCTGGTTTGGGGCGGTTTTTCTGCTTTGGCTCTTCTTTCTTTGGGGGGGTGCGTTATTCGCTCAGGGCAATGCTACGGCGTTCTCGCTACGGGGTGTTGCTTATGCCGAGGGGGAGCCTCTTGTGGGGTGTGTCGTCATGCTGCCAGAACTCGAGAAGACAACGGTGACGGATGCTGATGGTTCTTTCCTTTTTGATGCCCTGCCTCGTGGTCGATGGAGCGTGGATGCCCGTATGGTGGGTTTCACTTGTCTCACTAAATATGTTACGGTGGATGGTGAGGTAAACAGTGTCCAGATTCTCCTGCAGCCTACGACGTATAGTATCGCAGATGTGACGGTCGTGGCACGACGTACTGCAACGATGGGTAATGTCTCGTCCATCGACCGTACAGCTCTCGAACACCAGCAGACATCTTCTATTGCCGATGCTCTGCAGCTCATGCCAGGGGCGGTGACGCAGAACCCAGACCTCGCCAATCGGAGGCTCCTTACATTGCGTGAGACGAAAGTTACGGAGACGACGAATGCACTCGGAGTGGCTGTTGTTGTGGATGGCGCTCAACTCTCTAACGATGCTAATATGCAACGTCTCTCGACAGCGACCTCCAATGGTGCCTCCCAGCAGGAGTCGGGCGGCGGAGGGTTGGATTCACGTACCATATCAACAGACCGCATCGAGTCGGTGGAGGTCATCAGAGGAGTGGCTCCTGTGGAGTATGGTAATCTGACATCGGGCGCCCTCATCGTCAGAACAAAGGCTGGGGTCTCACCTTGGAGGGTCTCTTTCAAGGCCGATCCACGCCTTAAGTCCTTCTCGCTCAGCAAGGGCTTCGCTCTCGGAGGTCAGGGTGCAGCTGTAGCTGCTGATGTTGATTATGCTTACTATACAGCGGATGTCAGAAGTACTACAGACCAATTCCGACGACTGACAGCTCAACTCTCTTTTACAGATACATACAGATTCCAAGACTACGCCGATTTGCATCTCAATGTGAAATTCAACGGTCACTACTCCGCTAATACCAATGAGAGTGATCCCGATATGGTGGCGGGTAGCTACGACAAACAAGAGGATAAGGCTCTCTCGCTGAACGTGCAGTCGCAATGGATGCCACGCAACAATTCTCTTCCCGCTATAGATATCGCTCTTTTCGGTAAGGTGGGATGGCAGATTAATGAGCAGATGACGCAGCATATCGGGGATATCCCGATGCCCTTCACCAATGCGATGATGGAGGGTGAGCACTTAGGGGCGTTCTATCCTATCGACTATGCTCAAGTGTCGACGGTGGACGGTCGACCAGTCGAGGGTCAGGTTCGTCTCTCATTACGTCAGAATAATTCGTGGGGCGCGGTGATGAACAGAGTCACGATTGGTGCTGAACTGAACCGAAAGGGTAATAAAGGTGCAGGCAAAGGAGGTGAGTATCTGCCTAATGGTGTGCGTCCCCGTAGTTTCAGTGAGATACCCCCGATTGGCTCATCGGCCTTTTTCATCGAGGAGAAATTGTCATATATGGGACGCCATCGCGCAGAACTGCAGGTCGGGTTGCGAATGACGCATATTGATGCTGATGGTTATAACTTCAATTGGCAGGTTGAACCGCGTCTTGGTGCGCGTTATACGTTTCCTGTGAGTGGTGAAGAGGGTAGGAGTCTCGCCATTTCTGCTTCGTGGGGTATCATGAAGAAAATGCCGCTCCTCATCTATCTCTATCCTGATAGGGCCTATTCAGATCAGCTCTCATATAGCTATGCCGATGCATCGAGTGGTGAGAGAAAATCTCTCTTTACATCCTGCATTGTGAATACAGAGAACAGGTCGCAGCGTATTATGCAGACGCGTAATAGTGAGTTGGGATTGGAACTCAGGTTGGACGAAAGACGTTTCTACGTGTCGTACTATAACGAGCATCTGACGAATGGCTTGACGCTCAAGAGTAAGGTTATGCCATATCCATATAGGGTCTACGACAGTCGAGTCGGACCAGCTCACTATGATTCGGATAATATCTTTGTTGATGCGAGTGGAACTCCTGTTCCCTTTAAGATGGATACGACATTCTGTAACTATACTCTACCCTCCAATTCGATGACTGTTGATAAGTGGGGTGTTGAGTATACTCTGGACTTCGGAAAGATAAAACCATTGCATACACAGATATATGTGGATGGTGCATATATGAACATCAAGAGGAGTGATACAGATGCCGATGAGTATTATTCCCCAACAACCATTAATGGTATGAATCGTAAGTATGCCGCTGTTATGGTTGATTATTCTTCGCTCTTTAATGTGTCTCATTCAGAGCAGCTGACAACGAGTCTACGGCTTATTGTGCATATCCCCAAGCTGGCTATGGTCTGCACGCTGAAATATCAAGAGATGTGGTTCTCGCGTGAGTGGCGTGAGAGTCTCTATAAGGGCAAGGTCATGACACGCTTAGAGGACGATCGCCTCTGCGTCTATCCGATTGCTCTTATCCGCCCAGACGGGTCAAGGCAGGAAGAACTTCCTGCGGATATTAAGAGTAATAGCCAGACATCGGCGTATGTGCATAAAAGGAGTTCGACCTCCCTGCTCAAGGACGACCCTAATCCCTACGGACAGCTCGATTTCAAATTGTCGAAGAATGTAGGAAAGGCTGTCGAGATATCTCTTTATGTCAATAATTTGACTAATTTTACGCCGAAGCGTTATTATGCTTCAAGCGACCAGTGGTTCACTGTCGGAACAGCAACCTATTTTGGTTTCGATGTCAAGGTGATGCCGCAAAGTTTTATGTGTAAATAAACAATATACAATGAGACATATTAAAATTCTACTGTTGGCAGTTCTCGTTCTGTCGGGATTGTCTGCTTGCAAAGATGATGAACCATCGTCAGTGTCGCATATTGTCATCACTCTTGATGCTGACGGCGTAGAAGTACCTGATGGTACTAAGGTGAGTGTTGTTAATACTGTCAATAATGTGATTTATACCATTGAGACAGAGGATGGTATATGTGAACTTGACGTGGAGAATGGCAATTATAATATATCAGCTTCTTTCCAACAGATATGCGATTATGAACCATTCATGTTTAATGGATTGAATGTCGATTTTCTGGTGACGGGGAACGCTTCTATAGTTGTGGATATGGTTAAGACGCGTAGCAATAATCTGATATTTAAGGAGATATACTATACAGGGTGTAAGGGTGCTGATGGTAAGAATTATATGTATGACCAGTACTTTGTGATTGTTAACAATTCAGATGTGGTCTCATATCTTGATGGTGTCTGCATAGCATTCGCGGCTATGACACGTGCTTCTTCGCAGTGTCCATGGGGTGATTTCGATAAGTATGACTACTGTGCGGCATATCGTTTTATATGGAGTTTTCCCGGAACGGGTTTCGATAACCCCATCCAGCCTGGTGAGGAGGTAGTCATTGCGGCAAATGCGATTAATCATATTGAGCTGGGCAATAGTGAATCAGTGGATCTCTCACGCGAGGGTGTGTGGGCTGCCTATGCTGATAATGCTGGTCTGACCAAGCAGACGCCTCCGACAACGCCCGACAAGAAGATGCTTAATATGTTGTGGAAGACGAGTAGCATGACCATTTGGTCTTGTTCGTGTATGGACCCAGCTGTCGTTCTCTTCAAACCCAGAACGTCAATGGATGAGTATGTCAGGGATTATATCACAAATAATCCAGCAAATGCCAGTGATTCGTATGAGTATATGAAGATCCCGTACGAGTGGGTGTATGATGGTGTTGAGGTCTTTGATGCTGACAATAGGAATAAACGTTTGGCACCTTCGGTGGATGCTGGTTATGTCCTTAATGCCTCCTCAATAGGTTCTGGAACTTCCGTATGTCGTAAAGTGGATGATGCACTGACGACAACAAGTGGCTCGACTCGATATGTCGATACAAATAATTCAAGCAACGATTTCGTTGTCCTGAGTAGTCCGCTTCTAAAGAAGTAAAAGTGAGATATCTTTGGAGCATATTGATGGTTTTATTGGCTACTAATCTGACAGGCCAGATTCTGAATGATGAGTACTACCGACAATATGCAGAAATGCCTATTTCTGTCGTTGACTTCTTCAGTGTCGCGGAGGATGATACGACGGAAGTTGACAATCTCTTACTCTCTCTTGGAGCTGACATGGTTAATGGGCGGCTGGATATTGTGCAGCCGAGCAATGAACGTCTTTGGTGTGTCAAGGCTGAGGGCAGACGACAATTCGGAAAGAGTCTAAAGACATTCGGCGATTTTCTCTATAGCTATTCATCGCGGGAGCGTCAGGCCTATTCCATGATCTCGCGTCCGGGGTCAACTCTCTTTGAGTTCGCCGATACGATTCGGGCTGATGTTCATCAGGAACGATATAGACTCAGAGCTATGGTAGAATATGAAATGGGGGATATGCCATTGTCGTTTGGGCTATCTGGGACTATGACTCAGATGAGCACGGCAAAACAACGCGATATCCGAAACAAAAACACTCTTAATAATCTCTCTGTCGCTCCTCATATAGGTTGCTTCATATCAAAAATGATGCACATTATGCTTTTGTATCGTTTTGCGCAGGAGAGAGAGGTAGTGTCGCTCAAACAGATGGGTCCAAGCAACGTGATTGGTGTCATGAGAAGCGAGGGATTGTGGTTCGGCGAGATGACACCTTATGCGGCGAACGGTTTTGAAGAAAGGAGATATCTGACAAGGTCGAACTATTTCAATGCATTGATTTCCCGCGATTGGAATGCTCTGAATGCCTCTTTGTCGCTATTCTTTTCAACGATAGAACAGAATGTTGAAGTAAAAGCTAAGGAAGAGGAGATAGGCGAGAGTGAGACAATGTTGACCGGTGCAGATTTTCAATTTACGTATAACGCAGGGACTCTGAAGCATCTCTTTGCTTTGCTCTTTAGACGGGCTCCGTGCGACTCGTACAAGCCACTTCAGCGTCAGGAGACGAATGGTAATAATACCCATTATGTCAAGTATGGACGAGTAATCCGAAATACAACGCGGCATACATTGCTAAAGGCTGAATATACATTGAATGGTGGTGCATGGCATGTGGGGGCAGCCTTTTCAAAGGGGGATTTCGTTGCAACTCAATACGTTCATCCCGCAGAGTACGAGCAGACGCTCTCTTCAACCATTCTTGCTGCTCATGGAGGGTATGATTTTAGGATAGGAGGTGATAACAACTTATCTGTTGCTCTTAAGTATGAGCAAGATACAAGAGACGGTGATATGCTGAAAATACGGCAGGGAAACCAGTCGAGTAAGACGGAACGAAATGAAAAACTACTTGCCGAGGCATGGCAATATGACAATGCCGACAGATCTATGTTGAATGCCAGAATAGAATGGGTAAAAAATAAAAGAGCTTCCTCAGGCTTCTCGATATATCTCGACTATTCCTTGTGTGTAACGGATTTCTCAAGACAGTCGCATTCGGCTATCGGCCTTATACTGTCTTTCTGAATTTTGACCACAAAGTAAGGTGCTGTTTGTCATTCTTGTCTCTTAATCGTAACTTCGTACCATAAAAGAAGCATAATACAGTGAAGACATATCAGGAAGTAATAGACTATCTATATACGCAGTTTCCAGAGTATCAAAAGGTTGGAGATAAAGCCATGAAGCCAGGATTGGCCAATTCGTTGGCGCTGGATGATCATCTCAACCATCCGAGTCGTGCCTTCAAGGTCATCCATGTGGCTGGAACCAATGGCAAAGGCTCGGTGTCGCATTCTCTCGCCTCGATTCTGCAGTCAGCGGGTTACGTTGTGGGTCTCTATACATCGCCTCATCTAAAGGATTTCCGCGAGCGAATACGTGTTGACGGATGTCCCATTCCAGAGGAGTACGTCATGGATTTTGTCAATGAGTATCGCCTCTTCTTGGATGAGTTGCATGCCTCGTTTTTTGAGATTACAACAGCTATGGCATTCAACTATTTCCGTTTTACTGGGGTTGATGTGGCTGTTGTCGAGGTGGGTCTTGGAGGTCGTTTGGACTCAACAAATATCGTCTGGCCAGAGCTGTGTGTCATCACTAATATAGGCTTCGACCACATGCAGTATCTGGGTAATACACTTGGGGCTATTGCCAAGGAGAAGGCAGGAATCATCAAGGAGGAGCGTCCTGTTGTCATCGGTGAGCGTCATCCGGAGACGGATTCGGTGTTCGTCGATATGGCAGCTATTCAAGAGTCTCCTATCTACTTCGCTGAGGACTACTACCGAGTGCTTGAAGCGAAGGAGAAGGATGGTAAGATGCAGTATGTTCTTTTGGATAAGAAGACAAATCAACAACATCGAATACCCTTCTCTCTTATGGGGCTGTGTCAGCAGAAGAATATACTTACGATAGTACGTGCTGCAACCTTGCTACGCGAAGAACTTGGTTTTGATGATGTTGATATTGTGGCTATCAGAGAGGGTCTTGAGTCTGTTCAGGAGCAGACGGGACTCATGGGGCGATGGCAAAAGATTGCGTCGAAACCAGACGTCATTGTCGACACTGGTCATAACCGACATGGTATGCTCATTGTTGCACAGCAGCTTACGGATGAGATGAAGCGATATGGGCGACTGCATATCGTCTTTGGTATGGTCAACGATAAACATCCTGAGGATGTTCTTCCCCTCTTGCCAGAGAATGCTTATTACTATTACTGTCAGGCACAGACCGATAGGGCCGTGCCTTCAAAGGAACTCTCTAAGTTAGGTGAGTCGATGGGACGCCCTGGCTATCCATTCGACTCTGTCATTGCGGCTCTCTATCAGGCGAAGAAGATCGCAGAGCCTGACGATTTGATATTTGTCGGAGGAAGTAACTATGTTGTGGCAGAGGTACTTTGAGCGGGTAACATTGATTTTGCCTATAATTTTTCACTCTTCTGTTTGGAAGTTTGAAATTAGTTAGTACCTTTGCATCGTCAAAAACGGTATCGGGCGCTTAGCTCAGCTGGTTCAGAGCATCTGCCTTACAAGCAGAGGGTCGGGGGTTC
>JABUTU010000062.1 GCA_021443545.1 Marinilabiliaceae bacterium | reverse complement strand
GCTTTGAGGGCTCATTCATTTTCCCACGCAAAAATATAGTTACTTTCCAATGGCTTTCGAGAGAATTTGCTAAACCATTGCTTTAGAGGATGATTAGCCAGTTGGTTGACACACGAAAGGGGCAGTTTTGGCACACGTGTGCCAAGTTTTGTGCCTCGATTTTTGCCCAAAAATAAGGCTTAAAGTACTGATTGTCAACTATTTGCCGATGCAAAATTTTGAAAAAATGTTGTTTAGAATTTCCTGGGAGGAGATTTCGCCAGTGATTTCGGCGAGGGCGTCGGTGGCGTCGTGTATGTCTAAGGAGATGAACTCGCCAGAGATGTTGGCTTCGATGCCTTGTTGCACACGTGTGAGGGCTTCGTGTGCTCTGATGAGGGCTTCGTAATGGCGTGCGTTTGTTATTATTATATCTTCGTTATCGGCCTCACGAGTCATGGTGATTCGGACGAGAGCCTCCTGAAGCTGTTCCATACCCTGTCCATCGAGGGCGGAGATGCAGACCTTCTCGTCGCAGGGCAGAGATGAGAGGTCGGTCTGATGAGTCGTGTTGGTATCGATTTTATTGATAACGAGCAGGATATGTTGTTGTTCCTTATTGATATGGTTTTTCAGTATGGAGCTGAGGCTGTTGATATCGTTTTGGGAGCTATTAACATCGACGAGGAGCAGGATGACCATTGCTTTAGTAGCCCTATTGAGGGCGCGTTCGATGCCGATTGATTCGATGGTATCGGTGGTATGACGAATGCCGGCAGTGTCGATGAGACGCAGTTCCACGTCGCCCATGTGGATTGTCTCCTCGATGCTGTCGCGAGTTGTACCTGGTATGTCGCTTACGATGGCACGATCTTCCCCGAGGAGGCGGTTGAGCAGGGTGCTCTTTCCGGCGTTAGGGAGGCCGATGATGGCTACGGGGATACCGTTTTTGATGGCATCGCCGAGAGAGAAAGAGCGGGCGAGATGAAGGACGTAGTTATCTGTCTCGGAGAGCAAAAGGCGGAGTTGCGACCGGTCGGCGAACTCGACATCTTGGTCGCTGAAGTCGAGTTCCAGTTCGAGGAGCGATGAGAACTCCACTATTTTGGAACGCAGCTCCTTGAGGCGCGTTGAGAGCGAGCCCTTCATCTGTTGCATAGCGATACGTCGTGCCGCCTCGTTCTTAGAGGCGATGAGATCAGCCACTGCCTCCGTCTGACTGAGGTCCATCTTACCATTGAGGAAAGCGCGTTTACTGAATTCACCAGGACGAGCGAGGCGAGCGCCCGAATCGATGAGCAGTTGCAGTATTCGTCGTTGTATATGCGTGCTGCCATGACAGGCAATCTCGACAGTATCTTCGCCTGTGAAAGAGTGAGGAGCGCGGAAGAGAGAGATGACGACCTCGTCGATTATGGTATCGTCGGAGGGAAGGAAGATATTTCCATATATGATTTGGCCACCTTTAAGGGCCGCAATAGATCGACCTGAGGGGTTCCGGAAGATAGAGTCGGCGATGCTTATCGACTTGTTGCCGCTGAGGCGGATGAGAGCAATTGCCCCCATTCCGGGAGCGGTAGATATGGCGCAGATAGTTTCCATTTATCGGATTATTAAGCGGCTCATTTCGTAGAGCAGGTAGATAGGTATTGAGACTAAGAAGAGAGTCATTATATCGGTTGTAGGTGTCAGAATAGCGCTGAGAGTCACGATACCGACGATAGCATGGCGGCGGTATTTAGCCATGAGAGTTGCGTTGATGAACCCCATTTTAGAGAGGAGGATGCAGATGAGAGGTAGTTCGAAGACGAGCCCCATCATAACGGAGAGGATGAGGAGCAGGTCGAAGTATGAAGCGAGGTCTATCATATTACGAATGGAGTCGCTGACGTTGTAGGTAGCGAGGAATCGCAGTGCGAGAGGGAAGATCAGGATGTAGCATAAGAATACTCCAATGAGGAATAGAGCTTCGCCGGCTACCATCAGCCAGCGCAGGGTGTGGATTTCGTTTTTATAGAGAGCTGGTGTCAGATAGCGGAAGAGGAGCCACAAGACGGCGGGCATTCCGAGGATGACGGCGCCGTAGAGCGACAGTTCAATATGCGTCATGAGCTGACCGGTCAGGCGAGTGTTGATGATAGACATTTGCCAAGGTGTGGGGTGCATGCTCTCGATGCCAGAGAGAGAAGCGAGCGAGTCGAGCCATCTATATAGGATGAAGTCTGGTTGAGCTGGTGCGAGAGCTATATTGAAGAGAGGCTCCTTGAAGCAGAAGAGGATGATAGCGAGCGAGCATAGGACCAAAAAGATGTGCAAGATGGTCCAGCGCAGTTCTTCGATATGATCCCAGAAAGTCACTTCGTCGAGATCTCCTTCTCGTTGTCGTCATCGGATGACTTCTCGGACGAGTCGTTAAGCCCATCCTTAAAGCTCTTGACGCCCTTACCGATGCCCTTCATCAGTTCAGGGATACGTTTTCCTCCGAAGAAGAGCAGAACGAGCAGAGCGATGATTATAATCTCGTGACCGCCCAGATTAAATAAGAGTAACTTCATAACAGAGAATGCAGTTTTTTGTAGATATCAGGATTAATATTACATGTTAAAATCCATTTTCAGGAATCTTTTAAACGAAGTGCAAATATAGTTTTTTGTCCGTACACAAACAATTTATTCCTAATGGGGTGTATTTTTTGTTTTATTTATTTCGTTATATCGGGATATCTGGATATTGTTATATTGTTAAATTGTTATATTGTTATATTGTTATATCGTTATATCGGGATATCGTTATATCGGGATATCGTTATATCGTTATATCGTTATATCGGGATATTGGGATATCGGTATATCGGTATATCGGGATATCGTTATATCGGGATATCGGGATATCGTTATATCGGGATATTGGGATATCGGTATATCGTTATATTGGGGATTTTTCGATTTTTTCGTTATTTCGGGATATTGGGATTTCGATATTTCGGGATATTTTTTGACTTATACGTCTTTTTTGCATCAGTTTGACATTTTTGAACTCGCAAAAAAAAATCTCATAAATGATGGTAAACATTCACTTATGAGAATTGTTTCTTGTGTCATTGTGGAGCTGCGGGGTGTCGAACCCCGGTCCAAACATCGTAGTAATATGCTTTCTACATGCTTATTCTGTTGTTGGTTTTCGTGATGGCCGAGGGAACAGACACCCGAAACCATCCTTATCTCTTTAAGTTTCATCGGTGGCAAGGAGCATACCGCCGACTATCCCTGAATTTCCAGCACCTCTTGACCAAACGCCTCATGGATTAGGCTTTTGAGAGATGTCTCGTCTCAGCCTCTTAGACCGAGATAAAGCTTATCTACTGTACTTCGATTAAGCAGCGAGAGCGTAGTTATTTTCGCCAGTTATAAGTCGAAACCCGAGATTAGAGAGCCGTTGTTCCGTCAGCTCTGCATGCTTACATACCCCCATCAAATGCTGTCAAATCCATGTCAACCCCAATGAGATATGCGGTAATAAACCAATGCGAATTTACATTTTTCTTTTGACATAGCAATATGGGGGGGGGGAAAAAAATATTATTCGAGCTTGATGCTCTTGATAACGATCTCCTTACCACCGAGAGACCAGAAGCCTGCGATGAAGATATGAGATGGGTCGACAGTCTGACCCTCTTCGTTCTTCATGTTATGGAGGTCGATAGTGATTTTTCGGGAGTTATTGAAATCGAACATGGCTGGTTTCGACCAGTAGTTGTTTTGGTCGAAGAGGCGGAACGATATCATAGATGTGTTGTCGGCGCCCAGTTCGACAGTCAGAGATTTATACCCTGAGAGGTCGACGCCGCTGCCGAAGCGCCATCCTCCGAATCCGTACTGACCGGTTATGAGGGTCTGCGATGCTTCGTCGTAGGAGCCAGTTTCCCAGATATTAGGGTCGAAGTCCTTAGCGAGTAGCGAGAAGATATTTTCGACAGAGACAGATATATTTTTAGAGATGCTACCGACAGAGATGGTGACTATAGCGGAGCCCTGAGAGAGAGCGACGAGGCGACAACCGTCGACGATATCGAATAAATTGGGATTATCTGTAGAGACCTTGATCTCCTTGTTATCGACAGCGTAAGAGGAGCCGGTGGAGGTAATTGCGTTGACGATGATACTCCAGGAGGTGCCCTCGCGGAGAGAGAGCATATCGTTTTCGACGCCGCCGACAGAGAGCGAAATGACGTCGCCAGAAATGCCTTCGCGATAGTCCTTGAACCAGTGGTAAACAGGCCAGATGCAAGCTTCAGGATCGTTGAACATATTATAAGAACCTGGTTTGCCTTCGGCCCCTGTATAGCGAGCGAGGATATCGGGGCTTGTAAAAATCATCCAACTGACATTACCGCATTGGTCGGTGATATATTTAAAGTTAGCACCGAAACCAGCGCCACCGGCAGTGCCAGTGAGAGCCTTACCCCACGAAGCGTTATATTTTTGAGGCATCCAGTCCATCTCGGTAACCATGACAGGAGCGAGATCTGCAATAGGTTGTACCTGTTGGTTCCAACCGTTCTGGAAAGATGCGTAGCCACCGTTATCGGAGATGCCGCCGTCACCGTTTTCGCCGTCGCTACCCATCCAGCCGGGGTAGCAGTGGACAGCATAGCCGATATTCTTACCCTCGATGGGGTTGTTCGCGAAGCCCCAGTAGAGGCCCTGGTAACCCAGACCCGGGACCCACAGAATGTTTTCGGCACCAGTGGCGCGGATAGCGTCAACTACCTTCTGAAAGTAGATTTTGAGTTGATCGAAATGCCCTTGATTACTTGCCCCCATAGAGCCGTCAGAGCCCATGATACTGACAGGTTCGTTAGCCAGTTCGAAAGAGACCATAGGGTTGTTCCAGAGGCGTTTATGATTAGCCACGATAGACCAAACGGAGACGAGATAGCGGTTATAGTCATCATCAACAGCTATCTCGTGAGGGCAGACGCCAGGAGGGCGCATAACGACGAAGAGACCCTTGCTTGTCAGGAAGTCAACCATAGGTGCGAATACCTCGTCAAGGTATTTCTTGAAGCGTACTTCGCTATATGCAGATATGTCATTTTCGCCTGTAGTCTGAACGCCAGGAGTATTACTCCAATAGGGGTCCATATGGAATCGAACGAAGTCGATAGCCCAGCCAGCCTTCAGTATTTTGTTGATGATAGCCTTATTATATGTTAGGCAAGCGTCGACATCGTAGTTGTTCCACTGTGAGCCCTGTTCGTTGAACCAAGGGCTATAAGTCTGACCGATGCCATGGAGATTAACGATATTACCAGATTTATCTTTGAGGAAACGTCCGTCGACAAAGAGAACAGCATCAGACGCAGAGAAGTCGTGAGGATTATCAACGACATTATTATCATCGTCATCCTTCTCTTCGGCAGAGGGGGTATTGGGCGTGATTGGGTAGTTATCGTCCTTGCAGGAAAACGTTGTTGCAATGGCGAAAAATAGGGTTAATAGCGCAAGTTTATGATTCATGTTGATGTAAAATTAGACGTTGCGAAGTTATGCAAAAAGGGTGAGAATTAAAATTTTGGCATAGCTTGTAAATGAAAGAAATAGTTTTGTAAATTTGGCCTTTCAAATAATCGAAAAAAGCAATATATGGCGGGAATATCAAGAATTCTGATTGTTATCGCAATAGTTATGATATTAGTTTCATGTGACGGTGGGACTAAGTATACAATCAATGTAAAATATCCGGACAACAGTTTAGACGGGCAGTATTCTTATCTATACAGATTTGAGAGAGGAGTACGCGACGTGGAGGTAGTAGACTCAGCGCTTATTAATGGAGGTATAGCCGTTATGGAGGGAGAGTGTGCAGCGACGGAGTTGTGTGCCATAATCAATCAGAGAGAGCGAGTGTTCTTGATTTTGGAGCCGGGAGTTATAGATGTAGAGATAGAGAAAGGATTAGCATCGGGGAGTAAGCTGAATGACAAGTGGACGAATTATCAGAATGAATTGAGTAATCTTGGCATGAAGTATAACGACATATATCAGGGCAAGATGCAGGAGGCTGGCGAGAATGTACAGGCGTTGCACGACAGTTTACTTGGAGAGTATGTTAGGGAGAGTCTTGCTATCTCTCATTTAGTGTTAGCCGACAACAAAGAGAATTCGTTGGGTCGAGCTATATTTTGGTTAGAGATAGCGCAGGCCGACCTTATGGACTACAACAAGTACAATGCTGAGTTGAATGAAGCGGGGCGCTACATATCGGAGTATGGGCCAATCCAAGCTATCACGGCGCGATATGAGGCGATGGCATCGACGCGAGAGGGGATGATGTTTAAGGATTTCACGATTGAGGGTGGCAATTTAGACGGCAGTGATGCTAAGTTATCGGACTATGCTGGGCGCGGCAAGTATCTTCTTGTCGATTTTTGGGCCAGCTGGTGTGGACCGTGTCGCAGAGCCATGCCGCTCATCCAGGAGGCGTATAAAGCGTTTGACAAAGATAAGTTTGAGGTCTTGAGCATAGCTGTATGGGACGAGCATGACGAGACGTTGAAGGCGATAGAGGCAGAGGGGATGACATGGAAGCATATTATAGATGCGGGGAGTATCCCGACTGAGATGTATGGTGTGAATGGTATCCCGCATCTGATGCTGATAGGTCCGGATGGCGTCATACTGCATCGAGGCATAGCTCCAGCCAACATAATGAAAGTGATAGGAGAGAGACTATAGGAATTGTAGAGAAAAGAGAAAAAGATGTCAGAACAGCTACTTGAAGCGCTCATACAGCTATTTGCGATTGTTGCTTCGGTCAAGGGATCGAGCGACATGAACGAGCGTCGTATGGTTGTGTATAAGTTTCTGACAGACCAGCTCAATACCGAATTAGCGAAGAAATACATAGCTAAGTTTGACGAGTATTACCGCGCGAACATAGAGCATAGTCGCAAGTCAGCGAACCAGCATAAAGTCATAACCCGCATATCGGCGAAGACGACTCGTATTGCGGTTGAGATGAACCGAGAGTTATCGGTTTATCAGAAATATATAGTACTCATCCAGCTCTATGAGTATCTGAGTGCAGGTCAGATATCGTTTACAGAGCGAGGATTGGTACATGATGTTGTAGCGGACAAGTTCAATATACCGCAGCACGACTTTGAGTTGATTAGAGATTTCATACTCAGTACCGACAAGGTATCGGAGCGCATAGTGCTGTCGGGAGATGAGAATTGTGAGACATATGTCGAGCCGAAATATGTTTTCTGGGAGGATTTAGGAGGCGAGTTACATTTTGTGCATCTTGCTACGGTCAATGTCTTTCTCTTCAAGTACATAGGAGATTCGCAGATGGAGATGAACGGGAGTGTCATTGCTCCTGGTCACACATACGTTATGCGAAGTGGCAATTCGATACGCAATGGAGTAGCAGCGCCGATCTTCTTCAATGATATGTCGACCCAGATATCGGTATTGAACAATACGTTACCGATAAATTTTGAGGCGAGGAATGTAGAGTATTATTTCAACCGCAACACGATTGGACTTCATAAATTCTCCTTTGAGAGTCATTCGGGTCGACTGGTTGGTATTATGGGCGTTTCGGGTTCAGGAAAGAGTACATTTCTGAATGTCATCAGTGGAATGTCGGAGCCGCAGAAGGGCGAGATATACATCAACAACATCAACATCTACAAGAATCCGGAGAAGATACAGGGAATCATAGGTTATGTAGCGCAGGACGACATATTGTTTGAGGATCTCACGGTATATGAGAATCTCTTCTATAGTGCGCGCATGTCGTTTGATAACCTGCCGCTATCGGTTGTTAGGGATAAGGTCGACAATACCTTGCATCAGTTAGGGTTGTGGGAGATACG
>JABUTU010000060.1 GCA_021443545.1 Marinilabiliaceae bacterium | reverse complement strand
TCAACACTGTGTTCAAGATAACTGGCAGCTGAGAAATACCTTCCAGAATACCATACATAAACACTCTTCGTATAACACAGGTCTTTATGTTCCTTCAGAACAACACACCTGAATACATAATACTTTTTATGCCTTTCATTATATAATCGTAATCTCAATATTTCGATTATATCGTCTGCATGTTCCATAGTCTTTTAAATTCTCCTTCTCGTGATATCAAATATTTAAACGATCCGTATTCTGCTATTTTCCCGTTACCCATCACATATATCACATCAGCATTTTTAATTGTACTCAATCTATGAGCTATTACTATAATTGTCGCTCCTCTACTTCTTAATAGCTTCATTGTATCATATACGTATTTCTCCGAAGACGAATCAAGAGAAGATGTGGCCTCATCCAGAATAAGAATCTCTGGATTATTATACAAAGCTCTTGCTATTGCTATTCTTTGCTTTTGTCCTCCTGACAACATCGAACCATTTTCTCCGACCTGTGTCTCCAAACCTTTTGGTAGAGAATTGATGAATTCATTAAGACCTAACAATGAAATCAGATTGTGGATTTTAGACATATTAGGCTCATATTCTCCCAACGCAATGTTCTCAATAATATTTCCAGAGAATAGTGTTATTTGTTGTGGTACTGAAGCCACTAATTTTCTAACGCTATCATTTGTAAGATTGCACAACTGATAATCTCCTATCATAATTTGTCCGCCATTTAGCGGGTATAAGTTTTGTAAAAGATTCGCAATTGTTGTCTTTCCACTACCACTTTCACCCACAATAGCAGTCATTTCTCCCTTTTTAATCTGCATATTAAATGAAGACAATACATCCCTACGTGTCCCATAAGAAAAATCCACATTTTCAAATTTTATATCACCAATATTTTCACGCAATAAAACCACCTTATTTATATTTTCCTCTACGTCCAAATCCATTATTTCAAACAATCTATCAGCCGCGATAGTAGCCTCTCTTATGGATTTATTCGCAGAAATCAAACTTGAAGCTGGAGATGTAAAATATCCGACAAGAGTATAGAATGACATCAATTCACCAGCCGTTATAATCCCGTTTAAGACATAATAACACCCCACCCACATCAAAATTATCGTAAAAAGTCTTGATACAACGTCTGTTGCATTGCTTGAAAAAACGCTATTCTTGATTGAAGTATAAACAGAATACATCATTCTAATGAACCTGTTTTCGGTTTTTTCATTAGCATATTCTTCCATTCCGAACTGCTTGATAGTTTTTTCAGCGTTAAGCGACTCCACAAGTTGACTTTCAAGACCTGCAGCATGTTCCATTACTTTTCGCTCTATCTTTTTATTCCAACTATCCGTTATTATGTATATAATTAAGTATATTGGTATGATGGCAACCATCAACAAGGCTAATTTCCAATAATACAAAAACATAAGGGAGGAAGATAGTATTAAAATCAGAACATTAACAACAAGAGTTATAATAGTAGTATTGATAAAATTCCTAATCTTTACAGCATCATTCATTCGAGAAGTGATTTCTCCAATCTGCATTGTATCAAAAAAAGACTGTGGGAGTTTCAGCAGATGCTTGTAATATCCGAGAATAAGTCTTGAATCCATCAGCTGGCCAGTTCTAACCATGATTATGTTTTGAATCGAACCGATTACTACACGCAATACGAGTATAGCAATCATCACTATACTTAAAAGATTCAACAGTCTTGTATTTCCTCCAACAAGAACATAATCTGTAATCTTCTCAATATAAATGGATGTCGACAATCCAAGAGCTGTATAGCACAATGCTCCAACAAAGGCTTGAAACATCACTTTTCTATGAGGCTTTGCCAATTCCCAGAAATGAGAAACAAGCGACGTCCTAATATTTCTGCCGGCAGTAAATGTTTCTGATGGCTCTATCAAAACAAGTACACCTGACCACTCTTTGGCAAAATCATCAACTTGTACCGTTTCTATTTCTCCAGTTCCAGGGTCCATAATTTTCAATGTGTCACCCTTATATCCATAAAGAACTACAAAATGATACAATTCCATATTGTCCGACTTCCTCACAATATGAGCTATCGTGGGATATGGAATCTTTGAGATTACATCTATCTTACCTCTTACCCCTTTTGCCGTAAAACCAAGTTTTTCTGCTGCTTTAATCAGTCCCAAAACATTTGTTCCCTGCTTGTCCGTACAAGCATACTGCCTTACTTTGGCAATAGAAACGTCAAGTTTATAATACGCTGCTATAGATGTAAGACAAGCTGCGCCACAATCTCTAATATCATGTTGCTTTATCTTGATATTCATATTACGTTAGCTTTGCACAGGATTAAACCAATCATCAATTTTATCGAACAGCAACTGCCATAGTGTCCTTTCGGTAATGAAAAACCTTCCAGTAAGAGTCATGCCTTTCTTAACTTTGACTGTATATCCATTTTTAAGTGACAACGCATGATTTGTGATTTTACACCTTACAACAAAAAAAGAATTCGAATCCTGAATGGTTAGATTCTTGTCTATATCAAACACCTCAGCCGAACCCAATCCCCACTGGTTATAATTAAATGCATCAAACTGAAGTGCTACTTTTTGGCCTGGTTTCACAAAGCCAATATCAGTTGGCTTTACATAGCATTCAACTATTAGGTTATCATCTGGCGATATCGTCGCAATATTTTGGCCAGAATACACAAAAGCATTTGTTGACAACTGTTTCCTAATCAATATTGTACCATCAATTGGAGATATTATTATGCAATTATTTTTTTCTGTTTCTAATGTTTTGATCTCTGCAAGCATTTTACTTAACTGTTCGTCTAAACTAACTCTTGCAGTATTCCATGACGTCAATTGTTGTGTTAACAAAGTAATAACATTCTGTTCTGCTATTTTCATTTTGTCATGAGCCAGATCCCTTTTGGTTTTTGAAATAACGCCTTCAGCAAACCCTCTATTTGCAACTTCATAATCTCTCTGACTTTGGGAAAACTTCAGCTCCGCCTCTTTCTTTCGCTCACAGTAATCGTCATATTCTTGCTTATAGTCGTCACTCACTAATTTTACTGGTGCTGACGAACCATATATCAGAACATTCAGGTCATTTAACCTATTCTGAATGTCCCGGACTATACCTCTTTGCGCCATAAGTTTAGCTTCTATTGCTGTGTCATCTATTTTTAATAATGTATCCCCCACATGTACTTGTTTGTTATTAGACACATTGACATACTCTATGCGCCCTGTAACAATTGACTCTATATCAACATTTTCATCAACTGCTCTAATCAGACCACGGCTTTGACTTGTAATGTCCACATAGATAAATGGTAACAAAGCAAACGTAGCCAATAAGGCTAACAATAGTGTAATATATATCGCATTTGTCTTTTTATTATATCGCGAATTAAAGACACTTATCGTATTCTCTATTTCTGAAGGCAATATCATTCTTCTACTATCAATTGAAATATTGCATATTTGTATCTAAGTTCGTATCCAGCTTGAATGCTGCTTAGTTGCGCTTCCTTGTTTTTCATTTTGTAGACATTTAGTTCATAGCTTGCCATATTACCTAACATATAATCCTTAATCGCATATTCATACTGTTTTCTTATCATTTCTTCATTTTTTCTGACTGATAAAACTACCTCTATAGACTGAAGCATATCTGAATATAGTTGTTGTAGTTCAGCTCGTAGATCAAGCTTTTTACGTTCGAGAGCCATAACATTCCTATCTCTTTCAATTTTAGCTTTACTCAACTGAGATACGTTAGCTGTATAATTAAAAATTGGGATTTTTATGTTTATCTGAGCAGTCTGATATGCATTATGTTTCCACTGCGATACCATGGAAGTATTTTTTCCCGTATCAAATATTTGACCAGATGTACCTGCCTGATAATTCAGAGAAATAGAAGGTAAGAGAGAACGCTTGTAATACTGCACTTCAAAATCTGCTGACTCTACCATTATATTCTGACATCTTATAGAAGGATGTTTCGCAATAACCACATCATAAAACTCTTCAAAAGATGGCAATTCTACCTCAATTTGCAAGTCATCTATGGTAATATATGGCAATTCATCTATTCTCACTATATCTGCCAATTGACGACGAGCATTTTCAACTTTATATTCTTCTAATTTTAGTTCATATTTAATCTGCTCAAGATTCGATTCTGCGTCAACTACATCCCTAAAAGATTTTTCACCAATATCAAATAGGCTTTTAGTAACAATCAAAACTGAGTCTTGCGAAATCTTTTCGTTTAGAGTTATTTCATATCTCTTTTGCGCCAAAGCTATGCCATAAAATTTTTCTATTACTTTGAATTTGACGTCTAATTCTTTGTTAGCTTTCTGGCTCTGCAGAGATTCGGCCTCAATTTCACGTTTAGACACTAACACCTTATTTGCATTTGCCGTCCAAATAGGCATGGACAAATCAAATACGGCATTATTTGCATATGCTCTGATAGTCTCATATTGTCCCGCCATCAAATCTGAGAACACCTGCTGAAACCCTGATGTTACCCCATTATTTATTTGGGCCGACATGACAGGAAGAAACTTCTGTTTTTCGTTTCTGACATCATTATTGATACTTGAAATTTGATAGTCATAGTCCATTATCTCATGATTGTTACTTATAGCTAAGGCAATGCACTCTTGCAAAGACAATTGTGTATCTTGCCCTGTTGCCAAAATATGTACTGCCAAAAATATCAACAACAAACCTACTTTCATCGCACAAGTCTATCATTTTAACTTCGGATTAAGCGACATGCGTCATTCTTCTTATTACAGGTCGTAGGGACTTACTTATCTTAAATAACACTCGATAGTACATATATGCGAAACGGAACCCATTAGAAACAAAATGCACCAAACTTTTAGTTCTCTTATAATTCGATTCACTTATTCCATTATTATTCACTTCATACGGCAAATCAAGTTTCACAAAATAAAAGTTTTTGATAACAACATTTTGGCTCAACTCTTTCAAAAACTTAATAACCTCACTATCTGGCGATTCCATTCTGACACAATCAAGAAAAGACATCATAAAACCAGAGACAACAAAGAAATATGTATAGACATCCTTATATTGCTCAAATACACCCTTCTCCTTTAGCATATCCTTTACTTGCAACACAGCGTGAATACGGCCTTCAATTGTCCGACGAGTGTAACTATGCATTATCGACCCTACCCTTACTGTATAATCATATAATGACTCCTTTATAAAAGAAAACGTATTTATATTAAGATACAATCTTGC
This sequence comes from Marinilabiliaceae bacterium, assembly GCA_021443545.1. Classification (GTDB taxonomy): domain Bacteria; phylum Bacteroidota; class Bacteroidia; order Bacteroidales; family Marinilabiliaceae; genus W3P20-009. Next base: position 2,605 of record JABUTU010000060.1, on the reverse strand, counting down.
TGCGTAAATATTATCTTCCAAGTAATGACCTGACTCATCAAAAAATATCTCTTTATCTATAAGCAATTGCCTACGAGTGAAATTCGACCAACACTGTATATTGACATTCTTCTGATGCGTCAAAAAGCATTTAAACAATTGTTCAGCACTTTCATCACCCCTAACCTTAGGAAGATAATCACGTTTGAGTGTTATATTCCCTTTCTTGTCATATTTAACCATTGTGTAACCCAAAAAGACAACATCAGTAAAGTTTGTCTTGACAACATCCACAAGTTTTTCAATTGCGTTGCTCCTAAGTGTGTCGTCACTATCAACAAACATTATATACTTTCCTTTTGCTTGTCTAATGGCAGTATTTCTGCCTATGCCATTTCCTTTATTAGTAGGCTGATCTATTAGAATAATACGATTATCCTTAGCCTCGAAACTCTTTATGATATCAAGTGTCCCATCTGTCGAAGCATCATTAATAACGATTATTTCAAGATTACTATAGGTCTGAGTACAGACACTACAAAGGCACTTGCCTATATATTCTTCAGTATTATAGGCAGGTATTATAACACTAACTAACATTATCAACCTACGTTTCTTAACCTACAGCCTAACTTTCTTATCTCCAATCAGGAAACACCTTACGCATAATTATTGCTGTAGGAATTCCAGAGATGACAGCTGCAATCATATCATAATAATCAAACGTAAGTCCTATATATTCATACCCAACAAATGTCATTACAGACAATAACACCAATTGTTCTATGCGATAATAAACATTTGACCTTATAGCACAACAGAATAAACAGGATGCAGGCACAGCCAAAAAATCAGAGAATGAGTCCGCTATATGGAAATCAAATATATTATGGCTATATATGTATGGTCTGTATGTCTTTCCTATGACAAAGTACATTAAAACTATCAGAATTGAAGCACATAACATTTTTTTTCGCATAGAACGAGAAAACACATAAGGCGTCTCACGCTTTTTTAGCATATTTATCACAACTCTTATTATTGAAAAGTTTTGGGGAAGAACAGACTCTCCCCCTAACTTAATTAATCAATATAGATACCATTTTCGACATCCTCAAGCATTCCGTCGAATCTTGCTCGTGCCCATTTCCCCAAATAGTACCAAATTGGGTAGACACCTCCATTGACTTCTTCCATTTCTGAATGACTTAACTCTGACAAATCAGAAGAAAGACGATTCATCAATTCAGACAAATTCATACTAATTTGTTTCATTTTCTATCGCCTTATTAATTACCACTCCAACCTCGGTTAAATTCGTATGCACAACCCGTGGGATCAAATACAATATCGCAAACCAAACCACCCACAAGCATTAATCCTAAATGCAGCCAAAAGCCTCCATTATATTTCTTGTAATCTTTAGCACTCAGCTCCTCAAGCCCAAGTTTTTTAATATCCATCTTAGATATATTTTTAGTGTAGTTTCTTTTTCTTTCACCTTGAAACATCTTGGTTAGTCTTTATTTTTATCATGCATGATTTTTAGACATGCGAATATATATATATATATATATATATCACCAAATGATTTAACGTTCTTTAACACTACTTCTCACTAATCCTGCGATACTCGATGATTATTTCACGATTATTACGTGTCTGGGTACAGACACTACAAAGACACTTGCCTATATATTCTTCAGTATTATAGGCAGGTATTATAACACTAACTAACATTACGATGCTACGTAATTAACTGAAACGCTCTATATCCCATTAACTACACTTCAAGCGCCATGTATTACCTCGTATCGACAAGAAATTTCTTTTCACGAAAAAAGCATCTCTATCAACAAACCCAAAAGATTTACTAAACAATGAAGGATAGATGAAGACAGCAATGATTTTGTCTTGTAAAATATCAAACCTAATACACAACCCATTGCGAAAGCAAATGCTACTGCTGTTATGTTTTGCAGTAAACTACTAACTGGCGAGACATCTATATGAACCAAAGCAAATAATAACGCACTACTTACAATGGCTGTTATGGCTTTATATCGAGTAAGCAATCCATTCAGTATAATTCCTCGAAAAAGAATCTCCTCAACAAAAGGTCCAATTATCCCCATCAATATCATTATCCTCCAATCAGACACCGATAGATTTCCAGTCCACCAATAAATTAATCCTTGTAAAATAGAAACGCCAAGAGCAATACAGCATATTAACTTCAACTCTACAGGTCTTCTATACAATGACAATAAAACACCTACTCCTTTGTTAAATATCGAATAAACGATTAATGCCATGGCCAATAAAGATAATACGAGTATACTATTTGTTTCTAAAAATCTGGAAGGCTGTACCAAGGCCTTCAACAAACACATAGGCACAAAACACATCAAAAGAAACAATAGCGACTGATAGATTCTGTTTGGAAAAAGTTTTCTTAACTCGTTCATAATAAATCGAAGAATAAGAGGATGTCTTATGACATCCCCTGTGTTACATAGTTATTTAAATATATTAAACTCTAGGTGTTTCCCCTGTGCACCAACTATATCTTCAAAGGCGTCAATGTAATTATCGACGTAGACCCTGTTTAGCAGCATGCAGCATG
>JABUTU010000002.1 GCA_021443545.1 Marinilabiliaceae bacterium | reverse complement strand
TGTCGACTACTGTCTGCGCCTTCGCTCCGAAGAGCGAAGTGAGACAGAGAGTAGTTATTGCAATTTTTACTATAGAATTCATAGCGTGTAAGTGTTATCTAACCAACAATTTAACAACATCCTTTTGGTCGCCACTGGTAACAACCACAACATAGATACCATCGCGAGCCAGTACCAATGTGTTAGACTGTGAAACAGTAGTCAGATTATTGACAATTGTACCATTCATGTCGTAGATGAGAATCTCAGCATTTCGAAGCTCCTCATCGGTGAGACCATTGATATTAACAGTGAAGTTAACGCCAGCTTGAACTGGGTTTGGATTGACTGTGGCCTTCAATCTTGAATTGATATTGCCATAAGTCTTAGGTCCTACGGTTGCTTTCGTTCCATCTGATAATGTCACTTCAACCTTGTAAGTTCCAAACACTCCGCCTACCTCATTGAGGAATTGGTCGCGAGCTCCGTCAATGGCTATATAATCGCCTTTCTCCTCATCCCATTTATACCATTGGTATCCGACAAACTTCTCCTCAGAGTTGTCGACCACGAGGACGTCATTCCAAAGGAGGACGATGAAGGCCTCAGGATAGTTGATAGCGATTTCAACCTCTTGTGTCTGAATGGTATCGCCAACTTTCAGCGTTACTGTTACAGTATATGTACCAGGAGTAATATTGCTATTTATTGGCAGTGTCAGTTGCTTAGAATCGTTATCGAAGTCTGCATCTTCAATTGAGAGCGCTTCATTATCCTTGCAAGAGACTGAGTAAGAGTCGACGTTGCCTGTCAATTCTGTCACTATGATAGCGTTTCCACCAGGGAGAGCAGGAACTGTAGTATCTTGCCATGCGTCAGTGAAATTGAAGTCAGATATGTAGAAGGTGAACTCCTTAGGTGTCGTTGTGCCATCAGGCCAAGCGTAATTCTTCTTAGGCGTTACAGTGACTATGTATTTGCCTGCCTCCTTGCCACTTGTTGGTCCGTTGATGTCGTAATTTGCATTAGAATCGAACCCAAAGTCGTGGGTTTCGCCATCGTAAATGAAACTTGTTACATCAACTACAGGAACGTCTACCTGAGCTGGTTTGATTGTGTACTCAATAGTCTTAGGACCAGTTGTTCCGTCAGGCCATTGGTAACCAGGTTTCGGAGTGACAATCACATCGTAAGTGCCAGCGTCGGTCTGCTTGCCGTTCTCAACGGTGTAGGAATCGCTGTCAGGAATGAGAGTGATCTCCTCTCCAGTGTAGGTGAATCCACCTTCTGGAGTGTCAGGCAGGTCGATAGCCGTCTTGAAGTCAACATCGCTTGTGCCGCCATTCATTGGAGCTCCTCCATTTTCAGAGATGATAGGAGTGATGACAATGGTGTAGTCAGTCGCAGGGTCGAGATCTGAGAATGTCACCTGATTGTCGGTAACTGTAGTCTCGCCAATCTTGTTGCCATTCTTGTCGAGAATAGTAACCTTATAACCCTCAGGTGTGACGGTGTCATCGTTTATGCCATCCCATTCAATGGTGACTGAGTCTTCCGTTACTTTGCTAATCTCAAGACCATCGACTTTGGCATCATCGAGGTTCTTAGTGCGGATCTTCGTGTCGCTATTAACAGCAGTCTTCGTGCCCTTTGCATCCTCGCCCCATACAGAAACGGTGTATTCTGTATTAGGTGTCAATCCGTCAAAGAGGAAGGTGAGGTCGTCACTTGAAGAGATCTCTTTTCTGAAGACATTTCCTTCTGCATCCTTCAGCTCAACGATATACTTCTCAATAGCATCGAGAGTAGAAGGAGTGAGCTTAATCTCGGCATATGTGTAGCCAGTCTTAGTCTCGATAGCGCTATCAAGAGTCTCGCCACCTGCGAGGTATGTTATGCCCCATGTCAGGTCGGAGCGTTCGCCCTCAGCACTGTCTGGGTCGTTTCCGGTCGTTCCAGCAACCTGGATGTAGTATTTCTCGCCCGACTTCAAGCCCTCTAATTTAGCGCTGCTATTGTTGATGCCACTGACGTAAAGTCTTGTCTCGTCACGCATATTCGGATATAAGCTATAGTAAACGTTATAGCCAACAACCTTAGAGGCGGTGAGTTTAGTCCAAGTAACTTCGAGAGCATCTGTTGAGTTGTCGTTAGGATTGGTTACAACAACATCTTTCACCTGAATGCCCTCAAGAGGTGATGAGTAGCCCTTCTCAACGGGGTGACCGAAGAGTTCTTTGCCATTCTCGGTTAAGATAGGAGTTATGACAGCTTTGTAGTCGGAAGCAGCCTGAATCTTTGCGCCGTAGTCGTTAGAAGCGAATACGTTGATTTCAGTTCCCAACTTAGTTGCCTCTGCAATTAGGTTGCCGTTAGAGTCATAAAGCTTGACATTATATCCGGTCAGTAATGGCTCCGTCTGCGACAGGTCGTCCCAGTTGTAGGTAACCTTCGAAACGTTAGAGTTAGGCTTGTCAACCACGAAGTTCTCAACCTGTACGGCGTCAAGGTCCTTTGTCTTGACAGGTATCTCAGTAGTACCAGAGGCATTGCCCTCTTTATCCTTCATAGTGACCTTCAAGGTATAGTCTGTATTTGACTCTAAATCTTTGAAAGTAGTGGTCAGGTCGTCAGGTGTCAAGATTATTGTCTCGCCAACCTTTACACCATCCTTCCAAAGTTCCAACTCGTACTTGTCGATGCCATCGTACTCAGGCTCTGTCAGTGTTATGTCAACCAATGTATAGCTTGGAGTGACATCAATATGGTCGGCAGGAATCAATACGTTTGAGTCGAAGTCGGTCGTGCCATTTGTCTTGGATGCATTACCCTCTCCAGCGTCTGATACAGGTACAATCTCGAAATAGTATTTATGGCCAGGGAGGAGACCATCAATAACAACTGATGTGACATCTTTTCCGCTGACAGATTTTGTTGCAACGCCCGACTCCATATTCTCGTCTGTAGAGTAGAGAATCTTATAACCTGTCACAGCAGACTTGTTGAGTTCGTCCCAACCGAGTTTTATTGATTCCGACTCAGTGTCCAAAACTTTGAAGTTGTTGATGACAATCGAGTCGTCGAAATCAGTACTGAAATCTACAGCAGGTGATGTGTAGTTTTCGGTATTCGTGCCACTGATATTAGGTGCAATCTTGAAGTAGTACTTCTCAGCTGGGTCGAGACCAGAGATTGTTGTTGACGTTGTAGCTTTGCCATCAATCTTCTTGGTTGTAACCTTATCAGAAGCAAAGTCAGGGTCTTGTGAGTAGATTATTGTGTAACCATTCACAGCGTTGTACTTGTCAGCAAGCTCAGTCCATTCCAAAGTTACTGATGTGCTGTTGCCTGAATCGACACCAAAGCCCTCCACTTTAACAGTTCCAATCTTTGTTGTGGTCTCTTTCTCAACAGCGCCACCCTCTTCTCCATCATAGACAGGGACAATCTCAACCTTGTATTTACTTGCCTCTGTCAGGTCAGGTAGCGTGCATGAAAGTTTTCCATCCACGGCGGTGCTTGCGTCTATGGTTAAGATAACATCGTTGTTGGAAGCATCCTTGACAACATTGCCATCCTTGTCTTTCAATGTCACCTTATAGCTTTCAGCATTATCGACAGCCTTCCACGAGACACCGATAGATGTTGCCCCTGGCGTAAGAACCATATCTGTCTTAGAGATCTTGACATCACTATTAATCTTTGTTATTGCGCTTACGACATCCGATTCAGTACCAGCTGTTGTGTCGAAATACGGAACAATGTAGAAGTAGTACTTCGTCAATGGTGAGAGATCTTCGTCATTAATCTTACTTATTGTCTTAGTAATAACATCTATGCCATTAACTACAACAGTGTCTCTTCCAACGGTGTTGGTCTTAACGTCCTCCTTGGTAGAGAAGATTATATAGTACTTATCTGTTCCTGTATTCTCATCGCAAGCGTCCCAGTCGAGTGTTATCGACTTGTCGTTGTCAGCTGTAGCCTCGAGGTTTGCGATTGAAGCAGAGAAGTAGTGTGTAGACTGCTCGAAAATGATGTCAGCAGCCTGCAGGGTGCCTCTCTCAGGGACGAACTTAATCTCATACTCAGTTCCAGGAGTTAGGTCTTCAATGGTCTTTGTGAGAGAACCAGTTTTTCCTCCTGAACCAGCAGTTACAGTACATTCAGGTGTAGAGGGCCATTCAGTGTCACTCTTTTTCTTGATGTAGACCTTACCGCTGACGCCTTCAGGAACATTTGTTATTGAGATGTTGAGTTCTGTTGCATTCTCCGTGTCAGTTGGCTGAGTAGCTGTTGTGACAGGGGCTGTACACGTCGAGATGCCATCTGCACTATTCTCAGTACCCTCTTCAGTGCCACCGATAGGGATAACCTTAAGGGTATGCTTGGTTAGAGGATCTATAGTGGCATTGCCGAAGACGTTATCTCCGTCTTCAATCGTTATTTTGTAGAGATAAGCAAGATCGTCATCACCGTAGTCGCTGTCGGTAGCATCAATCACCTTTTCAACGCCGTCAAAAACCAACTTATATTTTGTGATATTGGTGACGCCTTCAGGTGCCTCCCATGTGAAGGTCAGCGTGGTGTCGGTTTGGGCCGAACACTGAAGGTTCTCAACTTTGGCAGAGGTGTCGAAGCTTGTTGTGTTAAAGCTCTTTGATGTAGCTGCAGAGCTCAATCCTGTAACTACTTTTGGTTCTACCGTGACACGATATTCAGTACCCATGCTGAGTCCGCTGAGAGTGCACTCAGGATTTGCGCTGCCCTTAGCAACTCCCTTGGATGACACCTTGTCTCCATTTTCATCGTATACAGTAACTGTGTATTCAGAAATCTTACTTTCATCAGCCAGCTTATCCCACGTTACTTTTGCGCTTGTCGACTTGATGTCGGTCACATTCATATTTTTGACCTGAAATGAGGTAAATGCATCTTTGGTCGTAGTTCCAGCTGTACCATTCACGCCTGAGATAGTAGATTTAGGCGTTATTGAGAATTCGTATTCTGTAGCAGGGTTAAGATTGTCGAAGGTTACGGTCGTAACATCACCGATAGACTTGGTTATGGTAGTACCATCCGACTTCTTCTTCAATACAACATCGTAACCATTGACGGCACTGAAGTCATTTGTCCAGTTGAATGTCAGAGATGAGGTAGTTGAAGTCGATGTAATCTTAGTCTGATCGATAGTTATGCCTTCAATATAGCCATAGTATTTGGTCTCACTGAACTCACTATAGGCTGTTTTTGTTGCTTCATGGTAATAATCCTTGTACCATTTGTGGTTCTTACAAGGCTCTTCTGTCCATGCTTCAGTACTATTTTGTCCAGTACCGTTACCAGCTGTATAGTATTGCTTCATTTCTTGCCGAACTTTGAATTCGTAAAGAGCTCCAAGTTTTAGGTTATCTATAGTGTAGTTGGGGTTACTAATCTCTTGCTCCATAACGGAGTTATTACCTCCTATTTCCGTAACAGTTAAATTGTGCTTTAACATGTCGGATTGCTTAGTTTCCGTAGCATCCACATTGTGTTGGCAGGTTCCAGTATTGTCAAATTTATGTTTGTCCTTGAAGTCGCCATCCGTGTAATACTGTTTCTTAGTATGCACCTCTCCAAATTGTTCGCCGAAAAAGCCCACCTCAGCGGTGACGATTGTTCCGCTACCATTGAAAGATACAAATTTACCATACACACAATTAGTAGGATTGAAGGTGTATTCTGTGTTTTTAACTAAGTAAAATTCGTCAGTATCAAGAATAGGAGCGATATAGAATACCGTCTTGTTTGTATCTGATATATTCGGACTCTCTGTTCCTCCGTTTCCGAAGGTCCAACTTGAAACATTGCGACCAGATATCTCTTTTACTAATGTTTTATCAGAATTGCCGTCCTTGATGTAGACCTTGTAGCCAACAATAGCATCACCCTCCATCGGAGTCCATGTCAGAACGCCCGTACCAGCAGTGATGTCAGTTGGGGAGTAGTGAAGGTTTTCAATCTCTGCGTTTTCTACAGGAGCGATTGCACCGCGTGCGTATGCGCGCAGACCGAGCTCGTCGTTGCCGTTCTCGTCTTTGCGAAGGTTGCAGGTCGGAGTCACGCTTATGTAATACTTCTGACCAGGAATCAGATTGCTGAAATCGCAACTGCTCACGGTCGCACCGACCTCAGTGACAGCCACTCTGTTGTCGAGAGTGAGTTGCGTCACATTGGTGAGTTTATCGCCTTCAGCAACAATGCCAGTGTCATCAATACCAGTGTATAGTTCCACGCGATATCCAGTTACAGCGGTCAGCTCGCTGAGCAGATCCCAACTGACGCGTAATCCGCAATTGTTGGTGTTGGTAACCTTGACGTTGTCGAAATTGACACTCTGAGAAGTGATAGGAGTTGCGAATTCACGAGGATTTGAAGAGTAAGACGATATAGAGCCGTCGTTACCCTCAGATGCTACCATATAGCGATATACCATACCTGGCTTGAGACCCTCAATTTCGTAAGATGGGTCCAAACCACGTTTAGCCTCGATAATAATCTTTTGGTTGTGGAGCACGAGACCCGTTTTGGTCTTCTCCTCAACCTTCAAGTGGTATTTTATGGCAGCTGCATTCTTCCAATACAGGGTGGTCTTATAGAGTTGTTTGTCACCATCAGTATAATCAGTGATGCCAGACACTGTCTCCTGGTATTTAGTGATTTCAGGTCCTACCGCAGCACCGAGTTTACCTGTTACAGCAAATACAGTGACATTCTTGGCATTCCTCTCATTTTTGATGATGATACTCTTTACGAGTTTTGCATTTTCGCCAGAGTTGTCGAACTTCAAACAGCAGTTTCGGAGACAATCTGCATAAGTCATTGTATTGCTGTTTGGCGCTGGCGACCAAGTGATATTATTACTACTTTTAGTTGCACGTGCAATAGGGTAGTTTATGGCGGTGTAGAAAGGGTATCCTGTTTTCATGCCGCCAGTAGCACCAGATTTATAATATCCAATCATCCATTCGCGGCAGAGGTCGACAGAAGAAGAACTATTCGAATCATCGAAATATTCGAGAGTTACTGACATCTTAGGCAAATTACTCTCTTGGTAATAATCCACAGAGTTGGTGAGCACGTAGAGAATGTTTATCTCGTCGTAGATACGTGGCTCAGCGAATTCAATCTTAAGAGAGTTGCTTGAAGTAAGTGAAACATTCTTGGCATTCTTTTGTGTGTAATCGCCGAGTTGCCAGTAGAGTCCCTTCAGGTTGGCGTATTTGACGGTATCCTCGTCGTACAGTTCAGAACGAATGATACCATCATCAGGCAGACCGACGTGTGTGTACATCCAATAGTCGCCACCCGCCTCAATATTCGCTTTGAGAATACTTGGATGGTTAGTGGAGGTCGTGTATGCAGCGTTTGGGTCGCTTACAAGTGACTCTGCATAGAAGAAAGAACCTTCACCATCGATACCATCGTGGTCTTTTGGTTGTTTCGACTCTCCAGGAACATAAATAACATCTTTATTGAAGAAGTTAGGATCCGCAGCAGTCAAGTCAATTGGCTCATAATCACCAGGCTTGAGCTTGACCTGTGAATTAGCTACGATTGAGCATATAAAGCATTGCACAAGTAGCAATAATGAGAATTGTAGTCGCTTCATAATCTTTCAAGTTAACATTCTTTATTACGATGTCACTTGCGAAAAGGTTAAGACAGACTACAATATGAGGTGGGAAGTCAGGATGGTATGTTTAGGGGGGACTATTCAGAATGTTATATAGCTTTCAGTTCAAATGCTTCAATGAAAGGGATTCTGGCATGCGTATCGTGATATTTCAGCCATGCTGGTTCTTCGTGACTAATGGCGGAGATTTCGTGCGATGTGGTATTCTTGAAGCGTGCGCAGACGGAAAGAATAATTCTTATCTCGTCTTCACTGAGAATGTCTGTGTCTGGAGTAGCATGAGCAACGAGGACGTTGCCTTCATACTCGCCCATCGGACGAGGCTCCTGTTGTATCTCGTCAAACTCGCTATACACACGGTCCCAACGGTCGGGTACAGGCCCGAAGTCGATGGCGCGATAAGCTAATCCTGACATGGCCATGCCTCTTTGTCGATACGACATAAAGTCGATGTAGAATAACAATTTGTTCATTTTGGTACAGAATACCTCGCCACACTCTTTGAGCACCATCAGCATGATTGTTTTCAGGCGAGAGAGGGAGAGAATTGAATAGCCATTATCTGCACCGCGGAGAGAACTGAATACTCTGCGACACTCGTAATTCTCGGTATGGTAGTCATCCGATTGCGCTATCACTCGTTTTGCCTTCTCTGAGATGGTGTTGTATTCTTTCTCAGTAAGTACCTGACGAGCAGACTCCACAAGGTCGAGAAAGACCTTTGGATTCATAATGCTACGAATCATACGGCCATTGGAAACGCTTGGCACCTC
>JABUTU010000016.1 GCA_021443545.1 Marinilabiliaceae bacterium | reverse complement strand
GGCGAGTCGATGATGTTATTGAGACCTTGCTCAAATTTTAAGTCTATGTTGTCGTATATTCGCGCCATCAGTAATAATGTTAGAGTGTTTTTAGGACTACATATATTCGTGAACTACTTTGCACGATTTCATAAAGATGCCAGCAGTTCATTCTCTGCAAAAATGACCCGAATCCTATTTTGATAAACGTTCTTCTCCATGATATATCGTTATATTCAAATGTAAAGATAATCATAAAATGTTATCTGTGAAGCCAAAAAGCTCGCTTATACTTTGATTATCTTGTCGATGGGGTGGAGCTGAAGCAGAGAGCCTCATTATAGTTTTATGCCGATGAAAAGAACGTCGTCTGTCTGAGGGTAGTCGCCCTTCCATTGGGTGAAGAGTTCTTGTACGGTCAGGCATTGCTCGTCCATATCGTCGTTGTGGATAGCTCTTAAGAAGCGTTTGATTTTTGTAGACTTCATCTTTTCGCCTTCGGGACCGCCAAATTGGTCAGAGTAGCCATCGGAGAAGAGGTAGATAGTATCGCCTCGATGTAGTTGATATGTCTCGTCGACGAATTTACGGCATCTCACAATCTCGTCAGCATCACCGATGCTGCGTTTTTGACCACGCATGGTTATAATCTCCTGGTCTTTGATGATGATGACAGGTCGGCGAGCTGCACTTGCAGTTAGGTTTAGTGTTTTAAGATTTATAGAGACTAATGCTATGTCAAGACCATCATTGGCTGCACCTGTCTCGGAGGTGTTATGTGTCAGGATGTCAATCAGCATTGTATCCATATCTTCCAGGATTCTTGATGGCAAGATATTGTCGGGTGCTGTCTTGACGATGTCGTTGAGTATCGTAGAGGCAATCATCGACATGAATGCTCCGGGGATGCCGTGCCCCGTGCAATCGGCGCAAGCTAATATCAGGTTATCGCCTTTCTGCGTGAACCAGTAGAAGTCGCCACTGACCACGTCAAGAGGGGAGAGGAAGATGAAGGAACCCTCAATGTCGTATTTCTCCAAATCGTTAGGCAGAGGAAGAATAGAGTGTTGTATGCGTTCGGCGTATGTAACACTTTCAGATATGCGGTTATTGGTCTTCTGAAGCATCTCTGCCTGATGTTCCAGCTCCTTGACTTTGCTCTGAATCTCCTTTTCGAGACGTTTCTTCTCGACTTCAATTCGTCGGTTGTTTCTTGCATCGTTTCGTCTTATGGCTAACACGATGCCGATAGCAACAATCGTGACGAGAAATATGAAGAATATGCGTTCAAATATAACTGTCGATTTATAGTTGTCTATTGTTGACTCTTGAGCTTGAATTTGGATGCGCATCTCTTCGGCTGAAGCCTTTTCGCGTTTTGCTTGTTTTATTTCGTTGGAGTATATGACATTGGTTTGGATGGAATCAATATAACGTTGTTTGCGTTGTTCGATTTCGTATATGCTCTTAAAGTCGTTCTGTGTCAGGTAGTATTTCTGCTGACTCTCCAGTAGCGACAGTTGGTCGAATAGCATTTTGTTGGATTGTGGTAGTGAAAAAAGCAACTCTTTGGCTTTTGAGTAGTCGCCTTGATATGCTGCGAGTTCTCCGTCAAGGAGCAATTTCTCAAAAATCTCCTGAACCTTATTTGGGTATAATGACTCGATACTATCGGCTGACCTGCAGCAATCTGTTGCTCGTTTTATATTGCCAATGCGACAAGCTGTCAGTCCCTCAACAACGTAACCGAGACGCTCGTCTGATGGCGAGTTATATGCGATGGCGAGGTCTCGCAGGCGTGTGGAGTAGTATGTTGCTAATGTGTATTGATTCTGGTATAAATGAGCGTATGCCCTGTGGTAGAGATATAGCAATTTGTCGAAAAGGGTTCCCTTGTCGTATAATTTTGAAGCATCCTGCAGGTAGTTGTTAGATCTTCTGTAGTCGCCTACCATTGTAGCTATTTTTGAACTTTCGGAGAGGATATAGAGCATCCACGTTGGGTCGGAATTTATCAGAGCAGTTGTATCACACATGTTCTGAATGATTTGCAACTTGTCGATGCAAGCTTCAAAGTTGTGGCTGTTCTTCAGGGCTTCTGCCATATAGAGACATGCCTCAATAGAGTGTTTTGTTGCTCGAGAACTATTGTTAGTCTTATGTAAGTTGTAGCATTTCTCAGCAAAGTATATTACAGAGTCGTTGTTTGATGAGAGGTAATTGAAAGAGAGCATTACCGAGAGGTCGGAAAGCAACTCATTGCAATTGAATCTGCCGAGTGTGTCATTTTCTATCTTATTCAGGGCCTCGATTGCATATCTGGTACTCTGAGGCATATTCTTTTCGCACATGAAGCACCATGCTTCGAGAGCAGAGGCGTATATTTCTGCGTCTGGATATTGCGGGATAAGGATTTTTATGGAGTCGATATACGGCCGTGCATTGTCAATACGACTCATATTGCACAGAGTCTCAGCAGTATGGTAATAAACAGTATGGTCGATTTTCTTGTCGGTGTGACAAGACATTACTACGAATAACGGTGCTAAGAGTAGTATTATGGCAGTTATCTTTCTGATTAACTTCATAGTGATACAAAGTTATACTTTATTTGTGATAAATGCTATAGAATAACATTAAATGCGAGAAATATTTGTCATTTATGAATAAAGAGTTAACTTTGTGGCCGAATTACGTAACCGCTGACGGAACGTAGGGGTCCGTGAATGTTGCGTGATATGTTAAACAATTAAAGATTGATTCAAACAATGGATTTAATCAAAGTTGCAGAAGCCGCATTCAAGAGCGGTGTTGAAATGCCTGCATTCAAGAGTGGTGATACAGTAAGTGTATCTTACAAAATCATCGAGGGTAACAAGGAGCGTATCCAGGTTTTCAAGGGCGTAGTTATCCAAATCAAAGGTGAGGGTGCTAACAAGCGCTTCACGGTACGTAAGATGTCTGGCAGCGTAGGTGTAGAGCGTATCTTCCCAATGAATTCTCCATTCATTGACAAGGTTGAGCTCAATCGTGAGGGTAAGGTTCGTCGTTCACGTATCTATTACCTCCGTGGACTTACTGGCAAGAAGGCTCGCATCAAGGAGAAGAGAGGTTAATCCTACGCTTCTACAAAGAGCTAACGGTGATATGCCTGATGGTATATCACCGTTTTTTATGAGATGGAAGAGTCGTTTGTCAGTCGAGCATATAAGAGGATATCAACTTGCCGATTTGAACGATGTCGGTAGCTCCGGAAAATTCAAATTTTACTTTACCAACACCGCTATAGTAGAGCTCGAGCTCTGTGTCGATGTCAAAGGTTCCGGCGGTCTCAATGCTATAGCATGTGATTTTCTTGTAGGGGAGTGTGGTGTAGTCTATCTTACGCCCCATCAGCCCCTTTACGTTCACCGCAATCAGTCGCTTATCTGTAAAGACAACAAGGTCACGTATATCTTTGTACGAGCTGATTATTGTCTCGCCTTCCACAAGTAGAGGAGCTACTTTCTCTGCCGCAACTGAGTTGTCGACTTTCTTCATTTTGATGAATGATCCATTCTTAAAGTCTATCATATCTAAAAGGATTAATGGCGACAGTCACCTGCCTGCCGGTAAATTATAGTTGGATTGAGTATATCCGTTTATACTATAGGCAAAAATATTTAATCTCTTTGAGATTCAAAACATTCACATCATTTATTACAAAAAATATGACATATCGTTCATCTACGATATGTCATATTAACTTGTGCGGTAGTGAAAAGAGCAAATGCTACTTAATCATATCTATGCTTCGCTTAATGAATTTTGTAAGTGCTTCGCCTCTAAGCATATTATTTGAGAGGAGAGCAAGGTCTATGAGCTGGCTTACGAGTTTCTCGTCCTGGGCGAACTCTTTCAGGATATCCTGTTTCTTGCTGTTGAGTGTATCAATCTCTTTATTGATAGATTCGAGTTCATCCTTCTCTGCCTGAGGTATCTCCTCTTCTTTCTTGCCCTCTTTGGCTTTGTTCAGTTCGCCACGACGAGCGCTCTTGCTCTCGATATCGGCGTATACAGGGTCGAGTTTGGTCTTTGTAGAACTCTCGATGTTACTGAGAAGTTTATTGGTTAGAGGGTGGTTGCCGTTGACAACGATATTCATTGAGTCGGGCATCTCGCCATAGAAACTCATACCACCACCTTGAAGGTGAGACATCTCTTTCATGCGTCGCATCCACTCGTTTTGAGTCACCATCACTGGTAACTCGTCCTCGCCAAGAGCCTCCACGCTGACGCTGAAGTTTATCTTATCCATAGCTGGAAGCTGCGAACGAACAGCCTCTTCAAGGTCGCCTTTCTGACGAGCTGTCAGGTTGAGTTGCAGTGCGTTGTCCTTGACAATTAGTTTGTCGATGACGTCAGAGTCGACACGAGTGAAACGTATCTTTCCATCGTCACCTGCCTTCTGTTCAACCTGATTCATGAAAGGAGTGTCAAGAGGGCCATTCATGAGAAGCACGTCGTAGCCTTTCTTCTGAGCGCTCTCTATGGCTGTGTATTGAGCATCTTTATCGTTGGCGTAGAGAATGATAATCTCACCGTCCTTATTAGTCTGTTCTGCCTTGATGAGCGCTTTGTACTCGTCGAGAGTGAAATACTTGCCGTCGACATTCTTGAGAAGAGCAAATTTGTTGGCACGCTCTGCAAATTTCTCGTCAGAAAGGATGCCATATTGGATGAAAATCTTAACATCATCCCACTTCTCTTCGAATGTTGTGCGCTCCTTCTTGAAAATCTCCTCAAGACGGTCTGCTACCTTCTTTGTGATATGGCTTGATATCTTCTTGACATTTGAGTCGCTCTGAAGATATGAACGTGATACATTCAGAGGGATATCGGGCGAGTCGATGACACCATGTAGCAATGTCAAGTAGTCGGGTACGATGCCCTCGACCTGGTCTGTCACGAAAACCTGATTGCAGTAGAGTTGAATCTTGTTGCGGTTGACATCAATCTGGTTTTTGATTTTTGGGAAGTAGAGGATACCTGTCAGATTGAATGGGTAGTCAACATTGAGGTGGATATTGAAGAGTGGCTCTTCGAACTGCATAGGGTAGAGTTCACGATAGAAACTCTTGTAGTCTTCGTCCTTAAGGTCGGCAGGCTTCTTAGTCCATGCTGGCTCAGTATTGTTGATGACATTATCCTCAGCGGTCTCAACCTGTTTGCCGTCTTTCCACTCCTTCTTCTTGCCCATGACAATCTTTACGGGGAGGAATTTGCAGTATTTCTGAAGTAGCTCGTTGATTTTATTCTCATCAAGGAAATCCTTCTCTTCGTCGCTTACATGCATTATGACGTCAGTACCAATCTCGTCGCGCGTGTCATCCTCAAGTGTGTATTCGGGTTCGCCCGTACAACTCCAGCGGACTGCTTGCGCTCCATCTTTGTATGATTTGGTGAGGAGTTCGACTTTGCTACTGACCATAAATGATGAGTAGAAGCCGAGACCGAAATGGCCGATTATGGTTGCTGCATCATCCTTGTGCTTCTCGAGGAACTCTTCGGCTCCAGAGAAGGCAATCTGATTGATGAATTTCTCAACCTCCTCGCGTGTCATGCCGATACCATTATCAGAGACAGTGATTGTTCCAGCCTCCTTGTCGACCTTTACGCGCACGCGTAGGTCTGATGCGTCGCCAGAATACTCGCCACGTTGTGCAAGCACTTTGAGTTTCTGTGATGCGTCAACTGCATTTGCCACAATCTCACGAAGAAATATGTCGTGATCTGAATAGAGGAATTTCTTGATGATAGGGAAGAGATCTTTGGTAGATACTCCTATTTTTCCACTTGCCATATTGTTATTTGTTAGTTTATACTCTTTTGTTATCGCATAACTATTGTCAAATGCTGTGCCAATAGTGTTGGTGTGTCATTTTGTCGCGATGAACATGGAAGGAGTGTGACATAGTGTCATTTTATCCTCCTATTCGAGTCGCAGTATAGACACCTTTGATGGCTTTTATCTTTTTCATCAAAGAGTCGAGCATGTCGGTGCTGCTGACGAGAACTGTGACATCACCCTCGAAGCCACCTTCGGTTGAATTGACGTTTATGGTTCGCATCTTGACATCACTCTCTTTTTGGAAGAGTTGGGTTATATTAGTTACAATTCCTATGTCGTCGGTTCCTGTCACTTTTATTGTGACAGGGTGAGCATTCCCCTCAGACCCTCGCCATCGTGCCTCGAGAATACGATATCCGAATTTGCGACGCATCTCTGTTTCGTTGGGACAACCGATACGATGAATCTTGACGCCTCCCGTTGTCGATACGAATGCAAAAACAGGGTCGCCAAAGATAGGATTACAGCACTTAGAAAGAGTAAAATCGATGTTTGTAAGGCCCTTGTCGAGGGTGAGAATTGAGCTCGAATCGCGACTTTTGGACCCTTTTTCAGCAACAACAGATGCGTTATGTGTAAATCCGTCTGCTGATATCATACTGTGCTCACGCACAGTCTCTTCTCTATCTACGAAGTTCTTTATTTCTTGAATGGTGACAACCTCTTCGCCAACATCGCTCAGGAAGATATTGATATCCTTATAACCAAACTCTTTCATCAGTTCATGAAGGAGTGTGTCGTTGAGTTCAAGTTTCCAGTTCTTGAATCGGCGGTCGAGCATTTCACGTCCTATCTGCGACTGTCGGAATGTCTGTTCTTTAAGAGCCTGTCGGAGTTTGTTTTTTGCTTTGGAGGTGACAACGATGTTTATCCAATCTTGCTTTGGTTCTTGTTTGGCATTAGTCAGAATCTCAACTTGGTCACCATTGCATATCTGGTAGCGAAGTGGGACGTTGCGTTCGTTGACGATTGCTCCAACGCAGTGCCTACCCACATTGGAGTGGATGTCGAAGGCGAAGTCAAGAATAGTGGCTCCCTTTGGTAGTCTGCGTAATTCGCCCTTGGGGGTAAAGGCAAAGACCTCCTTGTCGTATAGGTTGAGTTTGAAATCGTCGATGAAGTCAACACCGCTGAGTTCTGGATTCTCGAGTACTTCGCGTATGTTGGCAAGCCATCGCTCCATATTCTGTTCGCTTTTGATACCTTTATATTTCCAATGGGCACAGAATCCTTTCTCAGCGACTTCGTCCATGCGTTTTGTGCGTATCTGCACTTCCACCCAACGTTTGTCGGGACCGAGTACTGTTATATGAAGGCTCTCATAGCCATTGCCTTTAGGAACGCTTATCCAGTCTTTAAGACGCACAGGATTGGGCTGATAGAGGTCGGTTACAATACTATAGGCTCTCCAGCATTCAGCTTTTTCGTCTTGCAACGGGCAGTCGATGATGATTCGGATAGCGAAGAGGTCGTATATACCTTCCAGACTCATCATCTTCTTCTTTTTGAGTTTATTGTATATAGAACTTATGGTCTTAGTCCTGCCTTTCATCTCATATTTCATCCCCGTATCATCGAGTCGCATCCGAAGGGGTAGAAGAAATTGCTTGATATATGCCTCACGGTCGCGTTTGGTCTCATCAAGCATTGAAGCAACACGAAGATATGTCTCGCGGTCAGTGTATTTCATCGCAAGATCTTCGAGCTCGCTCTTCATGCCATAGAGACCCATACGGTGCGCCATAGGAGCGTAGAGATAGCTTACTTCGCGACCTATACGCATTTGCTCTTGTTGTGTGAAGAGTTTGAGGTGACGCATAATGGCGAGTCTTGCACCAAGCATCTGAAGTATGACACGTATGTCTTGTGCAAATGTGAATAGAAGTTTTCTGAAATTATCACTCTTTAGGTCGGTCGGATGCTCGTTGAGCTCTTCCACTTTGTTGAGACCATCGCATATTAGAGCCACCTGCTCGCCAAATAGGGAGGTGATTTCCTCTCTTTTTATGGATGTTGCCATGATGATGTCGCATAACAGAGTGCTGATAGCAACGGCACGTCCTAATCCAACCTCGTCCACGAGGATTCTGACAGTACAGAAGGCATGCGCAAGTTTTGTATATCCAGGTGTTATACGTTCATGAATATCTATGCTCTGAGCTGCTGTTTCGTATAGGTTTCGTATGTGCCTGCGATCTTCGTCTGTCACTAATGAATCGAGGTGACTAACCATTTTGTGGTACTCTTTGACTGTCATGGCACGTTCTTCAGACGTCCAAACGGTCTGATATGCGTATTTTGTGTAGTCCATCGTAGCTGTCTTTTTGTCATTAACAAAAATACAACCCTGTTGCGAAAGATGCAAGAACACTGTTTCGTTTTTTATGTTGTTGATTCTGATGCTGGTTTTTGAGATTTTCTTGACGATTTCTTGTCAAATTCTTGTCGTTATAACGAAATTACGAAATAACAAAAACAATAACCATAACGATAACAAAACAACAAAACAAAATTTCATCTATCTTTGCAATCATGGTCGACCTCAAAGAGAAATACAAGGACTTACAGCCACTGCCGTGTGGCTTTCAGGATTTTGAGAAAATCAGAATCAATGGCTTGATGTA
>JABUTU010000068.1 GCA_021443545.1 Marinilabiliaceae bacterium | reverse complement strand
CCTCGCATGACACCCAGCGCCATAACCATAGCGACGAATGCGAAAATAAACTTTTTCTTTTTCATGACTATTTAATTTAGTAATATCTTTTACAATCGCAAAGGTATTTGCCGTTTTCATTCTACACAAAAATAAGTGTGCAAATATTTGCACAAAATGCACTCTTTGGGAAAGAGCTTATGCGCACTTTTAACCATCTCCTTTAGGAATACAAAAGTATAATTGCTCACTAATCGCGATCCTTTAAATAGACATCAATAAAATCATAATCTAACACTCTCGATATCTCTTTTAATGTTTTAATATCAAGTGTTGAACTATTAAAAATATCATAAACATGACGTCGAGAGCATCTTATCATTTCAGCAAAACGAGTCACAGATATTCCCCTTTTCAAAAGAACTACTCTAATCTCGTCTCCTATCGATTTATTTACATTGTTGGTCATAGTTATATATAATTTGTTGAACCTCATCTTTTATTCTATTTGCTACCGTTGTATGGACTTTCTCTTTACAACTCAATATTTGCTTTGAAAGCTCTACAACCTCATCTTTTCTATTTTGTTTCTGCATCAATTTAAGCAGGTAATACTTTGGCAACAATTTATGCGGAATCATATTGAATAAGATTCTATACATTTCCTCCGCCTTATCTAATTCTTGTATTCCCTCATAAGCATCACCTAAAAGTTTGTATAATCCTGGATTTGAAGAATATTCTAAGCCCCTATCCAATACTTCTATAGCTTTTTCATATCTCTCACATTGTATGAGGGCTGACGCATAATCATACACATAATCTGATTCTTTAGACATTTTCTTATGAACATAATCCATCCTTGTCAAATAAGCATTGATATCATTACTCGTCAAAAAATCTTCTTTACTTCCTCTATAAATGTATGTTCCATAGCATAGTTGTGAATACCCATACAATAAAGCACATACCGCGACAAACAATAAACAATGAAGGTATCTTAAGGATACACATCTTACAACTAAGCCTTTTCTACTCGATACCAATATAAAAATACAAAGAACTACATTGAACAAAATTGCATTTACCTCCAACGGATAGGAGACAAGCGAAAGAAGAAAAAATGCGAATAGAGAGCTCTTTGCTCCTAATTGCGCTATTGTTTTACATTTATAACGAGAAACAATCACTACAACAATTGTCCACAACAAAATACCAAATATCCCCATCTCCTTATAAATCTGAAGCCATTCATTATATGCGCAACCGACATAACCAGCAACCAACTTATCTTTTTCCGACACATTCTCACTTGCAAAATATGCCGATTGCCATTTGCCATAGTTTGCTTCAAAAGAACCTACCCCATCACCTATTATGATGTTATCTTGCGGAGACTGAAGCGTTACTCGCCAGATTAACGTTCTACCATATGCAGAATCTGCCTTGTACTGATACAAATAGTATGAAGAAACACAAATTATCAGAAAAACGGATAACGCAACTAAAACAACTTTCAACTTTGAATTAAAGACCAAACGCAATTTCCCACGAACGTCATAATGACTTAGAAAAAAGTAACCACATGAGACAATAGTTGCAATCCATCCTCCTCGAGAGTCTGCAGAGATAATCAATTGGAGAGAAAAAAGAATAAGAGCTATAAATATGTAAAAGAGATTCTCATATTTAGTTTTCTTTTTTAACAAGACAGCAGTACTCAGTAGTAATGGTAATGATACACTTAAATAACCTGACAAAGCGCCAGGATTCGTCAGAGTCCCACACAATGTGAAATAAGAGTTATCAGAAATATCTATCAAGCCAAAAAGCTGGGCATAAGAAAACAAAATCTGAATAAACACTCCAACACTAAACATGATACATATCAACCTCTTGGACAAATTAAAATGAGGGTGAGATATTAATAGAAAAACTAAAATAAACCATATGGCAGGACTTTGATACATTGTCAAAGACTCATATGTAGAAATCAGCAACGTGTGCGTTAGGTAATATATGGCTAACCCACAAAATAGTATTGATGAATTAGTTATCTTATTAGACCTGACTTTGAAAAGCGACAGAGAGAGAAGCAACATCAACCCTATTGACGCAAGATGTTGAGACACATAAATATCATCAACAGAACTTACAACTATCAGATAGAATATAATTATTATTGAAGAAACGTACAATCTCATTTATGTCTCCTTTTTTGAAAAAGTGTCATAACGATATAGACAATTACTCCTATTGCAAGCGCATAGATTACAGACTTCAGATCGAGTCCTCCTTTTCTTTTTGGCTCGCTATATATATAATCATTATCCACAACAACATTACTTATAAGGCTACGACCAGACATAAACAAGGTGTCTTCTTCTCCCTTTAAGTAATCGAAAACTGTCAGGTAGCCGAATCTCGTCAGAAGCATATATTGCTTACACCTCAAACTAATAGTATCGTTATCAAGAGACGAAGAGATAATGAAAATATATCTACCATTCTCTACGTCCGACTCTCTTCCATCCAAATAGACAGAATCGGATTCAGTTTGTTTATTGAGAGTTTGCTCTATCTCTCTAAATGTAAATAGATTCAGAGATTTAGCAGTTGGAACAAACGTTATCAACATACTTTTAGGAGTGAAATAATCGCTCTGAGACATTGGATACAAAGCAAAATGTATATTCTTATACATTTCATTCTTCTCAACCAAAACATGTCTTGGGATGGTATCCCAGCCTGAAGGAATTGTCAAATTATACTTACAATAAAAATCACTATAATTACATATCTTTGCATCAACTGCAAAAAGACTAATCGAGATATTCAAGCACACGATTAATGCGGTGCACATACAAATTCTATTCATTCCTAATTAACTTTAACATTATCCAAAGTATCTAACCCTGCTATAATTTCAGTATAAATACCATTAGACAGCCCTGTTTTTAAAAAACGTTTTTCTACAACTCCCTTGCCAACTATAACATTAACATAAACAGAGTCATACGAAAACTTAAAATACTTTTCATCCAGAGTTAATACTCTATCTTTATGTCTTTTCACAAAACTGGCATTTGCCGAACATCCAGCTCTGACATAGTTTCGGCATGAATCTGGAATATTCAATGTCGCTGTAACACCAAATCTGGTTATTCCATCTCTGATAGTACCCAAAGGTGAAACCTGAGATAACACCCCAGTAAGACAATGCTCTTTCATTGAAGCGACCTCGAATGTAATTGGCATTCCTACTTTCAAATCAGAAACATCAGTTTCTAAAACCTCTCCCTTAAACACTAAAGAATCGATATTTGCAATCTTAGCTATTGTTGATCCCTCACTCAAAGTTCCTCTTGCCATCACCGAACCTCCCGTTTCTATGGGTAAGTCCAAAATAATACCTCTTACTGTCGAGTTAATAACGTTACTAACATTTGCATTCTCATAATTTCCTCTCAGCATCTCTATCTCACTTAAGAGGGATTGATACTCTAATTCCTTAAGTTTTAGTTGAATCTTGTCATTTTCATATGACTCTTGCGACACATATCCCGCATCGAATAATTGTTGAGTTCTTAAAAAGACAAGGTTAACATTCTCGTATTCTTCCTTGGCCATATCAAGACTCTTCAATAGACGTCTCACCTCTAATGGCTCCTTTACATACTGTATTTTAGCTATACTCTGTCCATTAATGACATCATCGCCAACCTTTACATACAAATCTTCCAAGATACCAGATATAGTAGATTTTATTTCTACCACTTTCTGTGGCCTAATTTCTCCAGAGATTGTAAGAGTTTCATCGACACTTCGATACTCAGCTCTAACAGTTTTGTGATACTCAAGACCTGACTTCTTTTTAACTCTATACACTATAAACAGAGTGCTTATAATTAGCATCGAAATGATAGATATTTGCAGAACTCGATTGTTAGTCTTCATCTTTCAAAGCTTCTATAGGATTAAGTTTGGCTGCATATATAGCGGGTTTTACACCTGCAAGAGTTCCAGAAATAATTAAAATAGCAAGTGCAGTAAGTGCAGTTTTTAAATCAATAGCAGGATTAGACATAAGCGTATTATCATCTCCGTTAATGAACAATCTTATAAGGACTAAAACTAAGCTTCCCAATCCAAGACCTAAAACACCAGCAACAATAGTGATAAAGAGAGATTCAAAAAGAAACAGGAACTTCACGCTACCAGATGTTGCGCCGACTGATTTCCTTATTCCAATCTCACGAGTTCGCTCTTTCGCTGAAGCATACATAATATTTGCAACTCCGATAACTCCACTAAGTAATGTACTTAAGCCCATAAACCACAAGAATTTAGTCAACACCGAGAACAATTCATTAAAAGCTTTAACTTGCTCTTGCATACTACTAAAGAATAGTGCCTTATCATCATCTGGATCATATTAATACTTACGAGACATCAGATTAGAAAAATGTCTCTGAATCTCCTTCTCTTCAACTTCTCCTTTTGTAGTGTATAGTAATAGAGAATACAATTTAGAATTTGAGAAATGTTTTTGATAGGTTGATAATGGCATATATATTACTCTTTCCTCACTCGCCGTAGTCATCCCTTTTTTTATAGTTCCGACAACAGTATATAGTTCATTATTCAACATCAGTTTATTTCCTATTATCTTATCATTCTCAAACAATACATCTTCCACATTTGAACCTATAAGTACAACATTCCTTGATTCTTGCATATCTAACATGTTCAACAATCTACCTCTATCAGCCTCAACAAGTTTAATATTGAAGTATTCTGGGAAGACACCCTTCACTTCATAACGTGACCTTACTCCATTATGACTTACTACCATCCACTCTCCTACTTCTGGAGATATTGAGTTAATTTCTGGAATATTGTCACGCAACATTAAAACATCCTTCTCCGAAAAGTTTATTTTCTTTCCTTCTCCAGTTCCCTTATAAGAGATAGAAGTTGCTAAGGCATAAACGTATGTAGTGCTGACTGAATAACCGCTAAATAACGACAGTACACCCTCCTTAAATCCCACACCTACACCTATAAGAATAACAAGAATAAAAATTCCCCATGCTATCCCTACACAAGATGCTATCGTTTGTCTTAAACGATTTCTAATATGCTCTAAAACTTCGTATAAATAATCCAGCATCACCACCATCTTTGAGTATTATTCTCATATGAGAACACCCTTTCTTCGTGACCCTTCGTTCTATTCTTCAAAAGGTAGATTGCTCCTTGAGGAACATCCGTATATACCAAAGAATCAGCATCCGCTATTTTTCGTCCCATGCTATGCCAACCATCAAAATCAGCATACATCAATTCATATTCCTGACCTCGCTGAACAAAATTGTCATCATTTCGAGAGATATATCGAATTCTGTTAATACGACTTGGTGTTTCCAATTCCAATCCCACCCAAGAATCATGAGGCGACAAAGAATCGAAATAGGTCAAAACATCCCCATCAAAAACTTTTTCTTTTGTTGTTTCATCGCTCGAAGATGATAATGTTCCTAACACCTTTCCCTTTAAGGGTTGCTCTGAGTCATAAGAGTAAAACTCTATTTCCCCTACATTTCCATGCGACCAGGATGGTGATTCATATTTCAGGTATCTAAACTTAGATGAATTATCAATAATTATCTCGTTCCAACACATTTTTGGAGTCTCGCTAATTTCACACAAAACTTCTGCATCGCTAAAATCTTCTTTATTCGCTCCGATAAATCTTCCTCCTACCATAGCCTTAAGATATTTGTTATGGTCTCTGCGAATAAAATACTTTCGCCATAGTGTCATAGTATTTAATGAGTCTTTGTTTGGAACAAAATCTCTTCTCCCCCCATCGGATGACATAACAAATGGATAACTCATGGTCGAGTTTTGGTTAGCATCAACATAGAATGAAGGAAAATATATAACAGAATCACTTATATTGTAGAAGTTGAAATTATTTTCACTATCCCTTTGCGCCCAATCAACAAAAGCAAAGCCATTATTCCACACCTTTAGATAAGCATATTTCTTATCCCGATTCTTTATAGGTTCTATTGCAACATCAAAACCTTTATAATACTCCTTAGTGACATCCTTGATATATGGATTTCTAAAAAAAGGAGGTATGGGTTCCCTCCCATGTATCATGGCAAGAGAATTGGGATTTCTATGAAATGTTTCTCTAAAAATTTTTGGAAGATTATGCCATCCAACAACATCCAACCACTCTTTAAGATGATTGTCTCTGGTGGTAGCCTCTATATAAAAATCAATTGTTCTATCCTTTTCAATCAAAGCATTCCACGTATGCCAATATAGAAGCCCGTCCGTGGCAACTGGCAACCCGAAACTTCTACATATCATGGTTACCAAATCACAATAATCCTTACAAGTAGCACAATCCACTTTATCCAAGGATATAGGTCGTGTTGTCATCGAAAACCTATTAGATGAAAATATATTTACTTTTCGACTTCTCTTAAGTTCCGAAATTAATGCAAAACAAAACCGCTCTGCAGGGACATATTCGTCTTCTTTTAAAAGTGAATCTAACACATAGCCATATCTATTCTGAAAATATGTACGCCAATCTTGAATCTCTTCATCGCCAATTTTATATGGTAAAATGTATTCATAAAACTGCTGCAAACTAAGATGGTTATTCCAATATTTATTACGATATGAACAGGCGTTCAATATCGACTGAGAAACAAAACTCTCATCCAATATCTCCACATCAGGTATTCTTTTAACTTTTGTTTGTTGATTGATTGAAGACAAATATCGAACAAGCTGGCGTTTAATATCATAAAAGTCGTCAGTCGAATCAAACAAGGAATCTGAGAAGTTGTAATAATCACTAAGAGCATCAGAAGATGTTGTTCTTCTGTTTGGAACTTCCTCGAGAATATAATCTACGGCTCCACTAAGCGAATCTCCTACCATTGAAAGAATTATATCTTTATCCAAATTCCTTCTTTTCGAACATGAATTTAAAACAATTATAACGACAAGCATTATAACACGCACAAACACTTTAAATCTAAACAACATAACAACAATATTTTCACCTACATATCAAATAATTCTGACACGCCCCAAATAGAAACGATTGGAATAAGTATAGACAAAATAGCCTTCACCCATGATAGCTTATACAAGAACTTAACTACAACTCCATTAAGAATATAGTACGATATGTATGTATAATTAATAATGTTAAGAGATGACATCAATTCATCACTAATAGAAACATCTTCATATGAAGGCATATAACTAAAATCTGCATAATACACTTCATCAAGCATAAAAATCGCAACTGCTACTGCTATAGAAGGAAGGATAGTAGTATAAGAACTGACACGCAACAAGTCGTTATACTTTCCCTGTCCATCCAATAGTAAAGCAACAATATGAAACAATAGTGAAAAAACAACCCAAACCACCATTGTAGAAGTAATTGTTATAATAAAATTAACACCAAGAAACACTTTTAAAATCTCACTAATTCCTCCTTGGTCTATTATAATATTATAAGTAGCTATTTCCGAAATATACTCTGCAAACAGGCAACCATAAACAGCTACCACAATAAAACTATACCACTTATTTAACGAGAGAAGTCGCGAAAGTATTGTATTCATAATTCAATATTTACAGAAATATAAGCCTCAACGAATGCGGCCGAAATGATTAAAACAAATACTATCAGAGACTGAATTAATCCGTCATAAAAGAAACGTTTTGTAAAACACATCTTATTTTTAATCAGCTTAATCATCTCTAAAGTAATTTGCATACCAATAGCTCCTGACAAGAAAAAACCTAACAGTTCAAAACTATGAGGCAAAGTTGTCATCAATATCTTTTCTGTATCCATTCCCACATCATACGCTAATCTAAAAGTATCAGCCATCATGAAACCATTAAAGGCGAGATTCAAGAATGTACCAACTGAAAACAAGAAACCTCCCAATATATTGATTATGCACCCTTTGATATTATTCATGAATATCATGACAAATACTGAATAATCATCGCCATTACTTATTGCTTCAAAAATAACTTGTTCATTTGCAATAACCGAAGATGACTCCATATCCTCATCCGTCTGACAAGAATTATCAACACTATAATCAATATCGATTGTTAATCTCAACAAAAAGAATATCAACCATACAACAAAGGACAATGAAACGGTTGTATATACACTAAATTTCATTTTATACTACTATTCTACAAACAAGGAGAGAACGAATCGAATCGACCCATCACATGCTTATTTATTGACAAGTTTCTTAAATTATATAAATTGGCAGTTTATTAGTCACTCAATCAAATAGTTTAATTTCTATAGTCGAATATGTTTCCTATAAGAAAAAGCGTCCAACCAGATTGCTTTAAAATAAGTATTGACAATATGCGTTAACATTGAAAAATATGTTAAACCCTCTTTTCTATCGGTAGAGAGCATTACCGGCCATTTATTCATAAAACGACGTGCGAATTAAAAAAAAAACGACTTTGCAAATTTTATTGAACTTTTTTTAGCAGAAAAATCTTAATAC
>JABUTU010000080.1 GCA_021443545.1 Marinilabiliaceae bacterium | reverse complement strand
CTTTCAATAAGCCATTAACCGAGGTGCAATTTAGCATATTTTTCTGAAATTGACGAGATGTTTCGAATGGCATTGCTTTTGTAATGCCTTAATAGTATTTTTGTACTCGATATGAATAATTTGATTTTTAATGGGGGAAGCATGACGCGTCATGTGGAGGAGATTTTTGAGCTTTCAGTCAAGATCGCTTCCCATGCGGGACACACATGCGTTGCACCAGAGCATATCCTGCTCGCTATCCTTTCGCATAAGGAAAACCAGGCCTTCTATCTTCTCAATGAGATGATGAAGATCGACACCGATTCAATCTGTAAGAAGCTGATACTGACCATCAAGCCAGGCTTCAGCTTCGGCTTCGACGAGACAGGCCCCATCGTCAAAGAAGTTGAACCCATCCCAACCGAGAAGATAACCTTGCACGAGTCGACAAAGGTGATGTTGGAGATTACCAAACTCCTCATACAAAAAGAGCAGATTGATAAGGTCAACACTCTTCACCTGCTCCTTGCGATATATAGCCTCGACAATAGCATTGCAAAGGATATCCTCAATCAATTCGGGGCGACCTACTCGTTGCTTCTCGTTTATGCGTACGACGGCGACGATCCGTCGATGTCGGAAAACAAAAATACGACAAACGAAGAGGAGGATGAGGATGAGGATGATCTACTGCCCGCCAAAAGCAATCAAAAGAGCAACGTCGTGCAATACGAGAAAGCCACGGAGGCGACGATGAGGAGCGCCACGCCGGCCCTCGACAATTTCGGACGCGACCTGCTGAAGGCTGCCGAAGAGGGACGTCTCGACCCGGTCATAGGACGCGAGAAAGAGATTGAACGCATGGCGCAGATACTCTCGCGACGCAAGAAGAACAACCCCATCCTCATAGGAGAGCCTGGCGTTGGCAAGTCGGCCATAGCCGAGGGGTTGGCACTCCGCATCATGAATAAGACAGCGCCGCTTGCCATCATGAATAAGCGCATCGTGTCGCTCGACCTTGCCATGCTCGTGGCTGGAACCAAATACAGGGGTCAGTTCGAGGAGCGCATCAAGTCGATTATCAATGAACTGGCGAATCATAAGGAGATCATCCTCTTCATCGATGAGATACACACCATCATCGGAGCTGGTGGTGCCTCGGGGACACTCGACGCAGCCAATATCCTCAAGCCGGCATTGGCGAGAGGCGATATCCAGTGCATCGGAGCCACGACGCTCGACGAATACCGCGAACACATCGAGAAGGATGGAGCCCTCGAACGTCGTTTCCAGAAGATTATGGTCGAGCCCACCACTAAAGAGGAGACGCTGCAGATTCTGCACAATATGAAGGAGCGTTACGAGGCACATCATAACGTCATCTACACCGATACGGCACTCAAGGCGTGCGTCGACCTCTCGGACCGCTATATCACAGACCGCCACTTGCCCGATAAGGCTATGGATGTACTCGACGAGACGGGGGCGCGTGTCCACATCACAGGAGTCACAACCCCCGACGAGGTGGAGCAGATAGAGAGAGAGCTCGACCTGATACGCAGTAACAAACGAGAGGCTGTCAAGAACCAGAACTTCGAGCTGGCAGCCAGCTTCCGCGACCGCGAGAAGGTACTAAACGAACAGCTCGACGCGGTCAGGGAGGAGTGGAACAAGCGACAGGCTGCAAACCGCATTACGGTCGACGCCGATAAGGTTGAGGAGGTCGTTGCCATGATGACCGGCATCCCGACGCAGCGCATTGCTGAGGGAGAGAGCCAGAAGCTGCTCAATATGCGTCAAACACTCAAGAACACCGTCATTGGTCAGGATAACGCCATCGATAAGATTGTACGCGCCATCCAGCGCAACCGCACTGGACTGAAGGACCCCAACCGCCCCATCGGCTCCTTCATCTTCCTCGGTCCTACGGGCGTCGGCAAGACACACTTAGCCAAGCGTCTTGCTGAGGAGATGTTCGACAATAAGGAGTCGCTCATCCGCATCGACATGAGCGAATACATGGAGAAATATGCCGTCTCACGTATGGTGGGAGCACCTCCGGGATATGTGGGATACAACGAGGGAGGTCAGCTGACCGAAAAGGTGCGCCGTCACCCCTACTCGGTCGTTCTGCTCGACGAGATAGAGAAGGCCCACCCCGACATATTCAATATCCTCCTGCAGATGCTCGATGACGGACGTCTGACCGACAGCGTAGGGCGGTATGTCGACTTCCGCAACACCATCATCATCATGACATCCAACATCGGCTCGCGCGAGCTGAAGGATTTCGGCAAGGGCATTGGCTTTGCACAAACGGGACGCAACGGCGAAGAGCAACAGGCAAACTCCATCATCCAAAAGGCCCTTGGCAAAGCCTTTGCACCCGAGTTTTTGAATCGTATCGACGACGTCATCATCTTTGAGAGCCTCAAAAAAGAGGATATCGTCAGGATTGTTGACCTCGAACTGAACGCCCTCTTCAAGCGCATCAACGCCATGGGTTATAATATCGAGGTGACCGAGGGTGCTAAGAGCATCCTTGCCGACAAGAGCTACGATCCGGCGATGGGAGCCCGCCCCCTGCGACGTACCATCCAGAAACATATTGAGGACCCGCTTGCTGAGATGCTCCTCGAGGCACGCCTCAAGAACCTCACAGATATCGTCATCGACGAGAAGGAGGGCGAAGTGGAGGTACGCATCAAAGAGCAGAAAGAGGTGCAGCCGCTTACAATCCCTTCAGAAGTGACATCAGAGTAGAAAGAGTAAACCATAAGAAATAATAAAGAGCAGAAACTATGCAAATAGGCGATCAGATACCTGCCATTTTAGGCACTGACCAGAATGGCAAAGAGATTAAGTCAGAGGATTTCAGAGGCAAGCGACTTGTCCTCTACACCTATCCAAAGGACAATACGAGTGGCTGCACGGCCGAGGCATGTTCATTGCGCGACCATAAGGAGGCCCTTGCAGCCAAAGGATATGCGATTTTAGGTGTTAGCAAGGATTCGGCGGCCTCGCACCTCAAGTTCATCGAGAAGCAATCGCTCAACTTCGACCTCATAGCCGATACCGAGACGACGCTTCTTCAGCAACTCGGAGCATGGGGAGAGAAGAGCATGTGCGGCAAAGTGAGCATGGGCACACTGCGCACCACATACCTCGTCGATGAGAACGGCATCATAACGCATATCTTCACCCCAAAGCAGATCAAGACCAAAGAGCACGCCGAGCAGATCCTTGCGGTGATATAAATAAAAAGAGAAACAACATTATCTTGTTGTGCGATTGCAAAATTTATGATTTCTGATTTACGTACCTGCAAAAATGGGTAGAGCAGCGAATCAACAGGCTCGACACCGAAATAAATAGGTTATAGAATATCAGAAGACTCATAACACTAACCTCGTACAACTTTAAAAAAAAGTAATCACAATATGGCTTTATAATCTGATAAGCAAAATAGTATTCTATTAAGTCGCAAGACAAGCATAACAATTATGAAAATTACATATTGCCAGATAAACAAAAAACGATTTGATTAAACTATAAAAGAATAAGATGAAACGATTATACGATTCCACAGATGCAGCATCGATATTTGGCTATAGTAGCAAATTACTCAACCGCACACTTGCAGAGGCTATAGAAATTATTGACCCGACAATCACAGCGGAAGAACTGCTACATCGAGGGAAAGGCTCATTAGGCAATATGGTAGAAGAGTTCTTTTTTGGGTATCAACCGAACTCAGACCCACAACCAGACTTTCACGAAGCGGGCGTTGAGTTAAAAGTTACACCTTTGAAGAAAGGCAAAAACGAACTTCTTATAAAAGAGAGACTTGTCATTGATATGATAAACTATTTCATGGTAGTTGAGCAAAAATTTGAAGACTCCCTATTGTATAAAAAGTTTTTGCTAATGCTTATTATCTTTTACATACATGAGAAAGATACTCTGTGGAAAGACATGAAGTTTATTTACAGCGTATTATGGGCTATTAAGGACAAGGATTTAGAAATAATTCGCCAAGATTATTATAAGATAATCAACAAGGTTAAATTAGGACTGGCTCATGAAATATCAGAAGGCGACACATACTATTTAGCAGCATGTACAAAGGGACAAGATAGTTCCGTCATGCGCAATCAACCATTCAGCAAAATCCCTGCAAAGAGTAGAGCTTTCTCGCTCAAGCCATCCTATACAAGGACTATTCTTGATTTTGTACGCAATTCTGGTAAAAATATGGCTACAAATACCGACATTGCCCCCAAAATGAAGTCCTTAGTTAGTATAGAAGAACTAAAAACTGCGACCTTCGAAAATATTATTTCCAAAAGATTTGAGCCATACTATGGGAAAGATTACAAGGAACTATCTAAAAAATTGAACATTGACATAAAAGCAAAAGAAAAAAGCAAGTATGCGCGTATAGCAAAACGCGTTCTTCTTAAGGGGCTTAACGATTTCGATGAAGCAGAGGAGATTCGCAAAGCTGGTATCATAGCTAAAACAATTCGTCTTGAATCAAATGGTCGCATTCATGAGCATATGTCGTTTGAAAATATTGACTATCAAGAGGTTCACGATACTGACAATTGGATTGATTCCCGCTGGTACGAAATCGTAAACTCTCGTATGTTGCTAATCATTTTCAGACAAGAAGATAAAGAATCAAAAGAGTGGATAGACGAAAAACGTTATGTTTTGGACAAGATAGTATTTACATCATTACCAAACGATGTGATTCAAAAAGCAGAACAATACTGGAATAACATTAAGCTGAATGTTGAAAACAACACTTTACGAGATGAGAATGAAAATTGTAATCCTAAAGATGTAAACTCATTTTGGCGCATAAGTGATCATAAGTATTTTCATGTAAGACCTAAAGCGCAGACAAGTAAGGACTTAACTGAAAGTCCAATAACAGGAGAGCCCATTAGAAAAAAATGTTATTGGCTGAATAACGATTACTTAAAATACCTTATAAAACTTGCTTATGGCGACGAATGGGATAAAAAATTTTTAGCATAATGACAAAAGATATAAAAAGATATACTTTCCCCGAAGAGGAGAGTTACGCATACTGCATGCATGAACCAATAAGCGATTTTTGCAAGGAGAATCGCCAACTATTATTGGATAGCTTTCTGTTCGGCAACTCTATTGAAACCTCAGATAACGACATTCGGGTTGCAGAACTTTTTGCAGGTGTAGGAGGTTTTCGTATCGGCTTGGAACGTGCATCACAACGATATAAGACAGTATGGAATAATCAGTGGGAGCCATCTACAAAAAAACAGGATGCTTCCCTAATTTATTGCAAGAGATTCGGAATCGATGGCCATAATAACCATGATATTGAAACCGTTCCTACATCTGAAATTCCACGTCATGACCTTCTTGTGGGAGGATTCCCGTGTCAAGACTATTCTGTAGCAACGACACTTAAACGTTCAGGTGGTATTGAAGGGAAAAAAGGAGTGCTCTGGTGGCAAATTTATCGCATTATAAACGAAAGTGAAGTTAAGCCTAAATACCTATTTTTTGAGAATGTTGACAGACTATTGAAGTCACCAGCGAAACAGCGTGGACGAGACTTTGGTATAATTCTCGCATCTTTATCAGACCTCGGTTATATTGTAGAATGGCGAGTTATCAACGCCGCAGAATATGGTATGCCTCAACGCCGTCGTCGTACGTATATCGTCGCATATCGACAAGATACAACCATTGTAAAAAATATAAATAGTTCATTAGAATGGGTGTTAAGTGAGGGCTCTTTCGCTAAAGCTTTTCCTGCTAAAGTTAAGGAAAATTGCCAACCCATAGAATTCTCCATAGAGGGAACTTTGGACAAAGTATCTGCTGAATTCAAATGCGAATTTGAGAATGCTGGAATAATGACAAACCGCAAAGTAACTACGATTGCAACTACTTCGACGTACGATGGACCATACATTACTCTGGGACAGATTATATTGCCAGAGGATGAAGTTCCATCCGATTTCTTCATAAGTGATGAAGATGTAGAAAAATGGCGCTATATGAAAGGCGCAAAAAACGAAATTCGCACAACTCCAGATGGCTACAAATACAAATATTCAGAAGGAGCTATGGCTTTTCCAGATAGCCTTAACAAACCATCACGTACAATAATCACAGGCGAAGGCGGATCTGGACCTTCACGATTCAAACATGTTATTCAGACTAATAGTGGACGATATCGACGACTTACACCAGTGGAGTTAGAACGTTTGAATATGTTCCCAGATTCTCACACTGAAGGCTCATCAGATTTGCGCCGTGCATTTTTGATGGGGAATGCCTTAGTAACTGGTATTATTGAAAAAGTTGGAATAGTGCTATTACATAAAATTGATAGTACGAAATAAATCCCACCGAGCCCTGAGAATTAGGATATCTCCGTTTTCAGGGCTTTATTTTGTTTCTATTACGCGGCTAACAACTATATATTTAACAAAACCATTGTTTTGGTTGTTCTTTTTGTATTTTCCTTTGTTACACTTTTTTTAAATATTGTTTTGCGGAAAGGGGCTGATATAACACATGGGAAAAACTAAGCTTTTACCTTTGCAGATGAACCAAACAAATAATCAATGCAGAATTTAAAATGTATGCTCAAATCTGAGGTTGCGCGGATAGCTGGTGTTGGCTATACGACATTTGGCAAATGGCTCCGGCAGGTTGAGAGGGAACATCCTGAGGGATTTCTCTCGTCGCGCTCCAAGCTTCTGACGCCTGGCGTCATCCGTTATATGGCGCAGAAGTTTTGCTTCGAGGAGGAGCTTGAGGAGGCGATTGCAGACGAAAAGGGCAGCTCAGGAACGCTATGATGATTGCTTTATCTTGCTTTATTCGTTGTGTGTTAACGCTATTGAACAAGCGTCACTCCAGGGTGGCGTAACTTTGTAACACGATTCAGGAGAGAGAGGCTATCAGCCAAACGCCTGATAGTAAGCTTCCGACCTAATGGGGTGAGGTGCTGGCGGGGACAATCTCCCGCACAGACGTAAGCACGGAGTATGGCACACTTATCATTTCACTTGAGCTCCGCAGTCGTGCCGCAGACCTCTTCCTGCCGCATCGCACCCCAAAGGGTTGAAGCAATAGTCAACACAATTATCAACAATCAAAACAACACACAGATGGCAAAAATCACGTGCGAGAGCCCCGTCAAGTACATCCAGGGCAAGATTACCAAGAGCGACAGCAACTACTTCGCTGTGCGTTATGGCAAGACCTTTCTACATCGACTGATTAATCCTTCAAACCCATTTGTCGATGGCACTGAGGAGCAGAAGAGCAACATCGAGCGCTTCCGCGAAGCACAGGCAGCCGTATCAGCAGCCTACCTCAATGCTGAGCAGATGGCGGTCTACGAGGCTGGCTTCAAGAAGCAGACCAAGTACAAGACTCTGAGGGGTTACATCTTTGCTCAGCTTTACTAAACGGGAAAGGAGCTGGAAGGATGTCAAGTAAGATTCGCATTGCTCTGCTCTTCATCGGTCAGCTCTTCAAGGTCGTCTTCGGAGTCTACCTAAAGACGAAAAAGAGCGACCGCAAGGAGCCGAAGGCAGAGTAGTCAGACCACATCAATTTAGTGTTTATGCTTCATGGGCAGGTTGGAAACGATTCCAGCCTGCCCATGTCGTTTGTTATTTATATTTTTTATGTATTATCCCGGCAATCAGTCGACCTTGATATCCTTGTTTACATTCTTGCTGCCGACGAGGGCATAGAAGAGGATGTAAGCGACCATTGCAATGACGAGCCAGTAGCTCGTGATCTCACCAAAGCTCTTTGCGATAGAATCCTGAATCAGAGGCATGATACCACCACCAACGACCATCGTCATGAAGAGACCCGACGCAGGAGCTGTGTACTTACCGAGCCCCTCGACAGCGAGGTTGAAGATACCGCCCCACATGATTGAGGTACAGAGACCGCATACGGCGATGAGGAAACACTTGACAGGGATTGGATTGCCCTGGAAGTCGACGGTCATCGACTCCGACATGAATATGGCGATGAGGAGCAATGCAATGGCAACCGTCGAAACCGTTGTCATCTGCGTCTTCGTCGACACCTTGCCACTGATGAAAGAGCTCAGGAAACGACCGCACATCATGAGGAACCAGTAGGCAGCAGCAAACGAACCACCGACAGCAGCAGCACCCTCAAAGCTCATTTTTGAGATATAGAAATTCAGCTGAGCCGGAATGCCAATCTCAACACCCACATAGAAGAAGATGGCGATGACACCAAGGACTGTATGGCGGAATTTGAGAGGGCTCATGATGCTCACCTTCTCCTTGACCTCAGCCTGAGGCTCTGGTATATTAACCTTTGCTATGATGAAGAAAGAGATAGCGAAGACAGCCATGCCGACGAAGAGCAATGGAGCGACATCACCCATCTGCGTCTTGGCAGTGACTGTTCCGATGAGCACACCAGTCAGCAGAGGAGTCAGCGTACCAGTCAGGGAGTTAAGAGTACCACCGATCTGGATGAACTGATTGCCCCTGTTACCACCACCACCAAGGATGTTAAGCATAGGGTTTACAACCGTGTTGAGCATGCAGACACAGAAGCCGCATACGAAGGCACCCAAGAGGTATATGATAAGGTTAAGAGCCACTTTACCACTTTCGAGAGTGAAGACACAGATGTCAGCGCCGAAGATGCTTGATGAGTACTGAATTGCGAGACCGACGACACCCACTGCGAGGGCGATGAGAGCTGTCTTCTTATAGCCGTATTTGATGAGCATATTACCCGCCGGGATACCCATAAAGAGGTAGGCAGCGAAGTTCATCATATTACCCATCATACCCGCCCATGGGTAGGTATAACCCCAGATATTACCAAATGGTGCGCCCATGTTGGTAACGAACGAAATCATAGCAAA
>JABUTU010000003.1 GCA_021443545.1 Marinilabiliaceae bacterium | reverse complement strand
CGCGACCCTAACCTTGGCAAGGTTATGCTCTACCAACTGAGCTATTTCCGCATTCTTTAATGCTTCAACATTTAAAGAACTTTGAGGCTTAGACCTCCTCGTTTCAGCGGTGCAAAGGTAAATACTTTTTTATTACTGACAAACTTTTTAATGAAAAAATATTCACCAATACACCACAAATACTCATCTCTTAGTCCTTAGATATTGATTGTCAAGTGAAAACATCAATGCACAAAATGACGCTCCATGACATCTATCATCGACTCTATATCTCGAACTCCTCCCGTCTCAACGGCTGAGTGCATAGCCAACATCGGATTGCCGACATCAACTCCATGTATGTCTATCTGCGAAGTCAGAAGATTACCAAGTGTTGAACCTCCAGCTATATCACTTCTATTAGCATATGTCTGATATGGAACTCCTGCTAACTGACAGAGTACCTTAAAACGAGAACTACTATCGCCATCGGTCATATATTTCTGATTGGCATTAACCTTGATTACAGGACCGCCATTCAGTCGTGGACGATTTGTAGGATCTGCAAATCCCGACTTATTAGGATGTACGGCATGCGCCATATCAGCAGAAATCATAAACGAGTTGTAGGTTGTCATCTGCGACTGCTGACGATTATAACCCAATTGCTCATTGATTCGCTCAATGACATTACGCATCAATGGCGACTGCGCTCCTTGCTTTGTCTGACTACCAACCTCCTCATTATCGAAGATACACAGCATATTGTTATGCTGATGGTTCACAACATCCAATGAGTTACAGAAAGCTTGTGTGGCACAAAAGACCATAGAGAGGTCGTCCAGTTTTGGCGAGACAACAAGTGAATTATCATTTCCAGCTATGGTTCCGCGTCCACATACATAGGCGTAGAGATCATAATCAACCACCTCTCCGTGTTGAATTCCCATCAGTTCCGCCAACATCTCTGCCATAGACTGCGCTCCCAACTCTCCCTGCACCTCTGTTGTAGATATGAGCATCTGCATATCATTCTGCTTATTCAGTGCAAGATTGTCATTGACACTGCGGTCCATGTGTATGGCAATACTCGGTATTATACCAACTGGACGCTCAAAATCAACAAGGCGTTTCTCAAATTTATTCTCAGCTGTTTTAAAGACAATAACACGTCCAGCGAGCGAGAGCGGCCTATCCATCCAACTATGAAGTATAGCACCACCATATGTCTCAATATTAAGTTTCAACATCCCCTCCTGAACCATTACAGGCAAGGGCTTAACCCTGAATGTCGGTGCGTCGGAATGTGCCGCAACAATATTAAACCCCTTCGAACACAACTCGTTTTCAGGGTCATCACTTAGCGTAAACGCAACAAGGGCTGTTCCATTTCGGCGTGTAAAATATCGACCTCCCTTTCGGAGAGTCCACTCCTTCTTCAGACACAACTCTTCAAAGCCCCTCTCTACAAGGGTCTGAGCAACTTGTTCTACTGCGTGATATGGGGATGGTGAATCCTCTATAAAATCAAGCAACTCTTCTGCCAATTCTACACTCATAAGATTTCTCGTTTTTGTGGAGACTTAAGACTCCCCCTTTTATTTTTAACTTATGTAACCTATTACCTCTCTTCTCTTTCATATCTCTAATATGATGGATACAAATTCGAATTTTCAAAAGAGCAATTTACACAAATTTTCTAAATTAAGCTATACAAATATCAATTTTTTCTGAACCAAAGAAAAATTAATCTCCAAGCAAATCAGGTCGCAGTCGTTTTGTTCTATCTAAGGCCTGATCAAATCGCCATTTTTCAATATTAGCTTCATGACCACTAAGAAGAATGTCTGGGACCTTCCACCCATTATATTCTGCTGGACGCGTATAGATAGGTGGAGCTAAAAGATTATCCTGAAACGTGTCAGTCAACGCCGACTCTTCATCCGACAAGACTCCAGGAACAAGCCGGACAACACTATCGACAAGTACACAAGCAGCCAACTCTCCTCCCGTCAGGACATAGTCTCCTATTGATATCTCCTTAGTTATATAATGATCTCTAATTCTCTGGTCAATGCCCTTGTAGTGTCCACATAGAATAATGATGTTTTGCGACAGAGAAAGCGTATTGCTCAAGCCTTGCTTCAGAGTCTCACCATCTGGCGTCATATATATCACCTCATCATAATCACGCTCAGACTTAAGGCTATCTATTGCATCCGCTATGGGTTGCACTGCCATCACCATGCCCGCACCCCCGCCAAAGGGATAATCATCAACCCTTCTATGCTTATCCTTTGAAAATTCACGTATATCGTGAAGATGTATCTCAACATGACCTGCTTCCTGTGCTCTTCGAATCATCGACTCTGAGAATGGTCCCGTAAACAAATCAGGGAAGAGGGTCAGTATATCTATTCGCATATCAACTTAATAAATGAACTTCCACTCAAAAAGATTGAGCTTTGTTTTCTTTTTCGTGCGAAGTTAACCATTATAAATAAAAACAACTATATCCTACTCACGCTTTCCGTCTTTTACGCCATTCAATTCGCTCGTCTTCCGACATTTTTTCACATGCATAACTCAGCATAACTGCTGGCATATCACCTATATGCTTATCAAGGAATGATATTAATTCTGCCTCTCCCAATTCACTCCGTTTATACATCTCTCTAAGCATCCAACCAGCAGCTTTATGCAACAAATCATCGTGACTATTCAACAACATTTCAGCCCTAACTATAAGACGACAGAACTCATCCTTGCGGACATGAGCCCATGTTGCAACCATCGAAATACGCCGTTGCCATAACGTATGACCTGGTTTTATCCATTCATCCAACACTTTAAATTTAGGATGCGTAACCTCATAATCTCCTAATGTCTTCGTCACAGTAAGGTCTACCAGATCCCAGTTATTGATGTAGTCATGCAACGAGATATAAAGGTCAACCATTCTGAGCATGGATTGTTCATCATGACGTCTCATAGCATATTTGTAGTGCTCTACCATAATGAGCAGGCCACAGCATCGAACCTCATGCCAGACACTATGAACAAGTTCAGCTGCCTCTTCTAACGAGGTCTGCCTCCACGACTCTCTGACTACAAGGCGTATCTTAGGATTCGTCACTCCTAAGAAACGGTCTCCCTCTCCATACTGACCAGGACCCGTCTTGAAAAACCTCATCAACACCTTAGCTTTTTCTGCATCCTGCATCTGCATAATTGCAAGTTCTATATCCGAAGCTCGTTCACTCTTGGAAAAACTATTCATATTTTCATAGTTTATTGTATCCACACAAAACAACACAAACAAAATTAGTCATTCTCTTCCACGAAAGCAACGACTCACTTATTTTCAGATTATCAAAAAAATATTATCTTCGCATCTAAAAGAAAGGAGACTATCATCATGAATCCACTTAATACACAAAATACCCCTATTGCAGACAGCGAATTGATTATCAACTCTGATGGCTCTGCATTTCACTTGCATATACTTCCTGGCAAACTTGCAAAGAACATAATCCTCGTAGGTGACCCAGGCAGAGTAGAGACTGTTGCTTCTTACTTCGATACTGTTGATTACAAAGCAGAGAATAGGGAATTTAAAACGATAACTGGAACCTTTAAAGGCAAAGATATAAGTTGCGTCTCAACAGGCATTGGCACAGATAACATCGACATTGTCTTGACCGAACTCGATGCTCTGGTCAATGTTGACTTCAAAACTCGTTGTATCAAGAAGGAACATACCTCCCTGAACATAGTGCGCATAGGCACTTCTGGATCGCTACAAAAAGATATTGATATAGAGTCGTGGCTTCTGAGCGAATATGCGATGGGATTTGACCCTGTCCTTAACTTCTACGCTGGTCGTGACACGGTCGCCGACCTGGGTTTCGAAGCTGCATTCCGAAAGCATATGGATTGGAATCCTCAACTTGGCAACCCATATATCGTCAAGGCTTCAAATGAACTTATCGCCAAACTGAAGAATAACCCCCGCATAACTCTCGGAACAACAATTTCAGCTCCAGGCTTCTATGGTCCACAGGGCCGCGTCGTACGTCTCAACCTTGCAGTTCCAGACATCAATGAGAGGTTGCCTCTGTTCTGCTACAATGGGCATAAAATAACCAACTACGAAATGGAGTGTTCTGCAATTTATGCCCTCTCAGCACTACTTGGACATAAAGCAGCAACAGCTTGCGTCATAATAGCAAACCGCCAGGCAGGAACAGCCTCAAAAGACTACCAGCCTGCAATGAAACAGTTAATAACTCACATCCTTGAGAATATATAAAAATTGATTACTGTAGGAATTTTAGACCGACAAGTTGTCGTGGCCGAGAGTCTTGCCCTGACACTCAAGACCTTCGAAGAGGTCGATGCCATGGTGCTCACTAACGACCTTGTCTCTATCATTGACGCCGTACGAACAAATGGTGTCAATATCATTCTGCTTAATATGCACGGTAATGAGTCGTCAGACCTCGAAACTATGAAGCATGTTCTTGAGCGTTTCGACCGACTCCGAGGCGTTGTCATGAGTTCTCACATAGCACAGCGCTCTGTCGTCAACGCTATTAAATGTGGTGTTAAAGGTTTCATCAGTCCTGAAGCCAACTTGGAGGAGCTTCATCGCGCACTTCTTACAGTCCGTGGCGGATATGACTACTGGAGCTCCGACATAGCCAATATGCTGATTCAGGGCTATGTCAGCGAGAGTATGCCCGCCCCAGAGGCCCCATCTGTCGACATGCTTTCTGCCCGACAGATCGAGATACTTCGCATGTGGGGCGAAAATAAGTCAAACCGCGAAATAGCCGATAAGTTATTCCTGAGTATCAGAACTGTGGAAACCCATAAAAACCATATCATGCAGAAGCTGAATCTGAAGACAACAGTCGACATGGTTCGTTTCGGCATCCGCAATAATATCATCGAATTATGAGCAAAAAGAGATTGTCTGGCGTTGTCTACTCAACAAATCCTGACTTTCAATACCAATATGAAGAGGAGAGTGAAAACATTGCAACTCTCTCCCCTGAGCAACAACGACTCATTGTGTCACTCGACCGCCGTCAACGTGCGGGAAAAAGCGTAACATTGGTGACAGGGTTCATCGGAAGCGAGGACGACCTTCAGGCTTTGGGCAAATGGCTAAAACAACAATGTGGTGTTGGTGGCTCTGCCAAAGATAACGAGATACTTATTCAAGGCGACTTACGCGACAAAGTGGTCACGCTCCTAACCAACAAAGGATACAAAGCCAAAAGAGGCAACTAATAATCGATGATTTCTGTTATCATACCTGTCTACAACGTCAGCGATACAATCGAAAGATGTCTTCAATCGGTCGCAAACCAGACCATAAGAAGCACACCCATCGAATGTATCATTGTAGACGATTGCGGCAATGATGATAGTATCACCAAGGTTCAACACTTCATAGCTGCTCAGAGCAATAGCAACATCTCCTACAGAATAGTCCATCACAAAAACAACAGAGGATTGTCCGCAGCAAGAAATACGGGAACATCTGCAACAAGCCAACAGAGCACGTGGATATATTACCTCGATAGCGATGATGAGATGACACCTGACGCACTGCAAACACTGCTCGAGGAGGGTCTCAATGGGGAATTCGATATGGTCTGTGGGAATACCATAACCATACCAAATAGCACTGCTGAAAAATGGCGTGACTTACGGCGGAAAAAGAGACTCCCCCGCCCTATAACCAGCAATGGGAAAGCCAACAGATTCTTTTTTGACGTCAGATATGTCAAGGACTGGATTCCCGTAAACGCATGGAATAAGCTCATAAGAACCTCGTTCATAAAGAACAACCACATATCTTTCTGCGAGGGGTTAATACATGAGGATGAATTATGGATGTTTGACCTTATGCGACATATCAGCCATATAGCATTTTCTGATAAACAGACATATATACATTATGTGACAGCGGGTTCCATAACACAAAGCGGACAAGAAATACGTTCGTGCAGACACAGACTAAGTATCGCTAAATGGGAACTCAACCACTTGGACAAAAGATACAAGCATATCCAACGTGGGAAGATTCTCTTCGCTCTATGGGACGTATGGAGACGCGCACGAAAAACTACCAACAGAAATCTGATCGAAGAGACCCAAAAACTCTTTTGGAAGGCCTTAAGATTCTAATTCTGCTAATCTTTTTATCTATGGTCGAAGATTATTAGTATCTTCGCACAAAAATTAAACAACTCAAATATGCCAGCTATATCACAACGAGGTGTCATAATGCCTTCGTCACCTATACGAAAACTTGTTCCATTGAGCGACGCAGCAAAGTCTCGAGGCATCAGGGTATTTCATCTCAATATCGGTCAGCCAGATATTCTGACTCCCGAAATTGCGATTGACGCGGTGCGAAGAGCTAACGTCCCCATTGTTGAATATTCTCATTCAGCAGGCATGCCCGAATATCGCCGCAAGCTTTCGAAATATTACAAAGCTGCCGGAATTGATATTGAACCAGATGAGATGCTCGTCACATGTGGCGGCTCAGAAGCCGTTTTGTTTGCTTTCATGAGTTGTCTTGACCCACTTGACGAAGTAATCGTTCCAGAACCTTTCTACGCCAACTACGAAGCTTTCGCAGCCGCTGCCGGTGCTTGCGTAACACCTATAACAAGTACCATTGAGACAGGATTCATGCTACCAAGCATAGAGGAGTTTGAAAAGGTCATTACGCCTAAGACAAAGGCCATCATGATTTGCAATCCAAATAATCCGACAGGTTACCTCTACACGGAGCAGGAGTTTCAGCAACTTCGCGACCTGATTCTCAAATACGACCTGTTCCTTATCTCTGACGAAGTATATCGCGAGTTCTGCTATGATGGAGCAAAGCACTACTCAGCTATGTTCATGAAGGGCGTAGAGGATAACGTCATCATGGTCGACTCTGTTTCAAAACGCTATTCTGAGTGCGGACTGCGCGTAGGTCTGCTTGCGACTAAGAATCGTGAAGTATTAGCCTCCGCAATGAAATTGGCACAAGCCCGTCTCTGTCCTCCCCTCTTCGGTCAAATTGCAGCAATGGCCTCCCTTGATGTCCCTGACGACTATTTCAAGGCTGTTAACGAGGAATATAGGAAGCGTCGAAACTTCATGCTCGATGGATTGAATAAAATACCAGGAGTCTACTCGCCTATGCCAAGCGGTGCATTCTACACTGTTGCAAAACTGCCCATCGACGATGCAGATAAGTTCTGCGCATGGTTGCTTGAAGATTTCTCTTTCAATAATCAGACCGTCATGCTGGCTC
This sequence comes from Marinilabiliaceae bacterium, assembly GCA_021443545.1. GTDB lineage: Bacteria > Bacteroidota > Bacteroidia > Bacteroidales > Marinilabiliaceae > W3P20-009. The sequence goes on along the minus strand of JABUTU010000003.1, from coordinate 1,953 downwards.
CTGGCTCTGGATTCTACTCTAACCGAACTCTCGGCAGAAACGAAGTGCGCATAGCCTACGTCCTTAACATCGATGATCTTACAATAGCTCTCGACCTTCTCGCCAGAGCCCTTAAAGCATATCCTGGAAGAACAAACTAACTCTGACTATCGTGTCATTCGTTTCGCACATAGCAGAACGACTTTTGAATGGCGGAGTCGCAACCGACAGGCGACTCTCGGGTCCCGTTGTCAAGGTCAGCACCCTTGCCGTTTCATTAGGCATGATGGTTATGATTGTAGCCATATGCATAGGTACAGGCTTCAAAGAGGAGATCAGGGATAAAATAGTGGGATTCGGAAGCAATATTGTCATATCCAAATACAACATAAACCAAAGCTACGAAACGAATCCTATGTACATTGGGACATCTCTTCCTAAAGAGTTGAAAAACGTCTCAAATGTCACACGCATATCACCATATATCATAAAAGCTGGTATCATCAAGACTAAAGATGCCGTGCAGGGTATAGCCCTTAAGGGTGTCACTTCAGACTACGACACATGTTTCTTTAGTTCAATACTTATAGAAGGAAAACTTTTGGATTTCACTAATAACACCGACTCCATATCCTCAAGCGGTAGCACTGATATCATGCTATCAAGTCACGTCGCCGAAATGCTTGGCCTTAAGCTACATGATGCAGTGCGTATCTACTTTATACAAAATGGCGTCAGAGCTCGTAAATTTACTCTTACTGGTATTTTCAACTCCCACTTCACAGAATTTGACGACCGTTTTGCCGTTGTAGATATTCAACAATTACGTAGACTGAATAACTGGGATAATCTCGAGGCTTCCGGTCTCGAAATAGGTGTAAATAAATTTGACAATATCGAGTCGGTAGCAAGTGATATCCTGCAGACTATCATCAACCACGAAGAGGAGGGCGACCGCGAAAGCCAACTTCTCAAGGTCCAGACAATCAAAGAGATTGAATCGCAGATGTTTGCCTGGCTCGACCTTCTCGACACGAACATTTTGGTCATTTTGGCTCTTATCATAGCTGTGGCAAGCCTCAATATGATTTCAGGTTTGCTGATTCTAATCCTTGAAAAAACACAGACTATTGGTCTACTGAAGACGATGGGCGCTCCCGACAAAATGATACAAGGAATCTTCATTCGTATGGCTATAAGAATTATCGGACGAGGTATGATTTGGGGCAATATAATCGGATTAACCCTATGCTCATTACAATGCTATACCCACACAATTCCTCTTGATCCAGCCAACTATTATCTCGATAGTGTACCCATAGCCTTTCCATGGACTCAACTGATTATACTTAATATATTCACTATAGTGCTGACAACCCTATCCCTTGTTGGACCTTCATTCGTCGTGACCAAAATCAGTCCTGCCAACGCCATACGAATCGAGTAAAAACACAATCTCCCCATCTTCATACTACCTCCAATGAAAATATACATCATAGACTCATTTGGAAACACTCAAGAAGTTGACCTTGAAAAACATATAACTTACTATAGGAGGACTATATGGATTGGTGGAAATGAAAAAGATATATACAATACCATAACAATTCAAGGCTTCGACACATTCCAATGTAGCATAACATTGGATTCTGCCTTAGGCAAATGGCTCATAAGAGATGGGCAAATCCGCACAGAATGTCCTAAAGGACTGCTCTCAGACCGAGCAAAAGCTTGTTCTATGTGTATGGGACGTTGCGTAAATCTTAGTCCCGCCAACCCAAACTACTCACTTAGACTCCCCGAATTTCCAACACTCGTCAACAATAATCCTATTCCACCAAATGGTATTATTCTAAACGACAAAGACGTTATTAGCAAAAGTAGCATTTGTCATTATTCTTAATTGTATAACCACAATATGGTCCGTTGGGATAATTCACATATCGTCCTCCCGCATAATCCAGCGCCAAACCC
>JABUTU010000084.1 GCA_021443545.1 Marinilabiliaceae bacterium | reverse complement strand
ACGGCAAGGCGATGAACCGCCGCGTCGAACTCGAAATAGAATATATGGAGTAATCCAAATATGTAATAATTCAGTATTGTAGCGCTTCGATCTGCAGTCAAAGATAACTTTGGCTGCAGATTTTTGTTGTAGAAGCGATTGCATCAAAGCTTACACAACAAGTTTTCCAACGCCAGATTTGTGGAGAACGCTTTTTTATTATACGGAAGTGATAATATCTCTATAGGTCATTCTGCAGGACAAGTCACATCTCTACTGCCTATAAACAAAAGGCTATACCCATCTCTATCGTTTTTACTTCAGGCGCAGTATACCTGGAAGAATCTCTATGCCTCGTTTTATTCTCTCCCCTTCGTAATAGACATGCTCGAGATATAGGCCCGATGAAGGAGCAGTATATTTGGCAGGAAGCGGAGAATAGCTCTTCAGCATATTCTCTATATCCCTCTCTCTGAGATTACCTCGACCCACCTCGACAAGAATACCTACCATACGCCTTACCATCTTCCACAAGAAGTGAGACCCCACTATGTGGATAGCAATCAGGTTATCCGTCTCATGTATGTCTACTGCCGTCATATGGACAAGCGTAGTATCGGTCTCAGCATCTTTATCTGTGAACGAACGGAAGTCATGCCGCCCATAAAATGCTTCAGATGCCTCAATCATCGCTGCGACATTCAGTCGGTCCTTTATCCACCATATATTAGATTTTCCGAACGCCGAACGTCGTTTGGATATTATATAGATATAACTGCGCTCAACGGCATCGAAACGCGCATGAAAGTGCGCATCTACACTCTCAACAGACAAGACATTGATATCTGACGGCAGATTATCATTAAGTCCCATGCGTATCTTCGCCTCTGACAGACGTGTCACGACATCGAGATGTGCCACCTGAGCCAATGCATGCACACCAGCATCTGTACGTCCAGAACCATAGAATTCAAACTTAGCTGCTGCTCCAAACAAAGCTTTACAAGCATCGAAGAATGCGCCCTGAATACTCTTCTGTCCCTTCTGAACCTGCCATCCATTATAACGAGTTCCCTCGTACTCGATGGTTATTTTATATCTTGCCATATCCTATCTCTTCACTATTACCTTTATCGTATCAATACGGGCATGCGAAGCAACGAGAATCCTGAATTCGAAAGCTTCTGTCTCGACGACATCGCCAGCCCGTGGTATGCTACCCGTCTCATTCAGTATCAATCCCGCCAGTGTGTCATAATCATCACTGACTGGCAGATTGAGATTATACTTCTCATTCAGATAATCAATCTCCAAACGACCAGAGAAGGCATATTCGCCCTCTGCAATTTGTCGCTCTACATACTCAGGCACATCATGTTCATCATCTATCTCACCAAATATCTCCTCCAACACATCCTCAAAAGTAACCATACCCGCTGTTCCTCCAAACTCATCGACAACTAAAGCTATACTCTTATGCTCTGATGTAAAGCGCTTAAGCAAGGTGCGTGCCTCCATAGTCTCGGGGACGACAGCGATTGATATCATCATAGAACGAATATTATCAAACTGTTTTTTCTTCACCTTGCCCCTACCTGCAAATAATGATGAGACATGCACATATCCGATAATATTATCAATGGTATCTTCATAGACCAGTATCTTCGAGAATCCTGTTTTTATAAATTTATCTCGCAGTTCGTCCACTGAATCGGTCACGTCAACCGCCTCAATCTCGGTACGCGGAATTGTACAATCGCGCACCTTAACCATTCCGAAGTCGAGAGCATTCTTCATAAGTCGCGCCTCTTGAACCACCTCATCATCAACAGCCGAATCGACAGCCGCCTCAGCCTGATCTGACAGAAGCTGGTCCAAGTCCACCCGTGACGGCAGTATATTATCCTCACCATCGGGAATATCATGTCGCAACACTTTAGTAATAAAGAGATGTGCCAACCATTGCATGGCCCGAGCAATTGGATATAGTATGATATAGAATAGCATCAATGGCATTGCCAAAAGTGTCAGCATACCTGTTGGGTTATGCTGCATAAGAGCCTTAGGCAGAAACTCAGCTGTCACTATAATGATTATTGTCGACGTAATAGTCTGAAGCAGCAAGGAGAGAGAAGCACTACCCGTCACTGCCTCCCCCAAGAATGGGGCGAAGAGTGGAGCAAAGACAAGTCCGTAGACAACCAAAGCAATATTATTTCCGACCAAGATTGTTGCAATAAGCGTCCCTGAGTCCGACATGAACAAGTCTATTATCTTAGCTGTCCGTGGGGCTTTTTTTCTATTTAGCTCTATCATAAGCTTATTGCTCGACAGAAATGCCATCTCGCTTCCCGAAAAAAAGGCCGAGAGCAAGAGCATCAATAACAGTATTATGATACTTGTAGCCATATCGCAATATCTAATCTTTTTTTACATTTTCAAGTTCTATCTCACCTCCTGGTCGTTTGATCTCATACTTTGAGAGTTTCTCATCACTCTCAAATCCCACTCCCGTTATCACCTGATGCTGAGTTGTAATCTTAACAAACTTCTCGCTGTAGATTCTATGTTGCTGCGTATCCCAATAGAGCTGCTCCGTATTGAGAATCTCACCCTTAGCAGTCATAGCCTCCACATCATTATTCAGTATCCACACCTTAGCATTCTTCATATAACGCGCATTATTACACCTTATACGCGATTTGATAGTAGTGCCTTGAGCTGAATACATCTTGAATTTAAGTCCATTCGGAAAATCGATATATGGTTCCTCCTCATTGTCGTACTGAAGCATATTGGGTGCTTCAAAATCATATTTGATAAAACCAGAATCGGTCACCTGCGAATGAACATCCGACATCTCAAGCGATGCGCTCTCCTGCAACTCCTCTACATCCTTTATCTCCTTATCGTTATTCTTCATACAAGAGCAGACAAGGAGAAGTATACTTGACACTCCAAACAATAATCTTCTCATGATTTTTCCTGTTTAAATTTTTCATACGCTTTTTTCAGAGCCAGCATCTCATCTCTATACTGTGCAGCCTGAATAAACTCAAGTTCTTTGGCTGCAGCCTTCATTCTTCGCTCAGCCTCCTTTATAGCTTTTTCATAACGCTTATCGTCCCATTGGTTATATGTTCCAGCGCTCTCAGCTACTGCGAGGATATCATCAGGCGTTGAGATATTAGGCTTCGACTGAACCAGATCGCCTTGCGACAATGATTTTTTGATTGCCTTAGGCACAATATGGTTCTTTTCGTTATATGCCATCTGCTTTTCACGACGTGCATTTGTGGCATCTATCGTTGCCTGCATCGAACGAGTAATAGAATCAGCATACATTATCACCGTTCCATTTATATTGCGAGCCGCTCTTCCTGCTGTCTGCGTCAGAGAGCGCTCCGAACGCAGGAATCCCTCTTTATCCGCATCCAAAATGGCTACTAACGACACCTCAGGCAGGTCGAGACCCTCGCGTAACAGATTGACACCAACCAGAACATCATATTCGCCACGTCTCAAGGCTTCAAGAATCTCCACACGCTCTAAGGTGTCGACATCTGAATGGATATACGCCGTCTTGACGCCCGCCTTGAGCAGATATTCCGTCAACTCTTCTGCCATACGCTTCGTTAATGTCGTCACCAATGTTCTCTCACGAACCTCGATACGCTTCACTATCTCAGAGAGCAAATCATCAATCTGATAGGTCGTCGGTCTGACATAAATCACAGGGTCCAGAAGTCCTGTAGGCCTCACCACTTGCTCCACTATCACACCACCCGACTTCTCAAGCTCATAATCATCAGGTGTTGCCGAGACATATATTGCCTGATTGAGCATACTCTCGAACTCCTCGAACTTGAGCGGTCTATTATCCCTCGCAGCCTTCAGACGGAATCCATACTCAACAAGTGAATCCTTACGCGACTTATCGCCTCCATACATAGCTCTTATCTGCGGTATCGTAACATGACTCTCATCGACAACCAGCAGAAAATCATCTGGGAAATAATCTAAGAGGCAGAACGGCTTGGTTCCGACAGCACGCCCGTCAAAGTAACGTGAATAATTCTCCACACCCGGACAATAGCCGAGCTCCTTAATCATCTCCATGTCGTACTCCACTCGCTGCTGAAGACGTTTAGCTTCTACTTTTCGCCCCTGCTTCTCAAATTCAGCCACCTCAACAAGCAGATCATCTTGTATCGCTCTTATAGCATCAGCAGTACGTTCCTTCGAGGTGATAAAGATATTGGCAGGATAGAGAAAAACCTCATCCAATTCATCTATGACGGCATTACTCGTCGGATCAAAACTCTGCAAGGAGTCGATTTCATCTCCCCAGAACATGACTCTATAGCATGTGTCGGCATAGGCTGGGAATATATCTATCGTATCACCCTTGACACGGAAGTTACCCCGGTCGAAAGTCACTTCATTCCTGCTGTACAAGACATCTGCAAGCATTCGCATCAACTTAGTTGGTGCTACAAGCTCGCCTTTTGTCAAGTGAATCAGCCCATTATGAAAATCCTCAGGATTACCAATACCATATATGCACGAGACAGAAGAGACCACAATCACATCACGTCGACCTGACAAAAGAGCTGATGTGGCCCTAAGACGAAGCTTGTCCAACTCCATATTGATTGCCAGATCCTTCTCGATGTAGGTATCAGTGGAGACTATATATGCCTCAGGCTGGTAGTAGTCATAATATGAGACGAAATACTCGACCTGATTATTCGGAAAAAACTCCTTGAATTCAGCATAGAGCTGTGCCGCAAGCGTCTTATTGTGCGACAAAACCAACGTAGGGCGGTCAGTCTGCTGTATGACATTAGCAATGGTGAATGTCTTTCCAGAACCAGTCACTCCAAGCAACGTCTGGTGCTTCACTCCGGAAAGCACGCCTGCAGAGAGCTCTGCAATTGCTGTTGGCTGGTCACCCGTCGGTTTATAATTACTCTCAATCTGAAATGCTGACATCTATAGATAGACTCTGGTTAAGAGACGCTTTTACAAAGCGAAGTTAGAGTTATTTTTTCAAGTTTGGAAATAGAAAATAATCATTACCTTTGTACTTCGACAAAACGACAACTTTAAAGAAATAGTATGAGAAATATTTTCATAGTTTTACTCACTCTAATATGCGTCATTACTCTCGACTCATGTAGCAAAGGAGTCAAGTTGCAGGGTGACATAAAAGGTGCTGCTAACCAGAAAATAACACTGGAATTGATGGGCATTGACTCAACATACGTCATCGACTCAACAAGAATAGGTGACGATGGACTCTTCGAGTTGAACGCCCCAGTAGCGTCAGAACCTACTTTTTACAGAGCCTCTTTACCCTCAGGCAAGACCATAACCTTCATAGCCGATTCTATCGACCAGGTATCGGTACATGCTGATGCAACCGTTGCAGATTGGAACAGTACTATATCATTCGACAATTCCGATGAGAACACATTGCTCCTGAAAACTATCAGCGAAGCCTCAGCTCTTCAATCTAAGCTACAGGCTTTCGCCCAAAACAGCTCTACCCTTTCGGAACAAGAGCAAGAGGCAAAAAGCAACGAGCTTCAAACAGCCATCAATGATTACAAGAACAATGTCAAGGAGGTGATTTTCAACAATCCAAGAAGCTTCGCCTCATACTACGCTTTGTATCAAAACATCATGGACATGCCCGTATTCGACATAACGAATCCTAACGACCATGTGCTATTTGCTACAGTTGCAACAAGTCTTAATATCGCAGAGCCCAACAGCAAACGCGTTCAGAACTTATGCGATTATGTTCTTCAAGCACGGGCTGTACGTATGCGCCAACAACTCATTCAGGAGCAGTTGGACAACGCTGTCGTCACTAACTCACCTGACATAAAGATGAACGACATAAATGGCGAGACACGTAAGCTTAGCGACTACAGAGGCAAAACAGTCCTGCTTCAGTTTTGGATTTCAACCGACAAGTCATCGCGCAATAGCAATAAGCAACTTGCTAAGTTATATGCCATGTATAAAGCCAAGGGACTGGAGATTTTCTCTGTCTCACTTGACACCAGCAAGGTGCTATGGGAAGACGCCTCAAAGAATGATAATATTACGTGGGTTAATGTGTGCGACCTTTTGGGACTTTCATCTAAATATGTTGCGACATACAACATCCGCGCAACACAGGGTGCTGATGGCAATCTTGTCGTAGCTATTCCACAGAATTTCATTCTCGACAAGGATGGTCAGATTGTGGGCAAGAATCTTTTTGGCACACGACTTGACGAACGCATGGCTGAGCTTTTCAAATAATACATCATCACAGTGCGTATCTATTTTGCATCCGACATCCATCTTGGCGCTCCTACCGTTGGCAATCGTCGGTTGCAGGAGAAGCGATTTGTCAATTGGCTCAACTCCATACGTAATCAAGCCGATGCTATATACCTATTAGGCGACATCTTCGACTACTGGTTTGAATATAAAAGCGTCGTTCCTCGTGGCTACGTACGACTCCTTGCTAAGTTATGCGAGCTTCAAGAGAGTGGTGTAGAGATTCATATATTCACAGGCAACCACGATGTATGGATGTTCTCGTATCTGCAGGAAGAGTGCGGTCTCATCGTTCACAATGAACCATACGAGACAACCTTTTACGGCAAGCGCTTTCTCATAGCACATGGCGATGGACTTGGGGGTTACGACAAGGGATATTCCATTCTGAAATGGATATTCCGTTGCAGACCGATACAGATTATCTACTCATGGCTACATCCTGATATTGCTAATTTCATTGCAACAACATGGTCAGCTCTTAGTCGCAAGAGCCATAAGAACAAGAGTTACCAGCACTCATTCATGGGAGAAGAGAAGGAGCTACAGATCCGTTACGTAAAAGCTCTTGAGGAGAGTCAGGCAGGCAAAGTTCACGACTTCTACATTTTCGGACACAGGCATATAATTGCTGATTTCCATACTAAGTATGGAGCCCACGTCGATATTATCGGTGATTGGCTTTTCAACTTCACGTATGCTATGTTCGATGGCAACGAGGTTCGAATATTCGCTGTCAACCCTGACAATGTAGCCGAATCGAAAGATATAACAGAGGAGAAGAGATATGAGCAATATCAATAACGATAATAAGCCATCAAAAGATGCCATCAAGATATCAATGGCAAGCTATGTGACACCTGCAGGGTGGATTGTCGCTTTCGCATTGCGTCTCATTTCAAATACATACGACAAGTTCAGCACATTTCATCTACGCCAGTCTTTGGGCTTGAACATACTATTTGTTCTTCTCTGGGTAATTTTCGACAAGATTGGCAATTGGTATCTATCGCAGACCGCCAGCGTAATTTATATAGGGTGCATCATTATGGGTGTTACTGGAGCAGCCAATAGTATTCTCCGATACCAGCCATTATTAGGAAAAATATACAACCGGTTGTTCAGATTTATCAAATAAGCCTTCCTATCACGAAATCCCCCGACACCGACGTTATCTCAACATCGCAAATTTTGTTATCTAAAGAGACATCATAAGGTACTGCAACCTTTATGTAGTTCTCAGAGAATCCACATATCATACCATCATGCTCACCCGACTCAAACAAAACCCTTGCACGGTTGCCAACAAACCGGTGTAAGAAAGCGCTATGACGCTTTACAGATAAGTCATGAAGCACAGAATTACGTCTGTGTCGCTCTGCCATATCAACAACAGGCTTTATCCTCAAAGCCATAGTATTTGGTCGTTCCGAATAGGTAAAGACATGCAACTGAGCAAAGTCTAACGACTCAATAAACCGCACACTATCGTTGAAATACTCCAATGTCTCACCATTAGTTCCAACAATCACATCAATACCAATGAAAGCTTCTGGTATCAACCGATGAACAATCTCTATCTTTTGACGGAAAAAAGATGTATCATATCTCCTTCGCATCAGCTGCAACACCTCATCAGATCCTGACTGCAACGGGATATGAAAATGAGGCATGAACTTCTTACTCTTCGAGACGAAAGCGATAACCTCATCCGTCAGCAGATTAGGTTCTATCGAAGAGATACGATAACGTTCGACCCCATCAACCAATTCAAGAGCCTTGACAAGTTCAAGAAATGACTCACCATTTCTGCGACCGAAATCCCCGATATTGACACCCGTCAGAATTATCTCCTTAGCACCGAGATGAGCAGCACGGCGCGCTTCTGCAATAGTCTCATCCAAGGAGGCACTACGACTCACGCCACGCGCCATCGGGATCGTACAATATGTGCAATAATAATCACACCCATCCTGCACCTTAAGAAATGTACGTGTACGATCTCCCGACGAAAAACTTGGTTTAAAAATCTTATCTTTCAGAATATTTCCGACAACGATAACTGCACTCTTCGACTTGCTCAATGAGGGGTCTAAATAGTTCAGGATATCAGTCTTCTCATTAGATCCAAGAACTAAATCCACGCCATGAATCTCTGCCACCTGCTTAGCTTCAAGCTGCGCGTAGCAACCAGTCACAACGATATATGCATCTGGGTTAATCCTAATGCACCTCTTAATCATCTGCCTGCACTTCTTATTTGCCTCCTCAGTCACAGAGCATGTATTTATCACATACACATTTGAGAAGGCGTCAAAGTCGACGCACACGAAACCCGACTCTACAAAGTGTCTACGCATAGCAGAAGTCTCGCTAAAATTAAGTTTACACCCAAGGGTATGAAAAGCAACAGACGGCAAAACAAAACGATTAAAAGTCAATAATAAAAATAAAAAGTGACCGATAGAGACCTACCAGCCACCTTTTATTTCGTCATCTCTTGAATACCATGAGATAGAAATAATTGACGGAGACAAGACTGCTCCGAATTTATTTCTTACGGTTCTCGAAGTGCTTCTGATAACGGTTCATGAACTTATCAACACGACCAGCCGTGTCGACGAGTTTCATCTTACCGGTGTAGAAAGGGTGCGAGCTTGAAGAGATTTCGAGCTTCACCTGTGGATAGCTAACGCCATCGATCTCGATAGAGTCTTTTGTTGCAGCTGTCGAACGAACGATGAAAGTCTCGTTGTTTGACATGTCTGTGAAGGCTACCAACCGGTAATTCTCTGGATGGATTCCTTGTTTCATTTTGATTGAGATATTAAATTTCGAGGTGCAAAGTTATGGCATTTATTGATTTATACCAAGCGATGAGCAAAAAATATTTTCTTAAAATATCCTACAACTACAGTCAGTGGTATAAACAAAAAAATCTGTCAGACGAGTGTCGACAGATTGTTATCGTTTTAAGAGAGCCGATGACGGGAGTTGAACCCGTGACCTCTTCCTTACCAAGGAAGCGCTCTACCACTGAGCTACATTGGCAAGAGAGAGCGGAAAACGAGACTCGAACTCGCGACCCTAACCTTGGCAAGGTTATGCTCTACC
>JABUTU010000041.1 GCA_021443545.1 Marinilabiliaceae bacterium | reverse complement strand
ATGAAACCCTCCAAAATCACAAAATTTGATTTTTGGCGAAGGAGTTTTTTCATTGCCCAGTCGAAACGTATATACTTCGGGTTCATTGGTTTGAGTTTGATTTTTCGCAAATATAAATAATATTGTGATATGATTAAATTTTTGTCGGGATTTTGTCCAAATTCTGGACAAATATAAGTTAAAATGTTGATAATAGGGCATTCATTATTATGCCTTTCGGCACTTATCTTTAGTTATGGAGTACTTTTGTTCATAAATACATGGCTCAATCCGTATACAGATAACTATATCGATTTATTTCGGCATCCATAATGACAACACGTAGGTTAACCTTTTCGTTCCAGATTCGAGCAATCTCAATTCTAACGTGTATGTTGATTTTGTTCACTCTATAGTATAGTAGACTACAATATAATATATTTACTAACAATTTGCACTTACGTCTCCACCCCATTTATTATAACTAAATATAAATAGAGCAAGCTCCTCGAGAAGAAATGGGAAAAGAATAAATACGCTAATCTTCGATACATCAGAGAATTTGCCAATAATTAGAATACATTTGACTATTATATAAGCAGTTAAAATGCAAGAAAAATCGCCGAAGAATCTTTGTATTGACTTATAACAGAATATAATTTTGCAGCAATTAAAATCTGTAACTAACATATAGTATGTTCGCACATATCAATACAAAAATAAGAATGTATTACTTTTCTTCAATAAGCAGAGGAATAAATGTTTTTTTAATTTTTCTCACACTGCTCACGTCATGTAATAAGTCAAGCGTAACAATTTCAGAGCTAAAAGAACAAAGTGGCGATAGTTTGGATTGTGCTATTCAATTTATTTTTAAAGAACTTCCCAATAGAAAGACTTCAGTCTCTACAGAATTGACAGATTACTACAAATATGTAGACTCTTTGTATAAAAACGAAAACGATTATCCTATAACAAAAAGGAGTATTAGTGGATATCTGAAAAATCACAAGCCTAAGAGAAAATATATTAACGACATTGAGCACATATCCAGCAATCAGATTATCAACAATATCCTTCTTGCTTATAAATACAGAAATAAGAGCTGGAATAATCACCTATCTGATGACCAGTTTAATGAATATGTTATACCATACAAAATCGGAGACGAATATGTTGAAGATTGGAGAACATATTTTATTAATAAATATGGTCATATTGTAGATAGCTTATCACAAGTTTCAGACTCAATTAGTGCTGAACTTCTTTGTTTTGAATTAATTAAAGTATTGAAACAGATGCACAGGGTTAATATCCATTCAACTAATTATTTTACAAATACTTTAAAACCGAGTACTCTCGACATTATGACATGTGGCACGTGTAAGGATTATTGCGATCTTGTCACTTTGATATTTAGAAGTTTTGGCATTCCTGTTGCAACAGATGGACTATTGGGATGGCACACATGGAATGCACTTATTTGTAAAGATAAGACTATAGACTTTTATATTGAAGCAACCCCAAAGGATAACCACTTAAAAGAGTGGCTCGACGTTGTAGGTTGGCATAATCTTCCTAAAATCTATAGAGAAACTTTCTCAGAGAACCCCCAATCTTTAGCACTAAACCATGGGTCAGAAGCTGTTCCTAATTTCTTCCTAAACCCGTACATCATAGATGTTACAGAAGAATACTATAAAGGATATAACATCACAATAACTCCTACAAATGATATTTCAAGCAAGAATTTTGCTTATCTTAAGGTATGGAATAACAAATTTATCTATGTTGACTGGGCTCGTAGAGACAATGATGACAGATTCTGTTTCAATAATATAAGCGACTCAGTACTATATTTCCCATCACTATTCGTAAATGAGATTAAAAATACACCTCTTTCGTATCCATTTGTTATTAGCCAAAACACAGAACATTACTTTAAACCCAATCATGAAAAGAAGGAACAAATGGTACTATGGCGAAAGTTCTTCATTAGACGCGATCACAACAAGTATCTCAAAGCAATGGTTGGAGGTAAGTTTATGGGTGCCAATAAACCCGACTTCAGCGATGAGGAGATTATATTTGAAATAAAAGAAATGCCAGAAATGAGATGGAACGAGGCTTTAATTGAGAATAAAAACCGATATAGATATGTGAGATACTGCAGTCCCGACTGGTCGTATGGTAATGTAGGAGAATTAGAATTTTATTCGGATTCTTGCGATTCACCTCTTACAGGAACGATTATAGGTAGTCAAACATCAAAAGATGAAAATACAACAATAGAAAATGTTTTTGACGGAGACGTCTTGACATATTTTGATTCCGAATTTCCCCATAATTCTTGGTTTGGATTAGATCTTGGAGAGGCATATACAATCAATAAGATTCGTTACATCTCACGCAACGATGATAATTTTATCCAACCAGGGCAAGAATATGAATTGTTTTACGCAGATTTAAATGGCTGGCAAAGTATGGGTAAAAAAATAGCAACCGCGGACTCCCTCATATATGATTCTGTCCCCAGTGAAGCGATTTACATATTGAAAAATAGAACTAAAGGTCATGAAGAACGCCCTTTCTCTTACGAGAATGGGCAACAAATATGGTGGTAATGCAAGATTTTTGGATAGAGATATACGAACATATAAAGAATAAAGCAAGCCAGACTGTAGCCTCCTGCATTGGGATTGCATGGGGAATCTTCATTATGATTATACTTGTAGGTATTGGAAATGCTTTTGAAAGTAGCATCATGAAACTATTCGCCGATTTTAATAGCAATTGCGTTGAGGTCTATGCTGGAACCATTTCTATGCCAATGCATGGCGGAATAGAAGGTGCTAACATCCTCTTTGATAGCCAAGATATTAAGGACATAAAAAATTCTATAAACGAAATTGAGTATATCAGCCCCTTACAATCTACATGGTCGCTGGTGAGAACATTCAATTGTAATGGTTCTTTTGAGATAAGAGGAGTAGACGAAGATTATTTCAAAATTAAAAGGATAAAGATATATAAAGGGAGAAATCTACATTTTGCCGATTATAAGGAAAATAGAATGTTTGTAATGATTGGAGAAAATGTTGAGTCCGTTATGTTTCACAATTGCGACTGCATTGGGAAAAAGATAATCATAAATGACATTCCATATACTATAGTAGGCGTCTTTGGTTCGTCAATCACCGCTCCCAATGATGGAAGAGTCGTCTATATGTCAACACAAAACTTTATGAAATCACTGGATAACAATCCTAAATTCTCTTCCTTTCTATACACTGCCAAAAACAACACTGACATAAAAGATTTGGTAAAAAGACAAATTGGCCTTAACCACAGATTTAAACCTGCTGACGACAAAGCTGTTTATATCTCAACCTTAGAAGAACAACTGAAAGCATTTGATTCTCTATTTTCTGGAATAAGATACTTTCTATGGTTTGTTGGGATAAGTACATTAGTCGGCGGTATCATTGGCATCAGCAATATAATGGTTTCAAATGTTAGAGAACGTAGACGAGAAATTGGTATTAGAAAAGCAATTGGAGCAAATCCCAATCAAATAAAGATGATGATATTAGGAGAATCAATTGCAATAACTCTTGTGGCTGGTATAGGCGGAATAGTTTTGGGTTGGATTATACTGGGAATAATATGCATATTCAATACAGATCCAGATAGTGTATTAGGAAATCCTGTTTTGGACATGCAAACCACTATATTTTCAATGTTAATCATATTGATTTCGGGGGTAATATCAGGACTTAAACCAGCGGTAACTGCAGCTTCATTACAACCTATTCAAGCTTTACAAACAGAGTAATATGAATAAATTTGGAATAACAACCATATGCATTGTCGTGTTTTGTTTGGGCTTTGTTATATCAAAAGCTATAGAGAAACAGAATGAGGAGATTCCAACGATAACAGTTCAGAGAAATAATATCGAATATACACTTGACATTGCTGGGTACATAGAACCTGTAAGAATAATAGATATTAGATCATCAATATCTGGCACTTTAGAAACTTTGAATGTCACAATAGGTGATAAAGTCGAAACTGGAATGCCCATTGCTGATATCAGATTTGTTAAAGACCCTATAGAACTTCGACAACTCAAAGATAATATTGAGGTGTCAAAACTAAAACTGACAACCAAATCTACTCAATTTGAAAGAACCAAACAATTATATGAAGCCGGACATATCTCACAAGAAGAGTTTGAGCAAGAAGAAACAGATTATGGAATAATGCTTAAGAATCATGAAACTCTTGAGGCAGAGTTGGCAATGGCTTTGGGCGATGAACATAATAATCAAATCTCAAATACAATTAGTGCAACTAATAGCGGAACAATCATTGATCTTCCCGTCAAGGAAGGAGGCTCAGTTATGGCTCGTGGTGCATATAGTGAAGGAACTACAATTGCTCGAATAGCCGATTTGGAAACTATGGAATTCATTGGCAGTGTGGCAGAAGCAGATATTGATAGAATAGAGATTGGAAGAGAGATTCTAATATCAATTGCAACCTGTCCAGATAGCCTTGTTCAAGGAAAGATTAATATTATCTCTCCCACCTCTACAAGGTCAAATGGTATAGTTACGTATGAGATTCATGCATTGATTGATTCCGATAATAGTAGCTATAAACACATTTACGCAGGTTGCTCTGCTATTGCCAAAATAGTTTTGGCTGAAGCGAAAGACGTATGGTCGCTTACCGAGAAAAATATTAAATACAGAGGCGATTCATCTTTTGTTGAGGTCATTGATAAAAAAGGAAAAATTACTAAAAAATACATAACAACAGGTATCTCTGATGGTATTTGGGTAGAGATTATCTCTGGTGTAGATAGTACAACGATGATAATAAATGAGGCAAAATGAATAGAACAGAATTTTTAAGCCACTTATTTTGTAGTAGCATATTACTATTTGGGATAATCTCAATAAAAAGCTTGCTGATTGTTTTGCCATTTCTTTTGTTTTATGTTATAAAGTATGGTGAGAAATTTACATCATCATTTAGATTCTATTGTATAGCATTGAGCTCTATTTTGTACGTAGCTACTGGGCTTATAACGAGTAGATATACTAACAATACTCTTAGTATTAGTATAGATATTCTATTAGTCATGTGCGCTTTTTTAGCTATTAGCGAACTTCGCAGACCTACAGAAAAACATATTAGTCTTCTGTTCCTTATATTCAACATTATAGCTACAATTATTGTTTCTTCTACATTATTATGCTATCTGTTTCATCAGTCACAAATACTATCGTTGGGGTTAGATGATATGACAAGTTTCAAACATTACTATCGACCATTATTTATGCTTTGCAATGACAATGCAACTATGATATTGTGCTTAGAACCTTTCATCCTATTGAGTATCTTCGTTACTAAATCCAGGTTTCGATGGTGGTATATAGCTAATATGGCAATGTCGTCAACTGCTCTGGTTGTCAGCTATTCGCGTGGCATATACTTATCAGTTGCTATTTTTACAATCTTGTTAATGGCTATGGTATTCCTCTATAATAGACAACAGATGAAATGTTATCTTTCAACAATGGCTATATGCGTAGTCGTATTATCCATGATACTTTGGGGGTCGTCAACGATTCGAAATTCTGTAACGACTACAATTGCTTTTAAGAAAACAGAATCACAAAAGCGGAGCTATGATTCTCGAATTGCCTCTATTGAGAAAAACATAGCCAAAAGCCAAAATATATTTTGGGGCGAAGGTGATGGCAATTATTTTAAGTACAATATTGGAAATAGAACTTCCTACGACACAATACTATCAGCTTCAGCAAAAAATGGAATAGTTCAATTATTTATTGAACGTGGAATCGTGGGAATCTTATTAGTTTTTGGTTTAGGGTGTATTGTCTTTAAAACCGCATACTCAGAGGCGAAGAAAGGCAGTCTTATACACATTCTAATGTTATGCGGTTTGGTTGCCTTCTGCATTAGAGAGACAACATACGCATCACTCACAAGAATAAATAGCGTTTTCTTTTTAGTTTCTCTTATGTTATATCTTACAACCTACAAAATCATACATACTGATGCGGAATAGAAAAAGATTGATACTTCTTAGCCTATATTTTGTTGCTTTGGCACTATTTATGTTAGAATTGAGTTGCAATATTGATTTTAATCAAAATGCAGTATTACACCTTAACAACGGGTTACATTATATTCATAAAGCTCATCTAACGATTGATAGCTACGAGGTACAGAGCAATTACGTAGATAGTGCTATAACACATTTTAAAAAGGCGTATACAATAGAACCAAATGATGATTATACTCGCTATTGTTATGCTTCATCTCTTTTTTCCAAGGGAAAATTTGAACAGTCAGATAGTATTATCGGGAAAGAGTGGATAAACGTAGAGAGCGCATTCCTACAAAGTCGTATTGCATTCAAAAAGGGAGATAGAGCCTGCCAAAAACAAATATTAATAAATTGTATATATAATCAGCCAGACATAATTGAAAGTCCTTTTTTTCTTCATATCTTTGACACAGATTCTACGATTGCACAAGAGGCTATTACTGAATCTATGATGAGATTAAAAGAAGAATACAATAATAATCATGATATACTTATCAAAAGTAGATTAGCAAAGGTTATGTATAGTATTGGTGAGACACAATGTGCAAAAGTGTTATTGTTAGAGACTACGAGCGCAATGCCAAATATGAACAGGCCTTGGTTCTATCTTGCCTGCATATATGCAAACAAAGGAGATATTGAATTGGCCAAGAGATACGTCAAGATTTCTATGTTTCTTGATGGACGAGACCCTCTCCCACACGAACTCAATAATATGCTCAATCAAAAAGAGACAAATAAAAAGTGGAGATGGACACATACTTCTCACTTGGCTATTGAACAAGCCTACAATAGACACATCAAAGAAGATACAGAATTAATAATTGGACTTGATAATTATATGCATCCATGCTTAGAAGGAATGATAAATAGTAATATATTTAAGAGATGATTACAGTCAATAATTTAACAAAAAAATTCGGGGAAAAAGTAGTGGTAGATATCCCTGAACTTCACATCTCACGAGGAGAGGCCGTGGGATTGGTCGGCAATAATGGTGCTGGCAAAACCTCATTTTTCCGTCTTATTTTGGACCTTTACCAAACAACAACAGGAGAGATTCTAAACCATGGGAAGAATGTCGCGAAGAGCGAAGAGTGGAAAGATGTCACAGCTGCTTTTGTTGACAATGGATTTCTAATCGACTTCTTGACTCCAGAGGAGTATTTTGAATTTCTTGGGAGTGTCAGAGGAATTGACAAAGGAGAGATTAAAAATCGTCTTGAGGCCTTTGACAAATTCATGAACGGAGAGATTCTCGGAAAGAAGAAGTACATCCGCAATTTTTCAAGTGGAAACAAACAGAAAATCGGTATCATAGGTGCTATGATAGCTCAACCCGACATTCTCATTTTGGACGAACCATTCAACTTTCTTGATCCATCATCACAAATTGAGATAAAGCGAATCTTGAAGAGGTATAATGCTAACTTAGGCACAACAATCATCTTATCGAGCCATAATCTCGAACATATGGTTGAGGTATCCAACAGAGTCCTACTGATGGAGAACGGAAAAATCATCAAGGACCTCCATAATGAGAATGGCGAGGTTGAGGATATCCTTAAGAGCTATTTTGAGACCTTATAATATGAAAGAGAGTATTTAAAATAAAAATATGCATAAAATATGCATAAAATATGAAAGAAATTCACATCGGGGAAATAATCAATTCAAAATGTCGCGAACAAAAAATATTATGTAAAGAGTTGGGAGAAAGCATCAACCGTTCAAGAGAAGCTGCGCGAGATATAATGCTCAAGCCGCATATTAACACGTCGGTTTTGTTATCGATCTCCAAAGCACTTCACTACAACTTCTTCAAGGATTTAGCAGCTTACACTGATAAACTATTGAATGAGAATAATGATTCGCAGGAGAAAAACTCTTAATTAGGAATATGCAGTATAAGTATTGTCTCATGGATGCGTCAACTCCCTGACGCATCCCAATGTTACTAAGCATTATTTGTATGTATCTACCTATATGCTCAAAAACTTCAAAGACCTTGAACAAAGGAATTATGATTTCTTGAATAGATTGAAGTACTTCAAATTATTACAAAGATGAATATACGAAATTTCAGATACCACTTTTACATTGCGTTAAAACGAAGTAATTATTTTAAAGGCACTATGGCCATGAAGATCATAAAGTTTATCTTCTTGCTATATATTTATTCAACTCTTTGTATCCTGGGCTTATTTACGGATGAAATTTTAAAAATTATTTTCCCGACACAGCCTATGTCGGTGACATTGCTTTTATTCTTTATAATTGCCTATTTTTCGGATTATATTATAAAACAGCTCTTTATTAAACCGAGTCTACTAAATATAATCCCCTACATAAATCTACCGATAAGCAAAAAGAAACTATATAATACAACGATATTCCTCAATGCAATATCGTACTACAATTATATTAGCGCTATTATTATCTCTGCTATTAGCATAAAACTAATTTATGTAGGAAGTATCTCAGCAATAGGCGGAATTTCATTCTGCTTTTTGGCCATAGCAACATCGCTATTTAACAGTTCTATAGTACGCTTGATTAAATCGATAAGTATATGGAAAAGATTGTCATTGATGGTAATAGTAATCTTATCCTATATAGGTATTGCCTATACGAGTTATGAAAATGTATTAATCACTGATTCTATAAAATATTTAGCTAACAATTATGCAATAGTATTCATATTAACAGCGTTTCTTTTAGTAGTAGCTTACAAGATATCATTAGAGCGCTGCCAGCACCTATTTTATGATGTTTATGAACAAACGGGTGCAAATCTAAGCAAGACTCGAAGTGGTTTAACGGAATTGTTTAAAGTTTCACCTCAAAATAAACTTGCTTTATGCTTGATTACTCGAAACAAAGCAGTCTTGCCTAATTTTTTAACAATGTTTCCTGCATTTTTACTAAATGTTGCTGTTGGGAAATTAAATGACTACAGCTGGTTCATTATTCTTTCAGGTATTATTGCAACAAATATATGGATTTGCTTGATAAATCCTCTTTTCTACTTCTTAGCGCCATATGTAGATGGGATTATGAGCCACTCTCCAAGGGTTATACAAGATGTATTAAGACGCTTTTATACCATTAATTGTATTTTCAGTCTTATCCCTATGACGATTATCATCATGATAACGCAGGATCTATTATTGTCTGTAACATTATATCTTTTTTCTATTAGCGTAGTATCATTAACAATTCTATGGAGTAATATCTACGCAACCAAGAAATATGATTTGCTGAGACGCATCAAATCTTCAGATAACCATAAAGATATGAAAGTATTAGCTTCAAACATGATAACAGTAGCAATCATAGCTGTGTGGATTGTATTGGACTATTATTTCCCAAAGTGTGAAGTTATTCTCTACTGTATTGATTTAGTGTCTATCATAGTAATTCTGTTTCACAAGTCAATAATAAAACAAATATACAATGGCTTTATGAAACGAAGATATGAGAATTTAGCTGGAATGAGGCAATAGAATGAGATACGCATAAATGCAAGATTTTTCACCATTAAATTTTGTAATATCTGAAAAATGAGATATAGTTTTGTCGTGAAAATAGCAGTTACATATCCTCCTTTATTGGAAGAGAGTTACAACAAGCAAGATGCACACAAGGCAACGATTATTGGAGATAGAGTTAGTTTGTGTGAACTCCAA
>JABUTU010000081.1 GCA_021443545.1 Marinilabiliaceae bacterium | reverse complement strand
TCAGCACGCTTATATATTTAATTCCACAAAATTTTACTAATGAGAGTTTTCTTAACTTGCTGTAAATGAGCAAGTTTACCCCCCCCTCGTTATAAATATATTTTGTAGTTTATTAGTGTTCATATCTTGCAATTTTCTGTTTTTTCGGCCGCAAATATGCGAAAAAAATTTAATACTTTATTCGCCACTCGTCGATTGTGCGTAATTTGCTATTGAAGTTCACGGCAATCTTCACAATCTCGCGTCCATCGCTCTCGTATGGAATTGTGTAGCCTTTCTCTTCGATTTGCAACATTGCGTTTTCTACTTTGCCATCGTATTTGAACTCAAAAACATAGATATGCGTTCGAGTTTTCAAAACCATATCCGTTCTGCCAGCGGAGTTATGTACATCCGATTGTACGTAGGCGCAAAGCAATCGCGAGATGATAAAGAAAATGAAATGATAACTTTTTTCTCCTTGTTGCATATACTCGTATGGAATCTCCGAAATGAACGAACGCATCAATCCCAACGCCTCTTCCACCTTGTTGTCAATCATATCTACGCCAAAATATGCAATAAAAACGTTAGTCTGCTGCGTGCTGGAATGGACATAGTAGGGAACGAGATTTTTGTAAATGCCGATTCTCACTTCGTTATTCGGCACGGCGAGTGTGTAAAGTCTACCTGTGATGAATGCGAAACGAATATATTGGTCGCACGATTTTATAGGGCTGTAAAACGAACGGAAGAGGTCACGAAACTCACGCAACTTCTCATCGTCGTGCATCACTTCGAGCAACGGACTATCGTATTCGTCGATTAAGACAACCACTTTTTGACCGGTTTGTTCGTATACTTTCTCAAACAGCCATTTCAGACGGTCGGTCAGATCCTCACTTTCAGACGCTGTGTTGTAAATCCGTTCGTAGCGTTGGACCATCTCGTTGAGATTCATACGGGCCTGGGAGATATCTTTCTTTTTTGCCTGACTGACATCAAATCGAAAAACAGGATATTTCACCCATTCCTTCTCAAGTTGTCCAAGTTTGAGATTCTCAAACAAATCCTTCCGTCCTTCAAAATAACTCTCGAATGTTGATGTTAAAAGACTTTTTCCGAAACGACGTGGACGCGAAAGAAACACGTAGGTAGAGTTGTGCGTCAGATTATAAATGTACTCTGTTTTATCAACATAAACATAATTCCCTTCGATAATTTTCTCAAAGGTTTGAATACCGATTGGATATTTGAAACGTGGTGTCGTACGAATCATGTTTTCTGCGCGCAAGTTACGATTTTTGACGTGGAAAATCAAATATTAGTTAATTCATATCAAAAAGGGCATCCGAAAACCGAATGTCCTTAAACGTCGGAACGTAAAATGTTCGTCACAGAAGGCATCCACTGATAGAGATACATTATGTAGCCATAAAGGAATAGTCATACTATACTCGTTGCCCATTAATATGAGGCGTTTTTTTGAGAAAAAAACGCTATTTGAAAATTATAAATAATTGTCTTGTTTGAGATTTGCAATATTGGTTTCGAGCAGAATGGTAGCTTCATCCTCATTCTGCTGAACTGTTTGAGATAAAGACGTCTTCCCAAAAATCTTATTAGGTACTTTTCAACTATGAATATCCCAAAATGTAAAAAGAGATTAAATCGTTTCAAATAGCGTTGATAATCCGTTCTATTTGTCTAAATTTGCGTTATCACATAAGAAAAAAGAATGAGGAGGCTGACGGCCTAATAAGGTTTGAGTCTCTATATACAGAAATTAATCTTACCGCATATGAAAACGGATTCTGAGAAAAAGCAGAAAGCGCTACGCAGGGATCGTCGGGATATGATCCAATACATTAATCTGCAGTTGGCATCATTGGGTCAACCCATATTCCAGGACAATGAAGATACAGGCACGAAGCTGAGTAATACGAGATTCATGACGCTCACGGGCGATTTGATAAACTCGTTCAGGGAGAAGACACGCCTTTTAGGTAAACACCTCTCACCGGTCGACCAAAGAATACAGAATTTTATCGACTCGTATCTAACAGATGTCAAGAAGCCAGAGGAGTGTCAGTTGCCCAATGAGACATTTGTGCTTAATCAGAAGGGGTTAGCGCGAGAGATATCGTTGCCACCTGATAGTAACACCTTCTTTGGAAAATATGTATCAACATATCGTGTCGCTCAGGGTATTTTGAATAACCCAGCTAATGACAAACGAACAACTAAGGGAACCTTTCATATTGTGGAGGGTGGTTTGCCTATTCCGCTCGACAAGAAGGCTGTTCCGAAGGCTGTCTTTGCAAAGCTTCTTGAGGCGGCTCTTCATCCTTCAGCTGATTTGACGCTCTTGCCATTCACGAGCAATCAGAAGGATAAGGCACATGCCATAGTCAGCCTCCTCATACGCCCTATGGTTGTGCCAGAGGTGAAGGGTGTCATTCCGCAAAAGAGTATGGAGGTACACTGTTTCGCTCCGGCCTCATTGGTATCGAGTCTTGACTTTGTTGAGACGATTTTTGGCAATGCTGGAGACCACAATTTGGCAATCAACGATGCAGCATTGGATATTGACCATTGGACGGGTCATACAGGCTGTATCATCTTTGCGCCACAGCTCACACAGCTCAAGAAACGCGACCTCGGCCTGCCTCATTATGACAAGGCTACTGAGAGGCAGAGAGCAGATGGCATGTGCTGGCGTGATGACTCAGAGAACTACAACGATGGTGGCTCATTCAAGGTGACCTGTCGCGATGAGAGGGGAGTGGTTGTCACAATCATAGCCGATAACTATTTTGGATATGCCAAGAAAGAGATAAAGACACAAATCAACTACTCAGCGAACCTCTTCGGATTGGCAGAAGAGGAGCATGCAGGCGGTGCCATAGCCTTCCCACAAGCCATCATGTCGGACGACATATATGCAGAGGCCTATTCGAAGAAGATGGATGGAATATTCACCTTTGAAGAGGCGATGTCGCTTCTTGAAGGCAAGGTAGATGTGATGCCTGAGGGATATGCCATTGACAAGAAGTATCCGAATGTCATATATATATCGGAGATGGCCAACATCGAGATAGAGAAGACGCGTGTATCGTGGTCGTACAATGGTCAAGAGAAGTCGATACCGCTCTCACCAGAGAATATATATATACACCCGTCAGGTAACAAGTTCAGACTTGCCAAGCATCCGCAGCAACCTCTGTGGCGAGTTATCAATACACGACCAGAGGGAATACTCTGTCATAAGCCATGCACCGTATCGGGTGGTGGAAAATCAGAGATATCCAAGTCGATGCAGAATGCCATTATCTATGGACCATTCAACATTGTCAATCTTGAGGAGGACTTCAAGAAGGCAGATGAGATAATCAACTACGACTACACGCACAGGTGGAAGAATGTAAGAGAGGATGCGGCGCCGTCGCGTTCGTTCCTCAGTCCACGCAGAGCTTTAGGTTCGGCTGTAAAACTGCTCACACCGAGCGATCAGTACAGCGACGAGTACAATGAGTTCCTGCGCTCTATTCCCGCACATATCCGCTCGTTGGTACTCTTTGTAAAACGACTCTATCGTACTGAGAATGGTATTAACGACTGGAAGAAATATATGTCGGTTGAGATTATCAACGGACGTATGGGAACGACCTTGCTTTATAAGAATAAACGAGTCATAGGCACCTATGTGCGCATCGGATTTAATCCTGATGGCAACTGGCTATTGCACAAGCTTCGTTCCGACTTTGTTCCGAGTCAGAAGATACAGGTTGAGGACGATATAACGGCAAGTATCACACTTCCGGCAAACAGGTTGAAGAATCTTAATCCAATCTTCAGCAATCCGTCGGTTAAGATAGTCGACAACTGCGAGATGCGACTCTTCCAGCGTCCGGACGAGGCCATTCACAGAGGTTACGACCAGGAGGCAGAGGCAGATATATGTAAGCCCGATACCTTCCTGACCAATTATGAGCCTATGAGCAAAGATGATGCAAGACGTCTGATGGAGGACGCTGTCAACTTCGACTTATACACCCAGCCAGTGAAGGATCTTGTGCGTCGATTTGTGGAGTCGGATGATGAGGAGTATTTTGTCGTTCCGAGTCATACCCGCATAGTAAAGGGCAAGCCGACAAACAATCCGCGTTATCTGCAGTTCAACCGCAATTCAGTTGAGAATATCGACACCTATGTAGCCGAGGTAGGAGTGCGTCTGCACCGTAAGATACAGCCGTCAGACCCCGTCATCAATGTAGTTAATGCAGTGATGCCAGGTCGCAGGAACAATCCAGCAGATAAACTGAATGGCATACGTCCATTGTCAGTTTATAATCCAATTCACTACCAAGAGTTACCTGAGCTCTTCATGGATTTCATATGCTCTCTGACCGGAAAATCGCCGTCAACGACAGGAGCAGGTAGTGAGGGAGCATTGACGAAGGGTCCATTCAATATGCTTGAGGCAACAACAGATTTGAATAACGATTTGTTGTGCTTTATATTGACTGAATACCAAGGATTTACAACAGCAGCAGGGCACGTAGGAAACAGTCGTTTCGACCATGATATATCGATACTTATTCCTGAGATATGGGCGCGTATGGTACCCGAGGACAGAGATGCAGCACTGCTTATCAGAGAGGGGTGTTTAGAGAAACTTGAAGACTTCGAGTATGAAGGCAAGTCAGTATTGGCGAGTCGTCTTGGTTATCGCATAACAGAGAAGTTTGCATTCCGTTGTATGAACCGACTCTTTGACGAGCCACTCGCAGTATTCAATGAGAGTATGCTGAAGCCGGAGCTTCAGGATATGGAGGCTTATGTCGATGGAATCAACAACATAGTAGAGGCACAGCGAAAAGTTGCTCTCCGTTACTTTGAGGAGGGAGCTGTGGATAGTGCCATCCCACCATTGAAGGTATTGCTTCACATCATGGCGTATGGTGAGTATGAGGGTAAGACCATCGATGATCCAGAGTTGAGAGATATGTTCCGCAGAGAGAATGTCATCAAGAGCGACTGGTATATGGAGCGTCTTGCCATCAAGCAGCAGCGAGACCTCAAGTTGGCTAAGGAGCAGTTGGAGTACATCCAGGCCTTCCGCAACAGACCAGAAAACCGCACCTCAATCCATGATTTGCGTATTGACTACAAGATAGCAAAGCTTACTGAGCGAATAGCAAAGATAGATAGTCCGACGTACATCGAGAGTCTGATAGGCACAATAGGCGCAGATCCGCTCTTTAGAGGTTGTTAATCTATAAATATTTAGTAGATTTGCGGAGAGAGTGCAGGTTGATATCTGACACAATAAGGCAAAAACAAAAGAGAGAGTCGCACGTAAAAGTGGTGACAGTTAAAAAAAAGTTAAGTTATGGCAAGACGTCTCCGAGTTCATTATGAGACACCATCGGACCAAAGAGTGGTTTTGATGGAACGAGATGTAAAGACAGGTCAACTCACAGAGAGAGAGACTGTGTCGTCGGCTGATGGTTATAATACATACATCAGCAATGGAACCCAACCTATGGTATATCGTTGGGGACTCAAGAACCTGAACAATGGTGAGATAGAGACTGAGCGACATGATCGCTATGTTCCGTCGAGCAAGATAGAAGTCATTGTTACAGACGAGTGGCGTAGTCCTTATATGTGGGCCGATGCACTAAGAGCCAAAGCCTTTTCTACGGCTGTTTTTGAGGTCAGGGAGGGGCTGAGCAGACAACCTGACTATGAGAGTGGAGATTTCGTTATAGAGCTTAATGAGCCTCGAATTGCGCCTGGTTTAGCCTTTTGTGTAGTCAGCAAGCAACTGATAAACTGGAATCGCGACAAGGCATACGTGATGACGGAGTATGCCGAGAATACATGGCGAGTATCCATTCCTTCCTCGATATTGATGCATAATTTTGAGTTCAAATTTGGATTATGGAATATAGAGGAGGGGTGTTTTGTTGAGTTTGAGACGGGTATAAATCGTGTTGTATCATTGAGTTCCGACCTGACCAACGTCTTTACATTCAACTCATACAACTACGAGCAGCCCTGGCGAGTGGCTGGAGTGGCCGTACCTGTCTTCTCGCTCAGAACGAGCAAGAGCAGGGGGTGTGGAGAGTTCCTTGATTTGAAGTATTTGGCAGATTGGTGTGTCGAGAGTGGACTGAAAGTGATACAGCTTTTGCCCATAAACGATACAACGGCAACACGTCAATGGCGAGATAGCTATCCATACAACTCCATATCATGTATGGCGCTTCACCCCAGCTATATCAGTGTCGACAGGGTGTATGACTATTATGGGGCACGTATGAAAGCCGTAGAGCGAGAGGACGGACTCTTCCTGAACGACCTAAATATGCTCGAGTATAATCGCACACGCGAATGGAAGAATCGGAATCTGCTCTCTATATTCAAGAGTCAATTTGATAAGATAATAGCTGAAGATGGCTTTAAATCATATTTGAAAGATAATGGTTGGTGGGTAAAAGACTATTCACTTTTTGCGGCATTGCGTAATGAGTTTGATACGCCAGACTTCAGAAAGTGGGGTAGTTACTCCAAGTATAATCCTAAAATGGTTGACGAAGCCTTTGCACCTGGAAATGATAGGTATCAGGATGTCATGTTTAGGGTCTTTTTGCAATATCATCTTGAAATGCAGATTCGAGAGGCTATAGAGTATGTTCACAGCAAGAATATAGCCCTCAAGGGCGATTTGCCTATAGGAATTAATCCCAACAGTGTCGAGGCATGGGTAGAGCCGGATTATTTCGACTTTGAGCTGCAGGCTGGAGCTCCGCCCGACTTCTTCTCGCGTGATGGTCAGAACTGGGGATTCCCAGTCTACAATTGGGAACGTATGTCGGAGGATAATTATGGTTGGTGGCAGCGTCGTTTCGGTCGTATGCAACAGTTCTTCGACCTATTCAGAATCGATCATATATTGGGATTCTTCCGGATTTGGTCAATCCCAAAACCATTCAGCAGTGGACTCATGGGCATATTCTCTCCAGCAATGCCATATACAAAAGAAGAGCTATTGTCGAGGGGATTTGCGGGAGACCCAGAGTACTATTCAAAGCCAGTTGTAAGCTATGATTTTTTGGTAGAGAATCTGCGAGAGTATGCAGATACCATTATCAGTGCGATGTTTGATTCGGAGAATAATGGATGGTTTCGCCTGAAAGATGTCTATTTCAATCCAAATGAGACAAACGAATGGATTGATGAGAAGGTTATACTGACAGCGAGAGAGCGCATACGTCAGGGTATGGCAAATATAATGCACGAGGTCCTCTTTGTCAGTGTCAAGACAGGAGAGTGGCATCCACGTATTATGCTGACCGAGACGCAGCGTTTCAGACGTCTAACGGAGGATCAGCAGAATATAATCAGAGGAATACATGATGATTTCTTCTATGGTCGTCATAATGAGTTCTGGCGTAAGAATGCCATTGAACACCTTGAGGCAATGCTATGCCGCTGTGAGATGTTGGTTTGTGGCGAGGATTTGGGCATGATACCAGCTTCCGTTCCAGAGGTGATGAAGCGTCTGCAGATACTTGCTCTTGAGATACAGAGAATGCCGAAATTGAATTGGGAGCGCTATGGGACACCATCACGATACGACTACATGACGGTCTGCGCCACATCGAGTCATGACATTTCGAGCATTCGTGGCTGGTGGGAAGAGAATCGCGATGAGACGCAATGGTACTACAACAATATGCTTGGTCATGGAGGCGAAGCACCAGCTGTGGCAAATGAGGGAATCGTCCGGGAGGTTATCATGCAACACCTCAATTCTCCATCAATGCTATGTATAAATCCTATTCAGGATTACGCCGGTATGGTAGATAATATGCCTCATCTTCTTCCGTTTGAGGAGCGAATCAATGACCCAGCAAATGCAAATCAAATGTGGCGTTATCGTATCCCGTTTGATATTGATACGCTTGGGGAGAAATATCCAGAGTTGCAGAGGAGAGTGCGCTCGGTGATAGAGGCATCAGGGCGTACGACAAATTAGGAGTTTTACAATGGCTGTGAGTGTTTTGGACGAGATTGTAAAGTTCTTTGTCGAACTATACAAGCAACATACCGAGATAGAGTTGCCACACGATATTGTTATGAGGCTTAACGACCTTGACAGGGCAGAGCGTGGGGAGCTCAAGGCACGTCTGTTCAACGAAGCCAAGAAACTTGCACAGGGCAACGACGGACTGTCTGCAATCAGGTGGATTGAGACATCATTCATGCTTATTGAGAAGAACTCGTTCCGTCTGCATGAAGTCATGTTCAGTCCAGGGCAGGATATTCCGGAGAATATAGCATTCTACCTATCACAAGCTAAGAAGAGCATCGATATATGTGTTTATACGATATCAGATGAAGTCTTAAGCAAATGTCTGAAGACAATGCATCGGCGTGGTGTCAAGGTTAGGATTATTACAGACAACAACAAAATGCGTGATGCAGGGTCGCAGATAAAAGACCTTGCACGTGAGGGAATCCCCGTGAAAATTGATTCGTCTAAATATCACATGCACAATAAGTTCGGTGTCATTGACGGAAGAATTACTTTCACTGGCAGTTATAACTGGACATATACGGCCAAGCAGTATAATCAGGAGAATATTGTAATCACCACCAACTATCGAATTGTACATCAGTTTATTGAGGAGTTTGAACGTCTTTGGGACGATATGTTATGGTTGCGGGTGAAGATAAATAAGGGAGACAAGGCTAATGAACGTCGTCAGCGAAATGGCATTACTGAAGAGGAGGAGGATACAACCCTCAGTACAGAAGATTTTACAGTGGAGACGCATAGCGATGAGTTGTTGGGTGGTGATGATGACTATGTTATCAATGATATAAATCCGTTTGATCAGGGAGATTTATTAGTGCCGATGGAAATGGTTGATAAAGAGGTGGCTAAGCAACTTTATGTCAACAAAGATAGAGGAAATAAAGGTAATAAAAACAAGCAGAATAAATCAAATTTTTCAAACAAGGATAAAAAGTTCAATCGCAAGATTCGTTATAGCGGGGATGAGGATATTATAGAGGAGCGACCTCGCAACAAAAATAAAAAGAGGAGATTTAAATGAGATATAAGATATGCGCTGCCATGGAGGAGCGCATGCCTTTTGTTCCGACACCATCACAGCATGAAGCGATGCTTCATCTTGCCGACTTTCTGCTCTCGTCGTCGGGAAGGCCCACATTAGTGATGAATGGCTATGCGGGAACTGGAAAGACCGCAATTCTCAGAGCTTTATGCGATATAGCAGAGGAGGGAGGTTATCGGCTTGTACTCATGGCACCCACAGGACGAGCAGCCAAAGTCTTGTCGGCAGCGACAGCGCGACAAGCTATGACAATACACAGGACCATATACCGGCAGGAGAGCAATGGTTATGATTCGCATTTTGGAATAGGTTTTAATGGATACCGACACACACTCTATATTGTTGATGAGGCCTCGATGATAGGCGATAATTTTTCGGGAGAGACAGAGTTTGGAAGTGGTCGGCTACTCACAGATATGGTGGGCTATATCTTTTCACAGGAAGCTTCGCGATTGCTTATTGTCGGAGACCCAGCCCAGTTACCACCGATTGGGATGGAGCGGTCATCAGCGATGGATAAGCGTATTCTGGAGTCGATGGGACTTGATGTTGATATGGTTTGGCTAACAGATGTTGTACGTCAAGAGCTGGACAGCGATATACTAATCAATGCTGTCGGTGTGCGCAAGCTGATAGATCAGGAAACGGCATGGAGTGGAGGCTATCCGCATTTAAAAGCGGGAGCCGAGAGCGATGTTGTCAGAGTCAGTGGAGCAGAGCTTATAGAGACCCTGACGACGGCCTATGATACGTATGGGCAGGAAAATGTCCTGGTTGTCACACGATCCAACAAGAGAGCCTCGCGTTTTAATCAAGGAATTAGGGGAAGTGTTCTGATGACAGAGGAGCAGATTTCAAGAGGAGATTTGCTCATGGTCGCCAAGAACAACTATATGTGGCTTTCGCGTATGCAAGCAGAGGAGAGGGCTGCTGAAGATGGAACGAGCGATTTTAAGTATGTGAAGGGAGGCGATTTCATAGCTAACGGAGATATATGCGAGGTGAAGCGTGTGAGACGTTATAAAGAGATGTATGGACTTCATTTTGCCGATGTTCTGCTTAGTTTTATAGAGCATGATGGTATAGATATAGAACTTCGGCTTATTATGGACTGTCTGAATTCAGAGATGCCCAAATTGACGACAGAAGAGGAGCGTCGCTTCTATGAGCTTGTTGAGCAGGATTATTCGGAAATAGGAGATAAGAGAAAGCGTTATACAGCCATCCGTAACGACGAGTGGTTCAATGCATTGCAGGTTAAGTTTGCCTATGCGGTCACTTGTCATAAGGCACAGGGAGGTCAATGGGAAGCTGTTTTTATAGATATTGGCTATACACCAGCTGAGAGCATTGACAAGCAGTGGTTACAATGGCTTTACACCGCTATGACGCGAGCAAAGAAGCGACTTTATCTTGTGAATTTTCCAGACGAGTTTTTCTCCTGAGACACAAAGAGTTGAGAGGAGTAGGTGAGTGTATTGCTTCATTTATATTAGATTTTTTCATTTAAGCACTTGCAGTTCTAACATTAAGTCTCTAAATTTGCACCCGCAAAGCGAGGGATACGGGTGTAGCTCAGTCGGTAGAGCATCGGTCTCCAAAACCGAGTGTCGGGCGTTCGA
>JABUTU010000066.1 GCA_021443545.1 Marinilabiliaceae bacterium | reverse complement strand
GGATAATGCCCAGGCCGAGCGAATCAACAATACAATGAAAAACGAACTGCTGAAAGGCAAGACTTTTACATCAATGGAAGAAGTGATTAATGAAGTAGCTAAAACCGTGAACTTCTACAACAATCGCAGGCCTCATATGAGCATAAACAACATGACACCGGTTCAGGCAGCCGCATGTGTAGGTGAAATCACGAAGAAATGGCATAGCTATCAGGAATCTAAAGTGGGGAATATTATATATCTTCACATAGTTGAGTTATAAAATTATAGACCAAAGCAATATGTCAAAGAAGGCATCCACTGATAGAGATACATCATGTAGCCATCAGGAACAGACATACTATACTCATTGCCCTTCACGAATACTGAATATGCATTCTTGCGACCATAGCAATTGTAGAGAGAGAAAACAATGTAAGAGCGATATCGAGAGTGAGTTTCGAAATTATGTCGCCATGAAAAGTCGAGACGATGAAATACAGGCATCACATAACCATTTCTCTCGGTGTATTGAGAAAGAGTTGTTCCATAATAAGAAAATGTTGTATAAGGCACTGTAGCACGTCCGCCTGTATGATATTTGAAGACAAAAGAGAATTCGTTTTTCTTGCCACGGATAGTAGTTGTGGCAGATAAGTTATGTCTCTGATCATAAACTGCATAATACCAATGCCCTCCATTGATTTCATCAGTCCTACGTTTTGAAAGGGACAAAGTATAACTTATTTGCGCTTTGAAGGCTCTCTTTTCATATTTTGCCATAGTCTCTATACCATAAGCTCTGCCTACTCCCTCTTTTACTTCCAAGTCGATATCCTCATTCATAAGGAGATTTGCATTATCGCAATAGTCAATAATCTTCTGCATATTTTTATAGTACCCCTCACAAAAGAGTTCCCATGTACCATTAGCCAAAGCACTATGGATGCCAACTGAAAATGTGTTGGAAGTCTGAGGCGCTACGATACTGCTTATAGGCATCCATATATCTGTAGGCATACTAAGTGCAGAATTGGTAAGCATATGGTCGAACTGGGCTGTGCGATTATAAGATATCTTTAAGGCAGAATGGCCGCTCAAAGAATAGGACATAGCTAATCGAGGTTCAATCTTATAGTATTTTTTTGAGTTGTAAGCTGCAGACAAACGTGCGCCAAAGCTGGTGTAGAGATGGTCGGAGAGCCTTATTTCACTATTTATGTAAAAAGCGCCATAAGTCATGCTTTTCTTTGTCATGTGATGAGGAAGCATAGCCGACCGATTGTTGAGAGGGTTAATTTCACCAGGATTGTAACGATGTTTCTCAAAGTTGGTACCGTAAGAGAAATGGAGGTTTTTCAAATAATGGTCAAAGTCGAGTTTAAACGTGATTTCAGATTGCCCGGCTTTCCATTCAAAGTCCCTCACATCCTTATCTTGTTGTTGTATGTACTTGTAGCTTGAAGTTGTGACAGTTAAGTTGGAGAACAGATTGTCTTTGTAAATATGATTCCAACGTATAGTTGCTGTCTTGTTGCCCCACTTTTGATTGTTATCCTGAAGGAGAATTGTACATTTGAATTTGTCGTGGCTAACATAAGCAGAGGCATAAATACGATCGCTTGAAGATAGGTTCCAATTTGTCTTAGCGCATATGTCGTAGAATTTTACTATATTAGGTGTTTTTCCGAGATTGGCTATCGTATTGACTAATGCGCCATCGCCATATCTTCCAGCAATCATAAGAGAACCAGTATTTTTAACGATAGGGGCTTGTAGTACGAGGCGAGAAACGACATTGCCAATACCACAATCGAGATGTACTTGTTGGTTGCTTCCCTCTTTCATATGAATATCAACAATTGCAGCAAGCTTTCCGCCATATTTAGGTGAATATCCGCTCTTGTAGAAACTAACGTTAGATATGGCGTCAGGATTGAAACCAGAGAAGAGTCCGAGAGCATGAGAAGGATTGTAGACAGTAGCCTCATCAATAAGAATCATATTCTGATCGTGAGAACTTCCACGTACTGAGAGGTTGACGCTACCATCGGCGGCAGATGCTACACCAGGCAGATTCTGTATAGTCTTTAGAGCATCTGCTTCGCCAAAGATTGCTACATTGTCTTTGATTTCTGTAGTAGTTAAAGAATGACGGCTCATGCGGGGCAACTTTAGATCAGACTGGAAGAGACTTTTTGACTTAACAGTAATCTCTGAAATATTGGAATGAAGAGATTCGAGACATATGTCCATACGGCCTTCTTTCGCATCGTTGACAGCTCTTTTGACTGTCGTATAACCATAAGCGCTTACACTTATAGAATCTGATGTTATGACAATGGAATAATAGCCGTAGCTATTTGAATATTCTGAGTGGGTGTCATTGAATATGACAGCATCAGAAATCGATTCACCAGTGTTTTTGTCTTTGATATATCCAAAAAGATTCTGAGCGTGAGATGTATAGCAGAGACACATACATAGTAACAAAACATACGGCTTCATCTCTCGACAATTATATCCTCAGTTATAAATCCATTAAACTCTGTTTTTGAAGCTGCTATGAATTGGCCTTGAACATCAGCTCCGCTGAAATTGGTTACAGGGGAGCTTGGTGTGGGTTTGTATATGCCTCCGTCATTGTTAATCTGGTCAGCCATTATACCAAAGTAGTTATAGTTCGACTGACTGATTGTCATAAAAGAGTAATAATAGGAGTCTCCCATCTGGTCATCGGAGTCCAAAAACCATTCAGCTCCCAATCCCAATTCCAATACTATACCATCGAGGTCAGCTCGTAATCCCTGGTCGCTAAGTCTTTGTATTGAAACAAACCTGCTTGCATTACTATTTCTTTCGCAATATTTATCAAATAGGTAGTAATTATCCACGTCGGGTTGGTTGTCTTTAAAATATAGGATTGGTTGGTAAACCACGTCGTCTTCTTTAGTATCTTTGGCATAGAATTTAAGTCCATCAATATCTGGAAGAGGAATCATTTTCTCGGTTGCCTTAAATTCGCGGTCGTCAACGCTTACAGTAATTGTATAGGTGCGACCGGGCTCAAATCTATGTCCAGTAAGTGCAAACTCTCGTCCTCTGTCTTGATTTTTGAATTCGGCTCTCCATCCTTTATCGTCCTCGATATAAACTGATGACTCATCAAAAGGAGGGTAATATGGTTCGTATCTATACCCTAAAGATTCTTTCTCTCGACGTATATAAACATATTGGACACTATCGTAATCGGTTATCATTGCATCAATTACTATAAGATCAGCATGGCCATCAATTTCAATATCAAACTTCTCGACACAACTGACACATAGGAGTAAATACAATATAATGTATAACAATCTAATTTGTTTCATTTAGTATTCTATCGATATGATCAGAAATATATTTTATATCATTTGGTTTCCGCATGGGGTGTCCATTAAGTAGTATTGTGGGGGTTTGCTCTACGCCACAACTGGACAAATATGCATTGTTTTCAGACAATAGATTAATATTCTCCTCAGAAGTGTAGTCAGAAACGAATTGGTCAAAGTCTAACTCCATTTGCATAGCAATATTCATAACAGTCATAGAATCTGCTGGAACTTGCATAGCGAACAGAGTATCTGACATTTCCCAATATCTATCTTGCATTCCTGCTGCCAGTGCAGCTCTTGCAGAAGGTGATACCTCAGAAGAAAAAGTTGAATGAACAAACTTGACACGATTACTATATTGATTGTAGAGACTCAAATAACCTTTATGCAAATATGAACATATACCACAATCGAAATCAGATAGTTCAGTAATTGTTATATTTGAATCCTCGTTTCCTCTTACGTGAATTAACGCTTTATCTATTCTCATCAATGGAGCAATAGGTTCTTCTAATAAGATCTGTGCGTTGTAATGAATAAAAAGACTGTCTATCAGTTGTTTGCGTAGCAGTTCTTCGTTTATGATATTATTTTTATGATTATTTTTGTACGATTTCAATATTGAATCTATTGTAATATTGTTTTCTTCTGCAGCCTTTTTTAATAAGATTACCCTTAAATATTCTTGTGTTACAGCATAGCGAATTTCATATATTTTATATAAATATTCGTATATATCTTTTTCAACTAATGTATTTATTGCGCTTGACTCAACTATTTCTTCATCAACAATTGCAACAATGTGTTTGTTGTTTCTATTTGAGCATGAAATCAGGATGAGAAATAAACTAAATGATAATACGAATAAAATACTATATTTCATTTTCATCTGCAATAAAGAAAGTCTACCATATAAAATAGTGTAGGCTTGATTACATATTATCTTTTAACTTTGACTTAACTCTCGAAATATAAAATGTCGTGTTTTTATTCATCTCTATGATGTTGTGGAAATTTGTATTTTTTACAGAAATACCATTATATTTTATCCAATTAGCATTGTTGTTATCTTCATCATCACTATATGATTTCCCATAATCTTCTTTGTATTTCTTGAAATCATTAAATACGTATGGTCTTAATGTGCCAAAAACGCCATAATCAAAACCAAAATCAGGGTAAGAATACATTGGCTCACTCCAATCTCCAGGCTCAAAAATAATCATTTGAAAGTTTAAATTACCACTGTTGTCTACATTTACATTTCCAATTTTACTCTCTGACCAACTTCCAGTACCTTGATAATTATTAAACCTCATATTGGTTTTATTATCATTGTGATCTTCTGCGTCCATCAACGCATGCAATATCCCTTGGCTTTTTGTTGATGACAGCATGGATTTATTATCCAGTTCGGAAAAATTCATTACACCATACCATTCTCCAGTTCTGCCAAAACTATCATATGGTACTAAACAGAATCGCATTGTTATGTTTTCTGACCCTGTCCAAGCGCCTACGAAATTGGTCAGTTTATTCTTGTTATTTCTGTTTTCCGAGTCATAGTTAATGATTATTTCATTATAATTTTTATACTTTCCACACCCATTAACTTCTATAACACCAACATATTGCTGGGATGCGTTATACGTGTACTCAACAAATCTACTTGATTTTAGAGTAGAGACTCTATCCTCAATTAAGGCAATGTATTCCTCAGGCGCAGTTGTCTCTAATTTTTCGTCGGTCAGTTCATTGTCTATGTAACTATTACAGCCATAGGCGATTTTTTCTAACATCTCATCTGTATAGTCGATGTTTTCGGTTGTTACTAAATCTGTTAGGTCTGTTTCATTTGTGCAAGAGATGCCCACCCCCAAGAAAGTGATACTTAACAATAGAACTTGCGTTAGTTTTAATCTAATACTCATAATAGTTACAGTAATACGGATTATAGTTTTTCTGTGAATAAATCAACCTAACCAACCTTTTGATTAGATGAATTTTGACTACCATATTCAAATAGACAAAGGCAAAGTTATAAATTTAAACTTAAATATTGACACATTAACACACTTTTTTCCCCTTTGCGCAAATCGGCTTGGTAAAGGCAAACTCTGCACCATAGATTCAACATCGATTTCAACGTATTTATTCAACATTGCCGATATACACTGGGAAATCGAAGGGACAGAAATTCATCTCTTCAATAATGGGGTCTTAGGGAGACGTATTGAAACTTATACTTGAAATTGACCTCAGCAGCGTTGTTCTAAAGGGAATGAAATATTCACCTAAGGAGTAGTTATACTAACAGCAGTTCGACAGCGAGTATTCTATTGGCGAAAATGGAAGCAATGTTATAAGGGCGGACGGACTGAAAATCAGTCTGTTAAATTTGTTTTTTGCTCTATATGACGATACACGAATAAAAATAGTCCGCTAGGCACAGCTTCAAGAGAAATAGAAAGGGTTGGCCCTTCGCTTAAAGGACCAACCTTCATATCTCTTCAACGGACTACTTCAACAATGTAGCCATTTCAAACAGACTATTGAAAATACAATTTAATTATCAGAATTCAGCTCTTCCCGGGGTACGTGGGAAAGGAATCACATCACGAATATTAGCCATACCTGTCACAAAGAGAAGGAGACGCTCAAATCCGAGTCCGAATCCTGAGTGTGGGCACGTTCCGAATTTACGCGTATCAAGATACCACCACATATCCTTCATCGGGATATTGAGTTCCTCGATGCGCTTGAGAAGTTTGTCGTAATTCTCCTCTCGTTCCGAGCCGCCGATTATCTCACCAATCTTAGGGAAGAGAACGTCCATAGCACGTACCGTCTTGCCATCATCGTTCTGCTTCATATAGAAGGCCTTAATCTCCTTTGGATAGTCCGTAAGGATTACAGGGCACTTGAAGTGTTGCTCAACGAGGTAACGCTCATGCTCACTGGCAAGGTCACAACCCCAGAATACAGGGAACTCAAACTTATGCCCAGCTGCTATAGCATCTTCAAGTATCTTGATACCCTCGGTATATGGAAGACGTACAAAGTTATGCTTGATTACAAAGTTGAGACGCTCAATAAGTTCCGGATCTATCATCTTATTCAGGAACTCTACATCGTCCTTACACTTCTCAAGAGCCCATGTCACGCAATATTTTATAAACTCCTCAGCAAGGTCCATATTATCTACGATATCGTTGAATGCGACCTCAGGCTCTATCATCCAAAACTCGGCGAGGTGACGTGGAGTATTTGAGTTCTCGGCACGGAAAGTCGGACCAAATGTATAAATCGAACCAAGTGCTGTCGCCGCAAGTTCTCCCTCGAGCTGTCCCGACACAGTTAAACTTGCCTGCTTACCGAAGAAGTCGTCGTCATATATGATGCTTCCATTCTCATCCTTCTGAAGGTTGTAGAGATTCTTAGTCGTAACTTGGAACATCTGCCCTGCTCCCTCGCAGTCGCTGGCTGTGATGAGTGGCGTATGGAAATAATAGAATCCACGCTCATGGAAGAATGTGTGAATGGCCATCGCCATATTGTGACGGATTCTGAAAATTGCTCCAAACGTATTTGTACGTGGTCTCAGATGGGCTATATCACGAAGATACTCCCACGAATGGCCCTTCTTCTGAAGCGGATATGTATTGTCACAATCACCAAGCACCTCGACTTCTGTCGCCTGCATCTCGAATGCCTGACCAGAACCCTGGCTGGCTACAATGAGACCCTTAGCTGCAATACAAGCACCTGTCGTAATGCGCTTCAAGAGCTCTGCGTCAACCTTATCTGAGTCGATGACAATCTGGAAATTATGAATGCACGAACCATCATTGAGAGCCACAAAGTTTACTTGTTTTGAGCCACGTTTTGTGCGGACCCATCCTTTAACGAGGGCCTCCTGACCAGCCTGAGCAGTACTCAGCAATTCTTTGATTCTTGTATGACGCATACGCTATCTTATTATTTATTTAATATACCCCTTATGGAGTATCAATTAATTATATATTCGGCAAAATTAGTAATAATCCGTTAATCCCGCCACCTATTATGGAGATTTTGAACCATTACGATTAAAAAAACGCCACAATCAAGAGAGATTGCAGCGTTTGCTACGCATTTGTAACGAAGGGTGAAAGATGGGATTCGAACCCACGACCTCTAGAGCCACAATCTAGCGCTCTAACCAGCTGAGCTACATCCACCATTTTTCGCTTTTGCGAGTGCAAAGTAACGGACTTAATTGTATATTTGCAAGAGAAAACAAAAAAAAATGTCATGGCTCACTCTCATATAGATGTAACTTCCCTACAATTAGACCTTACTGAAGAGATTAAAGAGAAGCTGCATCAGCTCTGCCGTCTATTCCAAAGCCGCATGAATGGTGCGACAGCTGAGCAGATGAGGCTCTGCTATGGCGAGTCTAAGAATTACACCGCTAATTACGGTGTGGCATTAAGCGACATAAAAGATATAGCTGAATTCATACGCAACAGCAACGACGAGAAGCTGTCGTTTAAGTCCGAAGTGGAGTTCTCTTTACTTTGGAGAAGTGGTATACGTGAGGCAATGCTGATTGCACTTTTACTGGTTCCCAACAAGATGATAACACCGTCTCTCATTGTCAAATGGATGCGCTCTATACCGACATTAGAGATGGCGGAGATGCTGCCTTTCCTTACGGGATGGAAAACGGAGAAGCCTGACGAGACTATCAAAGAAGCGCTCAAACTGCCTGCGACTGCTATTCGCAACACTTGCATCAACTACCTGATGGGAAGATTCCTGCAGCATGGCAAGGCTCTTAAAAGAGATACCATAGAGAGTCACTTGACCACATTGCCCAATTGTGATTCTATGACCATAGAATATCAAAGTTATACGTTCCTCCAATCTCAACTAAACAGGTAGTCGTATGTATATAGAGGTTATCCTTCCTGTTCCCATACAGAAACTCTTCACATATCTCGTCCCTGACGAGATGGAGCAACTTGTAAATGTGGGTTCCAGAGTTCTTGTGCAGTTTGGAAAGAAGAAGTATTACTCTGCTATCGTCTACAGAACCAATGTCGTTGAGCCTTTGGTCTATGCTGCCAAGTCTATCGATGAAATTCTCGACTCCTCCCCTGTCGTCACAGAGCGCCAGCTTGCCCTATGGCAATGGATAGCCGAATACTACATATGCTCATTGGGCGAAGTATATAAAGCCGCTATGCCTTCAGGTCTAAAACTGGAGAGCGAAACCCGCATTATATACAACTCTCTTTTTGAAGCCTCATCTCATCTCACTCAGCGACAGGAGCAGATTCTCAACTTTGTTGAGCAACAGAAGATATGCTCGATAAGCGACCTCACGTCCCACCTCGAGGGTGTCAACCCTATTCCTCACATAAAAAAGCTTCTTGAGATGGAGGCCATATACATCTCGGAGGAACTGCGTGATGCATATAAACCACGCACAGAGATTGTCATCTCTCTCAGCAAAGAGTGCCGCGAATCCGAAGAACTCTTCTCCAAGATGATGGACCAACTAACGAAAGCCCCCAAACAGATGGAGGCACTGATGTCTTTTATCCAGATTGCTGGCGGCATAACGATGATTCAGAACGGCAAGGCTATCAGCAGGGCTGAACTGCTTAAGACACCTACGATCTCAGCCCAGGCTCTAACAGAACTATGCAAAAAAGGTATACTATGCACTGAAAAACGTGAGATTTCACGTCTCAACCAGGATTATTGCGACAGGATTCCGCTTCACGAACTGAGCGACGCTCAGCAGAGTTGCCTCAATAAGATTCACTCTCTGTTCGAATCATTTCAGACCATTCTTCTTCACGGAGTAACATCTTCAGGCAAGACT
Organism: Marinilabiliaceae bacterium; assembly: GCA_021443545.1. Lineage (GTDB taxonomy): Bacteria > Bacteroidota > Bacteroidia > Bacteroidales > Marinilabiliaceae > W3P20-009. The sequence continues at coordinate 1,532 of JABUTU010000066.1, read as the reverse complement.
GAGATATACATTCACCTCATCGATGAATGCATCAAGCAAGGCAAGCAAGTTCTATATATGCTTCCTGAGATTGCCCTCACTACTCAGATAACCAATCGACTAAAACGTCACTTCGGTGATATGATGGGAGTTTACCACTCCAAATTCAGTGATTCCCAACGTGTGGAGATATGGAATAATCTGCTCTCCGAAAAACAATACCCTCTCATCTTGGGCGTGCGTTCATCCATTCTTCTCCCTTTCTCCAACTTAGGTCTTATCATCGTCGACGAAGAACATGAGACATCATACAAACAATTTGACCCAGCACCTCGCTACAATGCCCGCGACATGGCGATAATCCTGGCAGGACTCCACAAGGCCAATGTCGTTCTTGGTAGCGCCACCCCCTCCTACGAGAGTTACAACAATGCCGTCAATGTTAAACGGTTTGGATATGTGGAACTTTCAAAACGATTTGCTGGCATTGAGATGCCTAAGGTAACTGCCGTTGATATGAAATATGCACGCAAGCATAAAGAGACTGATGGCATCTTCTCATTCACACTACGCGACCGTATCATAAAGGCTTTAAGTAACAAAGAACAAGTCATACTCTTCCAGAACAGACGTGGCTTTGCCCCATACGTCGAATGTTCATCATGTGCTTGGACTGCTAAGTGCACCAATTGCGACGTATCAATGACATATCACAAACAGAGCGCCGAATTAGTCTGTCACTACTGCGGAACAAGATCTAAGCTTCCGCTGACATGTCCTGCCTGTGGCATGCCAGCATTACAACTGCAAGGGTACGGCACAGAAAAAATTGAAGAGGAGGTATTACAGATTTTTCCTCAGGCCCGTGTTGTACGCATGGACCTTGATACAGCTCGCACACGAAAAGCTTTCGAGGAGATAATAAAAGACTTTGAAGAGTACAAATACGATATTCTCATAGGCACGCAGATGATAAGCAAAGGACTTGATTTCGAGCGAGTCTCGACTGTAGGCATTATGAATGTAGACGCCATGCTCAACATTCCGGACTTCAGGGCCTACGAGAGAGCCTTCGCCATGATAAGTCAAGTGGCAGGAAGGGCTGGCCGACACGGGAAACGTGGCGAGGTATATCTGCAAACATCGTCACCAGAATCTGCGACAATCAAAAACGCTGTATGTGGGGATTACATAACAAACACTCAGCAACAAATGACAGAACGTGAGATGTATAGATACCCACCATTCACACGACTAATCAACATTACGATAAAACATAAGGAGAGGCAGAATGCCATGAACGCAGCCGTTCACCTCGCAAACGCTCTCAGGCTGGTGTTCGGGTCACGCATAATAGGACCTCAGGAACCACCGATAGCCCGCATTGCAACATATTACCTGCAACGCATAATCCTGAAGATGGAGAAGGGTGCCGACCCACGCAAACTAAAGCAAATCCTCATGGAACACATCAATAACATGCTGGGAGAACAGATCTTCAAAGGCGTCAATGTAATTATCGACGTAGACCCTGTTTAGCAGCATGCAGCATG
>JABUTU010000078.1 GCA_021443545.1 Marinilabiliaceae bacterium | reverse complement strand
GACGCACATGCTCGGGCGGTAATTAAAAGTTTTCAATGTTTAATTTAGGATGGGCATGGCATTGACAGACGCTCTAAATCATCGGCTGAATCATACGATTTTGATTGTTTTTTTATCTCTCAATTTATTGTATTATGAGCATAAAGCGCTAAATTTGTGCGTTTAATATGTGTATACATGAAAATCTTATCTCTCTTTTCATTTGCAGTTGCTCTGACCCTTGTTGCTTGTGGCTCGACGAAGGGCTCATCGAGTCTCGACTCTGTCGTTCGTGTCAATAGCGCCCCATCGCGTAGTGCTCAACCTGTTGTTCGTGCGGATGCCGATAAGGCGACGTCGGTGGGCGGTGCTGATTCCAAGACATCGTCGTGGGAGGCTCAGAAGCGTGCTGAACAGCAGGCCCTGCAAGTGTCGGCAGCTGCTAAGCAGAAGGCTGAGGAGGTCAGCGAGCAGGTTGCTCAGGCCGAGAGTGTCGCTAAGGAGGCAGCGCGTCAGGCTGCAGAGAAGGCTAAAGCAGAGGCAGAGGCCACCCAGGCTAAGGCCCAGGCTGAGGCCGAGAAGATAGCCGCTGAGGCCCAGGCTAAGGCAGAGGATGTCGCAACGAAGGTGACCGTGAGGGAGGAGAAGGTGCGCATCGTTGAGTCGTCGGTCGGCACATCTGGTAACTACTACCTTATTGCTGGCTCGTATAAGAGTATGACGAACGCAAAGGCTGCTGTCAACAAGGCATTGGGACAAGGTTATCTTCCAAGCATCATGGAGGATGATAACGGCATATACAGAGTCGCTCTCTTCAATGCCGACGATGAGCAGATGGCTCGCGATAAGGTTAAGGAGATCGTGGCTGAATACCCCGAATATAAGGGTCTCTGGCTCTTGAAGGCTAAGTGATACACCTTAACTTCTATCCTTTTCTTTTTTGATAAACTAATATCAATTATTTAGTATAATATTTGAAAAAACTTTCAGTCACTGCATCCGCATATCGATAGAGACTTTATCTTTTCATGTAGTCTGATTATTCATTCATAGTCAGCATATTAAGATACGAAACATGTAGATTGAAATCAAGAGACAATAACAGAATTCCCATAATAATCATTATATGAATAGGTTCTTCCTACTTTTTGTGCTTATGCTTGTCGCGACGACCGCATCGGCGCAAACAACTGTAAAGATTAATTCGGCTCAGCAGTTAGCGGATTTCGCCATGCGTGTGAATGGTGGAGAGACAGCTCTCAACGCCATTCTGACAGCTGATATTGATTTCACCTCCTACCCGACGCTCTCCATAGCCGATAAGAAGCTTGGGGCTTATAAGGGTACCTTTGATGGTGATAATTATACTGTCACAATCGCTTACGATTTCCCTGCGGGCTCTTCTTATAACCAGAACGACTGCTTCGGACTCTTTGGTTTTGTGACAAAGGGGGCTGTCGTTAAGAATCTGAATGTGACAGGCTCGATAAGCGTTGAGTGCAACTTCTGGCATGTCGGCGGTATCATAGGTGGTGATAACAATGCGGGCGGACCCATCACGGTCACGAACTGCCGATGCGATGTGGATATTAATGCTGTTTCACCCGCGACAACCACCAATACCTTCATCTCCGTCGGAGGTCTCATGGGCACTTGTCAGGCTGAGCTGCTGATGGACGACTGTTCGTTCCGCGGCTCAATCGTCTCTGAGTCGAAACGTGCAGGTGTCGGGCAGACATCCTACGTGGCGGGACTGGTGGGTGCTTCAAACTCAGGTATCAGAGGACATATCAACAATTGCTATGTCTTTATTAATGCGACCACAACGGTCAATGCGGCCTCTAATGCCAATCGGATAGCGCCTATTTACTACCGGACCGACCTGAACAAGAGCTGCTCATGTAGTGGTAATTACTACTATTTCGAGAATATACGTTTCAACGGCGCCGACAATGCCCCCTTTGCGATGGGCACAGGTGATGGTGTGGATATTAAGAATATAGATGCCAATGCGACGCTGACGCTGGTGATAGATAATGCGACCGACATGGAGCTCTTTGCCTCGTTGGTTAATCGTGGTTGCCGACGTATCAGTGGTAAGCTGACACGTTGTTTTGCCTATTCGGGTCCCGTTCCCTCCTCCTCAGCAGCGAATGCTTTTATGGGCTCATTCGACGGACAGAATCATACTATTACGCTCTCTGTCGACCGCGATTTGGTGGGACTTCAGAGTGTAGGGCTCTTTGGCTATCTTGGCGAGGGGGCTCAGGTCAGGAATCTGATTGTTGCGGGAACTGTGTCGGGTTCGCTTCTTGCGACGGAGGCCGATCCCTCATATATGGGAGCCATAGCTGGCTGTGTCGTGGGCTCAGCGAGTGTTACTAACTGCATGAGCACAGTTGAGCTGAATAACAAGCGCACCACAGTGCCCTCCGTTATGGGCGGTCTCGTGGGTCGTGTCGACGGGTCGCTGCTCATCGAGAGCTGTTCCTTCTCAGGCAAGGGCTCGCAGATGGGAGAGGGCGTCAGCTATAATGGATTCATAGGCGATGTCGTAGCAGGAGGCAGCGTGTCGTTCTCCAACAGCTATTCGATGGCACGTAATGGCGGTAGTGTCTTTGCGCCGGAGAGCACACTGACGGTCCAGAACTGCTACTATCGCGATAATCTCACAAGCCCTGTCGGGACAGCCATGCCAATGTCGCGTATCATCAGCGGAGAGATGTGCTACTTGCTCAATGGCTCGCAGAGCGAAGATGTCGTCTGGTATCAGCAAGTGGGGTCGGGAGAGCCACACCTCGCACAGTGCTCATGCTCGTCGGCTAAGAATTATATAGTCTATAAGAATGAGGATAAGTATTGTCCGGATCATGATGAGGTCATCGAGACAACCTACGACAACAAGGTACGTTCAGTCATTGACCGCTATAACTATCCAAACCATAAGTTTGTCTATGATGCTGAGGCCGATACCTACCACTGCCAATGCGGTAAGGTATGGGAGTACGATGAGGATGGCAACTACGTGATATGGAATGGTGCCCGCATGAAGCAGTTCGTGACGGAGGTCAATGTCAATAATAAGATACATCTCAATGCCGTCCTTCTGCGCGACATCGACTATACAGCCTACACAACCATGGCGGATATGATTGATAAGGAGGCGTACGACGGTACTTTTGACGGTCAGTATCATAAACTGACGATGGCCTTCGACGTCAATGTCAACCGCGCAGCGCTCTTCCGTCATGTGGGAGGTGCCACCATCAAGAATCTGGTTCTTGATGGTACGATAACGACGCGCACGGGGCAAGACTGTGGCTCGCTGGTGGGATATAATGTCAATAAACCAATTCATCTTGAGAATATCCTCTCGACGGTCGATCTTATCTTCTATGGTCGTCCTCAGTGGAGCGGCGGAATCGTCAACCGAGCATGGGAGGGCTTCACCCTGAATAATTGTGGCTATCATGGCAGGTTCATCAACCGCTCGCAGTCGAAATTCCGTTGCTGTGGCGGGCTGGTAGGAGCAACGAACGACCTTGGACAGGAGTATCAGGATGAGATATTCAATGAGACGGGCGACACGCGAACGAAGGGCAGGGGATACTTCTACAACTGCTATGCCGATGTGACGCGTGTCGGTGAGGGTGGCGGAACAGCCGATATGGACCCAGATGCCGCATGGCAGTGCTATAACCTCTCGAGCGAGGGTGTCTGGTCGATATTCGAGAATTGTTACTACACCGAATCGTTCGGTGCCTTGGATAATGTGGGCAACCGCTCAGTGGCTGACGGACTGGCTAATGGTGCTATCTGCTACTACCTCAACGAGGGTGTTATCGACGAGGAGGCAAGCGTATGGTTCCAAAAGATAGGGGAGGATGAATGCCCACGCCTCAGGAGATGCTCGTGTGGCGATACGCATAACGATTTGGTATACATCGGCGGACAATTCCGATGTCCGATGGACCGTGAGGGCGAGGGTGCTTCCTTCTCGAACGACCCGCTGCTGACGGCAGAGGTGGGTGAGCATCTCTATGATACAGAGACCAATAAATGCATCTATTGCGGTCAGCAGATGCGTAGCGACGACGATTATGTCTATATCACGAGTGAGGATATTCTTATGGAGTTCATACGCGATGTCAATGCCGGAAAGGTGAAGCTCAATGCCGTCGTGACACGCGACCTCGACCTGACGAAGGGTAAGTATCGGAATGCCATGATAGGCAACTCATACCAGGGAGTCTTCGATGGTGGATATAACACGATTAAGATTGATGCCACGGCTGATAAGGACTATTTCGGACTCTTCGGAACGGTATCAAATGCGATGATACGCAACCTCATGGTGGAGGGTAAGATCAACGCCAATGGCAAGAAGTATATCGGAGGTATCATCGGACGTAACTATACGCGTAAGGTGACGCTTGAGAACTGTCTGAGCACGGTCGTAATCACTACGGGGCAGAAAGATGCCTATGTGGGCGGTCTCATCGGTTCTGCTGAGGTCAAGGGTTGGTCGGTCAACAACTGCGCCTATGCAGGTAAGATTATCGCTACCAAGAATGATGCACGCTTCTGTAATGGTATGGTCGGCTTCCTAAATGCTGATGGCAGCATCCAGAACTCCCATATCTATGCCTCCATTCAGGGCAATATCAATATGCAGAACTGCTTCACCTTCGCTCCGACGGGGGCTACGGTAGGCATCACTAATTCATACTACCTAAGTAAGATAGGCAATGCTAATCAGGGAACGGCGAGGAGCGATGCGGAGTTCCGTAATGGCACTGTATGCAATGCCTTGAATGATGGTAATAATGGCAATATTGTCTGGTATCACTACGGCGATAACCCAGGTAAGGACTATCCAATCCTCGTGGGATATGTCTGGGCGGGTAAGAGCTCTGGAGCTCTCTGGTCGGACGCCTCCAACTGGCGTCGTGGTGTTGTGCCAACGCTCACCTCACAGCCTGCCTATTCGAGCGTCATCATACCGTCGGGTAATCTCAATCCAACGAATTTCTCAGAGGATTTCTATCCGCACGTGACAGGCACGCAGGGTGTTAAGGCGATTGACATACGCAGCAGTGCTGTCGTATATGTCGATGGTGATAATGCGAAGCTCAATGCCAACACTATCAATAACGCAGGTTTCCTGAAGCTATCAACGACGGGCGAGGTCATAGCTCAGTCGCTCTCGAACGCCACGCCAACCAGTCAGGTCATCATGGAGGGTGAGTCGCATCTGCTCGTTGAAGGTTCCTTTGTCAACAGAGGCGAGCTGCCACGTTATGGCATCCTGCTCAGCGACTCAGCTTGCATGGAGATAAAGGGCGATTTGAAAAACGAAATATATTCAGATAAATTCAATGTCGACCACTACCCCTATGTTCACATCGTGGATGATGCCCGACTCATTGTCGGAGGTAATACCACGAACCCTGGCACGATGACCATTGAAGGGCGGAGCCAGACGACTTTTGAGGGAAGCGTGACAACCACACGCACGCTGACCGTCAAGGGCAATGCACAGGTGACATTCGACGATGATCTCAACATCAACAAGGGAACCTTTACGCTGAAGGGACTCACGACGATGACAACCAATGGTGACATCAATAATTCAGCGACGCTACAGGTGAACTATGGTGATGACTATAACGCAGGTGCCGACAGCCCCAACTTCCTCATCAACGGCTCATCACCCGAGAATGTGACGGTAGAGCGTAGCCTGATGGCAAATACAATCTACTACACTGGTTCTGCCACTGAGGAGCGTAAGATGAATGAGGGCTATACCATTGGCACCGACTATAACAGCTATTTCGATAGTGGAGCCGAGAAGTTCATCACCTCGTCGGGCATAGCACGCTTCCAGGGAGGTAACCGCTATGCGGCATGTACGGTGGGATTGGCTGGCGTCGCGGGCACATCGCATACGCTCATTCAGAAGGGAACACTCCACCCCAATGAGGCATATCGAAACAGCCTGTTGGATGGTTGGAACTGGCTCAATAACCCCTATCCATTCACCGTGGCAGCCAAGGATGGTCTGTTGCCCCTCGATGTGGATATGCCTCTAAGCGATGACGAGGGCGTCGCACCAACTGTCTGGGTGCGCTCAAACGGCGGTAATGGATCGTTCGACTTCATGACATATAACGCCTATACGGATGTTGTCGCCAACGGCAATGATGGGGCTAAATATATAGCGCCATTCCAGGACTATTGCATCTATGTCAATAAGGCCGATACCTATACCTTCTATCCTGCCGTTCAGATCGGTGAGAACCAGAGTCTGCTCAAGGCCTCACGACTCGAGATGCCCAAGGAGATTGCCCGCCTGCGTATCTCGACCGATGGCAAGGAGGAGTTTGATGATGAGGCAGTCGTCGTGATGCGAGCTGATGGCTCGATGCTCCCCTTGATGGTCGACTCATATAAGTACACCGCAACCAGCAAGAGCCAGATCGGCCTCTTCAAAGAGGGGTCAGCCAGTCGCTACGCCATAGGCCTCTATCCCGAGATTGTCGCAATGCAGCAGAGCGAGGTCAACTTCTTCGTGGCTCCACATAGCAGTGCCACAACCATCACGATAAGCATCGATAAGACACATCTCGTCACAGGCAGCGAGGTATTCCTCAAGGACCGGCTGACAGGTGAGGTGGTCGATATGAATAGTTGTTATTCAGAATATACCATCGATGCAACACAGGAGATTACCGACGGACGTTTCGCCCTCATCTTCACCAGCAATAAGTCGCTCGATATCAACGATGACGATAACGAGCCGGGCGCGACGCCCACTGGAGTAGAGCCCGTTACGACGGCTTCGCTTAGGGCCTATGGTGCCGAAGGCATAATCGTTGTGGAGGCCACAGAGGCGATGAGAGGCATGGTGATAGAGATTGTCGACATAGCAGGTCGAAAGGTCGCATCTGTAAGATGTCAGGGCGAGCGCACAGTCATCCCAGTAGGCAGCAGAGGACTCTACGTGACACGTCTCGGAGCGTCATCAACAAAAGTGGTCGTCAGATGATGGCAGAATGATTTGGAATTGTCGTAAATAAGATGTTAATTCGCATAAGGGAATATTAAGACCCGCAAAAGAGGTAAAACATTATGAAACTATCAGAATTAGATACTTGGTGGTCGTCACTGACCACAGTGCGTAAGGAGCGCATAGGCTCCAAGATAGCAACAAAGAAACTGGGCAAGCCGACAGTAGTCAAATATCCCGACTGCACTGACTACTGGCTCGAGCTCGACGACGAGAACAAGCAGAGGATTCACGACCATTGCATCGATGAGCATGGCTACTTCCTCCCTGAGGACCCAATCGACACCATAACCTTCAGCTATTAAGAGGGTTTTCAGGAAGCTTCCGACCGCCTACGTCGCCCAATTCCCGATGGAAGAGAAGGAACTCACAACCTTCGCCATCGAGTTCGACTCGTCGAAGAATGAGCTGATATGGTGGTAGGTAGAGAGGGTGAAGTGAGGGTTTGGTAGAGATACTAAAAGTTTATATATTTGCAGTATTAAGCTTGACAATGAATGAATAAATATTGTAGGTATAAGAGTAATTCTGTTTATTATGCAAAAAACATCTTTGAAAAAAGATGTGATTTTTGTATAATACAATACAATACAATACAATACAATACAATACAACACAATCTCTATAAACACTTTTATAGGGAATAGAAGATATAGGTGGAGTTCGCAGGAGGGTTTTAAGCCTCTTGCGAACAATTTTTTTATAGTGTAAACTCTTAAACTATTTATATAATGAAAAAACTTTTACTTTCAGTCGCAGCACTTTTTGCGACGCTTTGCGCAACAGCGCAAGAGCAAGTCTATGTCATTCTTGACGACGGCAGTGCCCTCTCGTACCCGATTGACAAGGTAAGCACCCTCACTTTTGATGCTTCAGAAGCCTCAACGGTTAAGGGTTATTCAGATATTCTGAAAGAGATTGACGACCTCAAAGAGCAGTGCGACACATTGAAAAAGTATTATTATCTGGAGAAAGGTCAGCTTGTTGATCTCGGACTTGAAAGCGGAACGCTTTGGGCAACCTACAACGTCGGAGCAACCAAGCCAGAGGAGTATGGCTCATATTTCGCGTGGGGCGAGACAGAAGTCAAAGATACATACCCATTAGACGATAGTAAATGGGGAGGTGTTCCATATACCGCTCTACAGCAAGATGGTATAATCGACAATAACCGCAACCTTACTGCAGAATATGATGCAGCAACTGTAAACTGGGGCGAGGATTGGAGAATGCCTACGTTTGATGAAATCGAAGAACTGGTTGAGTTGGAAGCAGAATCAACAGCTGTCAATGGCGTACAGGGTCTTCTCTTCCATGGTAAAGGAGACAAGTCGGACAACATTTTGTTTATTCCCTTTGTTGGCCGCCGTTATGGTTCAGAGCTCGAGCACGATGGTCAATACGGCTACTACTGGCCGGCAACGGCTGACTGGGATGATATGAAAGCGTACTTTCTGTACGTGAACAAGATCAGGGGAGGCTCGAACATCAACGATCGCGGTTACGGGCATTCGGTGCGCGCTGTGTTGAGATCTAAATAGGGAACTTTTTTCTGCATTCGATTCACCTATTCATTGAATCCTTGAGGTGGGTTTTAAAGAAAATCCTTGCATGCAGAATGCTTGCAAGGATTTTTTGTTTTAGTGTTTTATTGTCATTATAACGAAATAACGAAATAACGAAATAACGAAATAACGAAATAACGTTATTACGAAATAAAAAAAAGTCATTATAACGACAGAGCGTCGCTAATGGCAATGGCAGAACTCGTACAGTCCGCAGGAGCACTTACCCCCGAACGCCTCCTTGAGGTTATCTCGATAGAAGGCCCACAGCTCGCTCTCGAGTTGCTTCCAGTCGCCCTCGTCAGCAGGCTCATTGAAAGAGCCCTGAATGTCGGCCTCCAGACCCGTCGGCCTCTTGCCGATGGAGATGACGCACTTATAATAGCTGATGCCGTCGTCCCTTGTGAAGAGCCGCAACCCCTTGTCGTACGATGCGAGAATCACTTTGATGCGTTCCGCCACTGCTGAATCATATGCCTTAATAAGAATTTTCATCAGTTTAGAAAAACTTGCCTACTCGACGAGCTCCTTCGATGAGTAATGCGCTCTTGCCTTCGCATTCACTCTTCCAAGCGAGTAACATCTGATATATTTTTCTTTTGAAAATCATGCTGTATATACGCCTTTAGTATTTGCAATTTTGCAAATTTTGCAAAATTAGCTAAATGAATATATCTTGCAAATCACTCACGACTAAATACCACAAATTTCCCAAATTTCCCAAATATTTTTGACTACATGCCCCAAATTTGCCAAATTCCCAAAACACACCAAATCTATTATGGCTAAATACTACAAAATCCACGATTCTGAGTGTTTGTTATTACAGCTCCAGGATGTATTCTGCGCTTTTGAGGGTGGGGGAGGTGACTTTGATGCTGACTGTGCCGCTCTCGTCCTGTGGCTGGATGATGAGGAGTGCCTTGCCACGGAAGGAGGTGGGGGTGAGCGAACGGAAGCTCTTCATGTCGAAGGGATGCCCAGTACCAGCTGTCGCTATGTGTTTCACCCCGGAGGTCTCAATCTGTAATGGCAGCTCGGCTGTCGGACAGAGATTGCCATTCTCATCCACCACATTGATGTAGATATAGGCGAGGTCGTTATGTGAGGATGTCACCTTGCCAGCGACGGGTTCAAGCTCTATTGCAGCGGGGGCTGATGCTGTGCGGAACACCACTTCGGCTTTATTCTTTTTCGCTGACTTGCCTACGACCTCTGCCTTAATCTCGCCTGGTTCGTAATCGACCCAGAATGTGGCGGTGTAGTTTGATGGGTCGACATCCTTCTCGCCGATCGTCTTGCCATTGATGCTCAGACGCACGCGGCGCTCCTTCGTATAGACATTAACACGCAGCGAGTCGCCACGTGGAGCATCGACATCATGCACGACGCTACCGAGCAGACTGGATGTCTGGTAGATTTCGGGGCGCAGCTCCAAAGGCAGATATCCGTTACCCCAGTTCCAGTGGAGCTCCTCAGCGGTCCATCCCCAGCCACGTATCTCCTCATGCTCGCCCTCGGGGATAGCTGGACGAACGGCCATGGAGATAGGGCGTTGGTTCCAGACCACATCGCGGTTGTACGACTGCGGTTTCTTCGTGCCGACGAGGTCGAGGTCGCCACACCAGGCATTGAACCACGGCCATCCCATAAGCTGGACCCATGCGTCGTTAGAGCGTTCAAAGGTATGCCCGACGCCCGACTCGCCGACATAGTCCATTGCTGTCCAGATGAAATCGCCAATGATGTAGGGGTGTTGCTCTATCATCTGCCAGTTGCCAGCTGTGCCACTCGGGTATATCTCGGTCCCGACAATCACGCGTTCAGGGAATTTCTCGTGGTCCGACTCGTAATATTGAGCAGCATAGTTATATCCGCTGATATCTGTTGTCTCGAAAGCGATAGGGGAGTCCTTCTCCCATGTCTTGCCTGGATTATCCCAATAGGTACAGTTGGCGAGGGTTGTAGGGCGTGTCTTATCCTCACACTTTATGACCTTCGAGATGGCCTCTCCCAGCTCCTTACCCCTTAGGTCGGAGCGTTGGTATATCTCGTTGCCGATGCTCCATATCACGACGCTCGGGTGGTTGCGGTCGCGACGCACCATCATGGCAGCGTCATACTCGAAGTTCTTAATTCCCATGCCGACGATCTGACCATCGACGATTTGCTGTTTCTCCTTCGAGAAGAAGTTGCTGTAGTCGTCGGGCTGTTTAGCCTTCTCCCACTGGTCAAAGACCTCGTCCATAACCAGCATACCTAAGCTGTCGCAGGCGTTGAGGAAAGCCACGGATGGCAGGTTATGGCTGCAACGAAGGGCGTTGAACCCCTGAGCCTTGAGCAGCTCCACCTTACGCACCTCAGCGCGGTCGATGGAGGCTGTGCCTAACAGACCATTGTCGTGATGCACACATCCGCCACGCATCTTGATTGCCTTGCCATTGAGTAGGAAACCCTCTTTTGCGTTGTAGGCGATGGAGCGAATGCCAAAGGGAACGACGAGGGCGTCGCACTCCTTATCACCGCTTGTGATGCGTACACGAGCCTTGTAGCGATAGGGGGCGTCGACCGACCATAGGTGGGCTTTGCTGACCATCACATCGCAGTTGACCTCTTGCGAGTTCACGACATTGAAAGGGGTCTTGCCCGATGTAACAACATTTCCTGTGGCATCGATGATATCAACCATCAGCATGCCTTCAGATGAGCCATCGTTCTCGTTGAAGACCTTGGCAGCGACCTTCACTTTGGCGTTCTTATTGTCAAGAACCTCTGAGCCATCGATGAATAGGTCCCATTCATTCAGATGCAGTTTGTCGGTTACGTGCATCCACACATGACGGTAGATGCCACTGCCGGCATACCAGCGGGAGTTCTGATCGACATTGAGCGACTTGACAGCGACCAGCACCTCCCTCTCGTCCGACAGGCGGTGCGACTTATTCTTGAGCACGTCGTTCAAATTGACTTGGAAAGGAGTGTAGCCATAGATATTCATGGCAGCCTTCTGCCCGTTTATCCAGACCTCGGCGTGGTTATAGATGCCATCGAATTGCAGAGAGACACTATGTTTTGCGAGGAAATCGTCGAGCGACTCGTTGTCGGACAGAGGCATGGTAATCTTTTTTCTGTACCAGCCCTCGCCGCCTGTGGTGTGTCCGAGATTCCAGTCGCCTATGCTGGTTCGCACGAAAGGACCAACGACAATCTCGTTCCATATTTTCGTTTTAGGGCGGTAGTCGTCAGGGGTGAGTGTTGGTTCCATACTGAAATCGTGAGGCACGGTGAGCGTGCGCCATTGTGAGTCGTCACAATCCACCATCTCAGCATTTATCACCGCATCGCGGTGAAATTTCCAATCTTTATCGAGGCTAATAGTTCGCTGAGCATATAGAAGAGTTGCCGTCAGCGAGAGCAGCATGAGAGTTGATACACGTTTGTTCATGATATTATCCATTATTCGTCGCTAAGATACAAATAAAACACAAACATTTGGAGGAATGTGTATATTTTATGAAAACCTTCTTCCTTCTTACAAAACGCAAAAGAAGAGACTAAAAAGGTTGTGGTTGTATTGTTATTTCGAAATTTCGGTATTTCGAAATTTCGGTATTTCGTTATTTCGTTATAACGTTATATCGTTATATCGTTATATCGTTATTTCGAAATTCGATATTATCGCTATAAAACAACAAGCAGCGATGCTCGCGGTGAGCATCGCTGTTGTCTATGGTATGGGGGACCCTCCTTGTGGTTTTTGGGAGTTTCCCTCCTTGTGGAATCCTTATGAGGATATTATTTT
>JABUTU010000077.1 GCA_021443545.1 Marinilabiliaceae bacterium | reverse complement strand
TCACGCTCGGGATAGCCAAACTTCGTTTGGTTCTCCTCTCGCTTAATCGTAACTTTGCAAACAAAGTCATATCTGATCAATATAGAGACAAGAATATGAACGATAGAAATCATATAGAAGGACGTTACACAATCCGCTCACAGACTACGGCTTCAAGAGAATCTTTGGCGAGAAGGACATCATGATTGCCTTTCTCACGGACCTGCTGAACCCGAAGTCGCCCATTGAGGATGTCATCTTCATCGATAAGGATATAGTGGCTGACTCAGAGGAGATTCGTGGGGTCATCTACGACTTGCGCTGCAGGACTGCTGATGGTGGTGAGTTCATTGTTGAGATGCAGAATAAGGGTCAGCTTAACTTCAGCGATCGTATTCTCTTCTATTTGTCTCGTTCGTTCTCATCACAAGAATATAAGGGCAACTCTACGTGGGATTACGAGTTGAATCCAGTCTATGGGGTCTTCTTTATGAATTTCCACATGAAAGGCCTCAAGCCACAATCGATTCGAACCATCCAGTTGAAGGTGGATGAGACAGGCGAAGTATTCACGGAGAAGCTCAAAGCATTCACCCTCGAACTTCCCGACTATAAGGGGAAGCCAACAGACTACCCTAAGTTGCCCATAGAATATTGGTTGTATAATCTCGTAAATATGGAAACCATGACGACAGCACTGCCATTCCAGGCACAGCAACCTATCTTCGGCAGGGTAGGTGGCATCTCAGAACTCGTTCATATGAGCGATGAAGAGCGTATGAGATACAACATCAGTCTCGACACCTATCGCACCAACCTCTCAGTCATGAAGAACGAAAGAAAAGAAGGTCATGAGGAAGGACTAAAGAAAGGACTAAAGAAAGGTCGAGAGGAAGGCTTGAAGGAAGGACAAAAGAAAGGTCGAGAGGAAGGCTTGAAGGAAGGACAAAAGAAAGGTCGTGAGGAAGGCTTGAAGGAAGGACAAAAGAAAGGTCGAGAGGAAGAAAAATTGTCAATTGCCCGAAACGCTAAATCGTTAGGAATGAGCATCGAACAGATTGCATCTCTCACAGGTCTTTCCGTTTCAGAAATCGAGAAGCTGTAAAGTTTTGATTTCTGAGTTATTGTAACTACTTTTATTCATACACTAAAGGACTGCTAAGTATTTATATTTATGGCAAGACAACAACGCTGGAGGCAATGAGAACATACCTCTCTGATGTGTATTGGCCTGACTTTGACAACTGAATATCATAGAAATTTGTAAACACCTATCCCTGTGATAGATAGAACATTAATATTTCTGTCAGGGTGACGTAATCAAAATTGAAGCCTGTACCCCCCTGCGAGACAGATGACATCATGACTTTTTTTCAAAATGGTGACGTAATGTCAAGGTCAGTGAAATCTGGAATAGAGGATAATGATTCAGCCTTAGGTGCTATTTCGCGGAAAATTTAGCCAATTTGCTGAGCGCTGGCGTTTGTACTGCATCTAAAATGCAGCTACAAAATATCCCGTACAGAAAACAAATTTATTTATTGTTTTCTGTACGGGATATGACTATTTATATGAGTTCCTCTTACTTAACCACTACTTTCTTGCAGCCGTCGGAGCCTTTGATGAGGTAGAGGCCTCGCGAAAGGTTGTTGCTGTCGACCTTGCTACCGTTGAGGTTGTAGTAGACGGCGTTGTCGCACTTCTCGCGGTCGGTTGTCGCAACAGGCTTGATGGCTGTCGGGTCATCCTCTTCGGCAACGATGTTGATTGTGACATCTCGCGCGATGAGAGTCTTCTTGTCGGGACCAACGAGACTGACGGTGATTGTGGCTGAAGAGCCCTCCGTCGCATCGTTCTCAACCTCGACTGTGCCACTGTCGGCGTCGGTCATCGTCACGTCATTCTGCTCCTCAAGCGAGTATTTAACGCTGACACCATCAGGCATTTCATCAGGCCAGTCGATGCTGATATAATCTTTAAGAATGTACGACTCACCCTTCTTCAAATCGACGGGTTCTGGTGTAATCAAGTCTACGACTGTGATTTTGGTTGTGAATTGCAGAGCTGAATTGCTTACACCCTCAGAGCCTTTACTGAGACTAAGAGTGATGCTTGTCGCGCCGACTTTTTTGTTGGCCGACTTAAATGTGAGGAGAGCTTCGGAAGAGGACACGCTGGGTGTGATGCTGAGAATCTCCTGGTCGGCGTCGTAATCCCACGAGTATGAGCCGGCGCAGTTGACAAACTTAGCGAACAATTCGTTTTCGGCGGGTGAGTTGATGCCGACGTAGATGTTCGATGGCATCTCCTTCTCAATCAGGTTTTCTTTCCTCATGAAGTTCCAGTCGGGGAAATCCGCATTGTATGTTTCGCCCAATCCTCTTGGTACAGCCAAAAAGGCATCAGAACGCTTCGCATCGAAATTAGCTTCGTTGTTCAGGGTGTTAGCCGCATATATCTCATTATCATTGTTGTAAAGGGGAGCGAAACTATTATTGGATATCTTTTTTGGTCTGGTGGCGCCCAGCTCGATGTATTCAATATTTGGGCAGTTTATGAAGTTATTTCCGTTTGTATCCAGTGACGATCCTGGCAGTACGACACTCTTTAGCGCTGTGCAGCCGCGGAATGTGTTCGAGCCGATTTGCTCCACTCCTGCTGGGAATACAAGTTCTGTTAATTTTTCGCATCCCCAGAAAGCTCCCGAAACTCTTTCCAGATCATCAGGGAAATTAACCGATTCGAGGTTTTTGCAACCAAGGAAAGCACCATATATCTCCGTCACTGAGTTGGGCAGAACGACCTTCTTTATGGTCTCGCAGCAGTAGAACGTGCCGTCGAGGACTGAGGCATTGTCGGGAATAACGATTGTTTCGCCGGCGCCATAGCTTGCGAAGCCTACAAGGCAGCATTTATCCTTGTATTTCCTCAGTTGTCTATTCATATAGTCAATAGCTTCCTGAGCCTCCTCTTCGGTCCAATCTCCAGAAGAGATCATTTCTTCAATCTCCGCATAGATCTCATCGGTCAGCTCGTAACGTTTATAGTCCTCTTCGGTGTAGGGAATCTGGAGGAAGCGACCATCTTCGCTTGCCCATTTACCCTCGAATTTTTCGAGATTAGGGCAATTGCGG
The DNA here is from genome assembly GCA_021443545.1 of Marinilabiliaceae bacterium. Classification (GTDB taxonomy): domain Bacteria; phylum Bacteroidota; class Bacteroidia; order Bacteroidales; family Marinilabiliaceae; genus W3P20-009. The sequence continues at coordinate 9,318 of JABUTU010000077.1, read as the reverse complement.
ATAATATACTGGCTTGGGCATAATGAGTCGGGAACGCGCAACGTCTTTATGCCGCAATTAGTGAAGAGGGCTAAATCGCCAATAACATTATCTGTCGGGTTATTAACGGTTGTGACGCCCTCTGGAATTATGACCTCTTCCAGATCCCATTCGTCTTTGAAAACCATTGATATATGCGTGACATTGGATGGGATTTCGTATTTGGTGATTCCCTTCAGTGCAGCTGAAATCAGAGAGTAGATTTTGGTCTCACCGTCGGAAGCTGTTGATTCAGTGACAATGCTTCGACCGTCTTCATCAACAAATTTGCCAGAGAAACTCTCCATGTTATGACAGCTTGAGAGGGCATGAGTCCCGATATAATTAACCGACTCAGGGATATTCAATGTTGTCAGGTTGTTGCATTCGTAGAAAGCAAAGACTCCGATACTCCCAATACCCTCAGGGATTGTGATGCTATTCATCATACACCCCTTGAAGGCACTATCGCCAATTTTTGTGATGTTGATACCAGTATAAGAGATTTGCAACTCGATATCTTTTCCTTCAAATTGTGCGGTATAACCCTCCATGAACTCTTCACCATTGACAATCTCGTCATTATAGACATACAACGAGACCCCAGCGTTGGTTCCAGTATAAAAGGTTATTTTTTGTGTCCATCGGCCTTCGCCAGATTCATTATTTGTAATTGTATACGGAGGTGGAGGTGCAGGCATTGCAGCGCGGATGGCTGCGGGGATAGTCAGCAAAAGCATCAAAAGAAATAAAGCAATTTTTTTCATGGTAGGTTTGTTATTTGGTTTATACTTGCGCAGTAATGCCAATTCGCAGTGGCGAAAGGCGTTACAACGCGTTTGATTTAAGTTTCTAAAGATAACAAAACATTAAAAACAAAAGTGTTAATGCTCATTTTTTGTTTTTATTTGAGTTTGTTCAGCTGAGGAGAGCCTCGTTATATTTCTTTTGTGTTTGTCTCTTCGCTGGTTGTCGTGGCGTTATAGCCTCCCTCTTGGAACTGGAGTTTCTCGGCTCGCTGAATCAGGTCGCGCTCGGAATAGACCCCCACCGGATTCAGAGCGACGACATATCTGCCATAGCCAAAGTTAACCTCACTTAGGTCGCCCCAGAAACCACGTATGGCAGCTCCCTGCACACCGTAGATTGTTCTCAGGTAGCTTGGGTTCAGATTATTGCGATACAAGACACTGTAGATGCGTTGTCCCTGCGTGTCGTTGAGCAGGTCGAAGATGGAGTATTCCCAGCACCCTCTGTCGTCATTGCTGAAGACCATTGAGGATTGCCAGTGACCAACCATCTTCTTGGCCCATGCTGCATAATTCTTTTGCCTTGCGTAGCTCCACGTCAGTTTCTCCATATAATAGCCGAGGAACTCCTCCTTATCCTCCATTTCGTTTGAGACTGTATAGAACGAGTTGTAGAACTCGTCATACATGACCAGTCCCTCGCTCTTGCCAATTTCGCCGATAAACTCAAACATCTCATCCTCCTTATTCTTAGTGCTTTGTGCCATATAGATGTATTCTCCGGCCTCATCAGTGAAGATGAAATAGCTTCTCTTGACATTCTTATGGATGAATGAGGCGACGAAGCCGCTCAGCTTCTGGTAGGCCTGTTTCTCGAAGGGACTCTTGGACTCCTCGTCGTAGACACCCGTCTCGAGGATCCTGTCGGCGACCTCATTGCACAGGAGGACAGCTGTCTCGTTCTGAGCCGTGAATGAAGGCATTATACTGGCTTGGACAACCTGCGTCGTGTCTTTGCAACGGACCACCTGGAGGGTGACGTTATCGCCGTAGATATTATCCTTGTATATGACGGAGGCTATTGCCTTGCATCCTTTGGACTTCAGGAAGTTGAGGGAGATGCCACGTGGCATGTCGACACTATGGCCTTCGGAGCGTCTGATGCCATCAGAGTTGAGCGTCAGCATGCCTATTGAGCTCAGGTAGAACATATCGCTTTCGGGGAATTTGGATATGACCTGCATGATGCACTCAGGCACGTCGGGCTGGAGAGCAGCGATGCGATGGCGTTCCTGAATGCTGTCCTTGACGACGGGGTGGCGTGCGATGGTATCTAACTGGGTGTAGTCGACCACTGCGACATCCTTGATATTGAAGCATGTGTCGAGCTTAGCAATGTATGCATCGACGGCAGCCGAGTCGGGCAGGGCGCCGCTGACCACCTTATACCAAGTTCCATCGGCCGACTCCTCTGGAATCACATATCCGCCGAGCCCCATTCGAGTGAGGCGCTTAGCGATTTTTTCAGCCTGGAAGAAGCTGCGTTCCTTCTTTACTTCGATGGTGAAGGGAGAGCTCTCCGAGAAAGTCTCGACCACTGCGACATCCTCATCGCTCTGCTGGTTGCACGAGGTGCAGCTTGCTAACCATAGAGCTGCTAATATCAACAAGACTACTATTACATTTCTCATACACAAACAGTTTTGTATCTTGTTACGAGCGAGCGAGAGAATTGGTTATGGGGGGAGGGGATAGCAGTGGCAAAAATAAAAAAAGCCACCGAAAGGGTCGATGGCAGCCTAATGTTTTCACAACGGAATAATCCTTATTGTGATTTGCTTCAATTTTGCTGATGCAAGTTTAAATATAAAATCTGATACAAACAACAGTTTATGAAACTTTTTATACATTTGTACATTTACTAAAAAAATCAAAAATGACAAAAATTCTCGGTTTAGATCTTGGAACCAATAGTATTGGTTGGGCTGTTATAGAAGCAGAACAGGATAGTGAAGGAAAAACAAATCTCAAGAAAATTTTGAGTGCCAATAGTCGAATAATACCGATGTCGGCAGACCAACTTGGAAATTTCGATAAAGGCAATAAGGTGTCGCAAACTGCTGACCGCACTGCATTTCGAGGTGTACGGCGTTTGAATGAACGTTTTAAACTGCGGCGACAAAGGCTATTACGAGTTCTTGACAAATTGAATTATTTGCCGCCTCATTACTCTGAATCGTTGACAAGATATGGAGATTTTAAAGATGGTGTGGAGGTTTTATTCCCTTGGAAGCCAACGGGGGACGGAAAACATGAGTTTCTTTTCCAAACATCATTCAACGAGATGTTGGCCGATTTTGCAAAAAATAATCCAAATTGGGTTGCCAATGATAAGAAGATACCATACGCTGGACTATATATTATCTTCGAAAGAAAGCTCTATCTGAGAAAATTACAAATCAGGAACTTGCATGGGTATTAATTCAGTTTAATCAGAAGAGAGGCTACAACCAGCTACGAGGTGAAGAAGAGGAGAATGAGAATAAAAGAGAGGAGTTAATAGTCGAGAAAGTTGTTGATGTTGTCGAAACAGAAGAGAGCAACAAGAAGGGAAAGACCTTCAACATTATCCTTGAGAATGGTATGGTCTATACCATGAATAGTAGTGTAGCTCCCGATTGGAAAGGCAAAACAAAAGAGTTTATAGTGACAACCGACCTTAAAGACGGCGTAGAAGTTAAAGACAAGGAAGGAAATATAAAACGCACTTTCCGAATTCCTAAGGAAGGCGATTGGACGCTCGTCAAAAAGCGCACTGAGGCCACCATAAACAATAGTGGAAAGAGTGTTGGTGAATATATTTACGATGCGATTTTAAAAAATCCATCCGAAAAGATTATAGGAAGTCTTGTTGCAACCATCGATAGAAAATACTACAAACAGGAACTAAGAAGAATTCTTGAAACGCAGAAGCAGTTTAATGCCGACTTGACAGATGACGCATTATACAAGGGATGTGTGGAAGAGCTATATCCTTCGAATGATGCCTATCGCAATAGTATTGCGAATCGCGACTTTACCTACCTGTTTGTTGATAATATCATATTCTATCAAAGGCCGTTGAAGAGCAAGAAGTCGCTCATCGCAAACTGTCAGTTTGAGACAATCATGGGCAAGGATAAGAATGCAGGCGAATTAAAAGAGTTCCCTGTAAAGTGCATCGCCAAGTCGCACCCCCTCTTTCAAGAGTTCCGCCTGTGGCAATGGTTACAAAACCTTCGTATCATTAACAGGTCTAATGACAAAGACGATATAACGGCGCAATTGTTAAAGACAGATGACGACTTCGCAGCTCTCTTCGAATGGCTGAACGACCAGGCAAAGGTAAGTCAGAAGACATTGTTCGCATATAAACCTTTAGGTTTAAAGGGCAATACCGAGTATCGTTGGAACTATGTTGAAGACAAAGAGTATCCATGCAATGAGACGCGTGCCACATTCCTAACTATACTCAAGAAGGCAGGTGTCGACAGCTCCTTCCTCACTTACGATGAAGAGTATGCGTTGTGGCATATTCTATACTCGGTCGACGATAAAGAGGAACTGAGGAAAGCACTCAAGACGTTTGCTGAGAAGAATAATCTGGATGCAGAAACCTTCGTAGCTGCCTTCGAGAAGTGCAAGCCTTTCGACAAGGACTATGGATCGCTATCTGCTAAAGCCATAAAGAGACTATTGCCATTAATGAGAAGGGGAAAATATTGGGCAAAAGAGAATTTTGACGAGGAAACATTAGAGAGAATTGAGACCATACGCAATGGTGTTGCAGACGATACAATCAGCGAACGCGTTCGTGAGAGGTTAAAGAGTCTGACGGTGGTGGAGGACTATAAGAACTTACCACTATGGATGGCATCGTATGTGGTTTACGGTCGCCATTCGGAGGCTAAAGATACCTCCCGTTGGGAAAAGCCGGAGGATATTGACCTCTATCTCAAGGAATTCAAACAGCATTCGCTCCAAAACCCGATTGTTGAGCAGGTTGTGACAGAAACACTCCGGGTTGTCAGAGATATATGGAAACAAGAGGGCCGTATCGATGAGATTCATGTGGAACTCGGCAGGGAGATGAAGAATCCTGCGGGCAAGAGAAAGGAGATGAACGCCAAGATTCTTCGTAATGAGGAGGCAAATCTGCGCATAAAGACTCTTCTTATGGAGTTCATGAATCCTGAAATGGATATTGCAGATGTGCGCCCATTCTCGCCAAGTCAGCTGGAACTACTCCGCATATATGAAGATGGGGTAATTAACAGTGGAAAAGAGATTCCCGACGATATCAAGGAGATTCAAAATAAGTTGCGGACAGCTGTGAAGCCCAAGCCAAGTGATGTAATGCGTTATAAGACGTGGTTGGATCAGAAGTATATCTCTCCATATACAGGAAAACCTATTCCTCTCAACAAACTGTTTACCCATGAGTATGAGATAGAACATATCATACCTCAGTCAAGGTATTTTGACGACTCGATGAGTAATAAAGTGATTTGTGAGGCAGCTGTAAACAAACTGAAAACGAATATGCTCGGTATGGAGTTTATAAAACAGCACCATGGCGAGAAGGTTCAGGCTAACGGACAGGTAGTAACCATTTTTGAAGTGATGCAATACGAGCAGCACGTCAAAACAACGTTTGCGCATAATCATGCGAAGATGAAAAAACTGTTGCTTGAAGATATCCCAGAGGATTTCATCCAGCGACAGATGAATGATAGCCGATATATCAGCCGTTTGATTATCGGGCTCCTTTCAAAAATTGTTCGTCAGGAGAATGAAGTTGAGGCTACATCCAAAAATATCGTTGTCTGCACGGGAGGTATAACAGACCGTCTGAAGAAAGACTGGGGAGTAAACGACGTGTGGAACAGCATTATTCTTCCACGCTTCCAACGCATGAATGATATAACAGGTACTCATGACTATACATGTATAAACGGCAATGGACATGAGGTGCCAACAGTGCCTTTGGAGATTTCAAAGGGATTCAATAAGAAGCGTATCGACCACAGGCATCATGCAATGGATGCAATAGTCATAGCGTGTGCTAATCGTAGCATCGTCAACTACCTTAATAATAGTTCGGCATTGGCTGGAGCAGAGACCAGTCGCTACGACTTGCAGAGAGTGCTTTGCACAAAGCTGAACGACGGGTATGGCAACTACTCATGGCTCATGAATAAACCCTGGGATACCTTTACGCAGGACGTCAAATATGCCATTGAGCAGATGATAGTAAGCTTCAAGCAGAATCTACGTGTTATAAATAAGACCAGCAATAAGAGCCTGAAATGGAATCAGAGCAAGACCGAGAAGGTGCTGGTGGCTCAAACAAAGGGCGATAACTGGGCGATACGAAAGCCATTGCACAAGGACACTGTTTTCGGTGATGTCAACCTCCGTCTGAAGAGATTCGTTAAACTTTCCGATGCCTTGAAAGATACCTCACGCATTGTCAATAAGGAATTGAGAAATCAACTCAACGAACTCGTTAATCTGGGGTATGACGAGAAGAAGATAAAAAAATACTTCGAAGAGCCAGAGCAGAAGGAGGTGTGGAGCGATGTGAACCTCAAGAAGATTGAGGTCTATTACTTCGCTCACGAGACCGAGAAGGAGCGATACTATGCCACCCGAAAGAGCATTGACACCTTATTTACTAAAGAAAAAATCGAGGGTGAGATAACAGATACGGGCATACAGGCTATCATGCTCCGCCACTTGGAAGAGTGTGGTAATGACCCTGAGATAGCCTTCTCGCCAGATGGTATCGATAAGATGAATGCCAATATTGTCCGCTTAAACAACGGCAAGAACCATCAGCCAATAAAGAGAGTGCGCATCTGCGAGAAGTCGGATATGAAGTTTGCAGTAGGAGAGAAAGGCGCCAAGAGTAAGAAATTTGTTGAGGCTGCTAAGGGAACCAACCTCTTCTTTGCCATCTACGAAGAGGAGCTGGTCGACGAGAACACAGGAGAGGTCACGACGTCGCGACGCTACGAAACAATTGCTCTTAAAGATGCTATTGAAACCATGAAAAATGGTAAGACGCGAAAAGTCGCTGAGAAGGCAACATTTGTCTTGTCGCCTAACGACCTTGTATATGTGCCTGAGAAAGATTACAAGACAGGTGATAGAATCGACAGAAGTCGAATATACAAAATGGTAAGTTGCGGAGGTAATCAATGTTTTTTTATTAAGGCAAGCACTGCAGCTGTGATAAAAGATAAAGTTGAGTATCAAAAACTTAATAAGATGGAGCGTGCCATTACGGGAGAGATGATTAAGGAGGTATGTATCCCGATAAAGCTTGACCGTTTGGGAAACATCATAACGACAGGTTATTAGCCTATGATAAAGAAGACATTGATGTTTGGGAATCCTGTCTTTTTGTCTCTTAGCAACGGACAATTGGTTATACAACACCCATCATCCTTGAAAGAGAAGGCCGACAGGTATGCCTATAAAGCAGATGATGATGTTCAAAGGCGACCTATCGAAGACATTGGGGTTCTCGTTCTTGACCATAAGCAGATTACGCTCACATCAGGCTTGCTCTCTGCTCTCATCGAAAATAATGTAGCTGTCATTTCATGTAATGACAGCTACATGCCCAATGGCCTTTTTATGCCTTTAGACACAAACAGTGTCCAGAGCGAACGATTCAGAGCACAGATCGATTCGTCGGTCCCTCTGAAAAAACAGATGTGGCAACAAACAGTACAAGCCAAAATAGCTAATCAGGGAGCAACGCTCGAAATATGCCGCGAAGAGTCGTTTCCCTGCATGAAGGCATGGGCACGAGAGGTAAACAGTGGCGATACAAACAATCTGGAGGGTAGGGCAGCAGCTTTCTATTGGCAACGTTTCTTTGAAGGGTTGGCCGGGGTAGAGGGCTTTACGCGTGACCAGTTTGGGGAGCAGCCGAACTCACTCCTCAATTATGGCTACGCCATTCTACGTGCCATCATAGCACGTGCGTTAGTGGCAAGCGGCTTGTTGCCAACTCTCGGAATACACCACCACAATAAGTACAACGCCTATTGCCTGGCTGACGATATTATGGAGCCATACAGACCCTATGTCGATGAATTGGTGTTTGATATAGTTAAAAGAGATGGCTTGCCAGAGGAAGAGAAACTTACGACGGAGTGGAAACGTAAACTATTAACAATACCGACAATCGATGTTGTTATTAATGGCGAGCGCAGTCCTCTATTAGTGGCTGCGCAACAGACAACAGCTTCCGTTGCCCGGTGCTTTACCGGGGAGTCAAGACGCATTGACTACCCTCGGCGAGTATGAATTTTTTTTGCCAACCCTATGCATGACAGATTAAGTGAATATAGAATCATGTGGCTGATAGTATTTTTCGATTTACCGACCGAAACAAAAAAAGACCGTAAAGCCTATGCGAAGTTCCGTAAAGACCTCATAAATGACGGATTTACGATGTATCAGTTCTCCGTTTATATCCGGCATTGTGCGAGCAAGGAGAACGCAGAGGTTCACTCTAAGCGCGTTAAACTTTTTTTGCCCTCACGAGGCAAAACCAGCATTATGTGTGTCACCGACAAACAATTTGCCAGTATTGACCTTTACTACGGTACATATAAAAAATCGTATAACAATCCTCCGGAACAGTTGGAACTATTTTAAAGACTTAGGGATACCAAAAATGCTCTGTTGAAGCATTGTTGATATCCCTAAGTCTCATTTTTTTTCACCTAACACCTCTGTAACGTATTCATTCAGAGGATATTATGCTGAATGTGTTGTTTGCGCAGCACAAAAATAGCAAAATGAAAGCAAATCACAACCGCGATGTTAAGACACCGAGATATATGACCGTTGTTTGCGCAGCACAAAAATAGCAAAATGAAAGCAAATCACAACATTTGCAAGCGAGCTTGGTCACGATTTTTGTTGTTTGCGACTACAAAGATATACAAAATGAAAGTGAATCACAACCCACTTTAAGAAAAGCCGAATTACAGTTTGGGGTGCGGTAGCGCGCCAAACTGTAATTCGGCTTTTATAATGGATTATCTGAAAAGCGTACTTACATTAGTTGAAGTGCATACCGTCGTTTTCGATGGCTACAATAGGACAGGCTTTCGCTATAGTTGTGACATCAGTTACCTCGGCCTCCTGTCGGTCGATATAGCATTCACCGTCAGGGATGGTGACTTTTTGTTTTGATTGACCTTCCTGAATCTGTTTTGCAACTCCTTCATTGCCTGCATCAGTTTGTCAAAAGGCAATGATTCCGCATAGATGAAACTGCTCTGCATGTCCTTATAGTCAGCCTCATAGCTTGCCAATAGGTCGTCAGGAGGAAGAATGGTGATGGTTTCAGGCAGTTCCTTGGAATAGTCCACATACCCTACATGGTAGAACTTCTTCCTGTGTTCAACGATGTCATGATACAGAGATGCATCGGCTAAGGCTTGTGCAGCATAGTCTGTATGAGACAGTCGTTCCAAGTCATAGA
>JABUTU010000034.1 GCA_021443545.1 Marinilabiliaceae bacterium | reverse complement strand
CTATCGCTAGCGTTCATCCTGAGCCAGGATCAAACTCTTCATTGTATGTTCTTTATACTCTTTTGGAGTTCTCCGTGCGGCTCGTTTACTTCAATCTTGCGATTGACGTGGCTTCCTTTTCCTTTTAAGTTGCACTATTGTATCATCGTTTCAAAGAACTTCTTCTTTTTCTGCCCAAAAATTTTCAGACAGCGGATGCAAAGTTATGAACTTTTTTATTTATCCTCCAAACATTTTTGGAAGTTTTTTTCATCTCCTTCGCAGAGGCTTTCTTAAATCTTCGTTCTCGAAAGCGGGTGCAAAGGTAACACCCTTTTTTGATTTAACAAGCTTTTCGGAAAACTTTTTTTGTCGCTATTCCGCTTTATTCCCCTTTATTCGGTATCTTTCAACACGTTACATCTCGTGTTAAATTGTGTTTTTCAGGAAATACTGAAACGTGGTTACGAAACTCTAAATCCTACAACAAGTATATCATCTGTCTGTGGATATGCTCCCTGATGCTCCGATAAATCACGAAGGAGTTCTTTCTTCTGTTCTTCCATAGAGAGAGCTGACAATTCTGTTAGTCTTTCCTTAAATCTCTGCATTGAATAACGACTTAGAATCTCACCTCCATGCTGGTCTGCATAACCATCTGTAAATGAATAGACAAAATCACCAGAGCACAAGTCAAATTCTTTATTAGTAAAACTATTCTTATCTCTCGGATGTACCCCTATCGGCATCTTATCTGCCTTCAACTCATACATCTCGCCATTTCGAACTATAACCACCGAGTTATATGCACCAGCATACACCATATGTTTTGTTCTCTCATCTATTACGCATACCGATATATCCATACCATCCTGACTGACACCGAAATCGCCTGTCTGATGCAAATTGGCCTTTACTCGCTTACGTAACTGCTGTAATATCTCAGCTGGATTCGTCTCTTTACCTATTATGTCGCTCAAGAATGACATGCCCAGCATACTCATAAAACCTCCTGGAACTCCATGCCCAGTACAATCACCAACCACACAAACGCTCTTATCATCCACCTGCCCAATCCAATAGAAATCACCGCTTACTATGCTACATGGCTTATATATGATAAAGTTCTCTGGGAAAATAGCATCCACCTGTTCAGATGGTGTTAATGCTGCACATTGTATGAAGGCTGCATAATTCACGCTGTTCAATATCTCATTTCTCTGTGCCTCTATCTTTTTCTTCTGACTTTCAATCTCTTCAGTACGCTCCTTAACCGCAAGGTCAAGACGATCGTTTTCAGCCTGCAGTCGGCGTGTATACAACTTAACAGACATTATTGAAAGGAAAACAAAGAGGAATACAACGAGCAAGAAATATATAAAGTACGCCCACCATGTTCTGTAGAATGGCGGATTAACAACAAAAGTAAACTCCGAAACCGAACTCTCAACCCCATATATATTCTTTGCCTTTACCTTGAATGTATAGGTTCCCTCAAATATGTTCGTAAATCGTGTCTCCTTTCTTGTACTCCATTCACTCCACGACTGGCTGTATCCTTCAAGACAATACGAAAATAATGTCTTCTCTTCAGATTCATAAAACGCTGCCGAATAGGTAAAACTCAACTCGTTATGCCCGTACTCAAGATGTGGCACAAAGTCCTCCCGCTGCGTTATAGATGAGTTCCATTTGTCATCAAAAAAGCATCCTTTGAATATTACTGAATCCGATGCTGCTACCATCCTGACAAGTGCATTGTAACCACGAGAACACTTTTCATTGTCTTTCCTCAACTTTGAAAAATTTTCTGTATCTGTGGTATATGTATACACATTAAAATCATCGTGAAACCAAAGGGTTGAATCAATCTGCAGACACTCCCAATCTATATTGCGTATCTCTGAATATAAACGTTTGATAAACAAATCATGAAATGCTCCTTTGTTAGGACCTTTGACCTCAAGTATTCCCCAACCTCTACCCTCTATATTACAGAAATAGCCATCGCCATACTTGAAGAAATTGGATACATATCCGCCTCCTATACTTGAGAGCGAGTCGACAAATGAACTCTCAACCAACATCTTCCCCCTCTCATTATATTCAAAAACCTTCTCTCCATCAAGGAAAAAAGTGTGTCCATCAATTCTACGAATATCCTGAATTTGATTCGATTTCGACTTGATTACTGTTATGCTGTCGCCATGTATATATCCGACTCCTTTTGAATAACTTGAATACCAAATCTTTCCATCTTCATCCTCCGCAAAACGAGTCGAGGTGCCATTAAGAGCATTAGGGAAACAACGCTCTTCATGAATACTGTCAGGGTAAATCCTACACTTAACGATGTCGTGATATCCGAAATAGAGATGGTACGGATCTTTATCGGAATGAAAGACTGCACGCACTGTCTGATGATTCAAACGTTTCAACCTCGAGCCAACAACCTCAAACAATCCATTACTACTGGCTACCAATATCGTCGACACATGTGTGTATGGGTTGTTGTACTTGACAACATTATGTACCATACCCGTCTCGTAACCCTTCAGTTTCTCAAAACATGTCATACCCTTCTCATCATGCGACATTTTAAAAACTCCCTCTGCTGCAGCCACATAAACTATACCATCTACTTGCGTAAAGTCTATAATATTACTTGACAATCCCGACTTAATACCGAAATGTCTGAATGGCGATTTCAATTCTGTTTTTGAAATTCCCCATTGCGTCAGCCAAAATATGTCATCATTTGCAAGTCCACCGCCAAAAATCTGATTACCAAGCAATCCGTTTTGCCTGCTCATTATCTCGGTAAGATTATACTCCTCATCAAAGCATGTAAAACCAAGACTCTGCGTCTCTATTGTGTTAAGTGCTACAAACTGCCCATTACCTAATGGTTCTATCCACCCGATTCGTCCATCCTCTTTCTCCATAAGAGAAGTGAAAAGATCAGACTTAATCGGCGACAACTCCCTTTTTGCTGCGTTATACGAATAGAGTTTTGTAAAAAAACTCACCAAATATTCATTCTCCCTCACCTTGGCAAAATCAGCCACATTTAGCCTTTGGTTAACATCTACTAAAGCAACAACAGTATCTTCGGTTACCTCCGATAATACTCCATTATTGTTAAACAAACAATGCCCATCTGAAATGGCTACGCGCTGTCGTGGGTCTATTTTCCACCTCGTCGACTTGTTTGTCTTCTTATCATAGACAATAACTACTCCCTTGCCCGAGAAAAAAACTTTATCTCCCGAAAATTCTATCCCCTTGTCAATAACAGAAAACTCTTCTTCATCGTCTAACGTGTTTCGAAGCGACACATAACGTACCTCGCCAAGACTATCCGGGGCAAGATAGCCAAAATCATTGTACCCTCCGACAAAAACAACTCCATCAGCATCCGAGGCAACAAAACCCGTCTCTACTTCACATGCCGCTATCTCTCTCCATGTACTTCCGTCATATTCTGCCACTCCCTCAATATTGGCAAAATACATAACACCTCGACTATCCTGAGCAACACTCCAATACTGTGGCGACTCCTTAAAGACATCCACATCATAATTTGTAGTCAATGGATATCCATACTTATTTATCTGCGCAAGTACTGAAACATAGCCAGATATGAGTAATACCAATATGAAAGAGATCGACCTAATCATCAATTGCTACAAATTCAAAGCGTGAAGTTAGCAACAATTTTGAATATTTCTCTATACTTATTTAGAGAATTTTAAGACGTATATTGTCGCCAAAGGTCGGAAACCTCTTCTAACCCTATTCCAAGTATCTTCATCTCTGCAAATACATCGGGCAGGACATCTTTCAGAAAAGCTGTCTTTCTGATATTCATTATGACATCCTCTGCTCCCTGCGCAACATAGAATCCCATACCTCGTTTGTTATAGATTATATCATTATTTTGCAGATATTCGAATGAGCGAACTACTGTATTAGTGTTAACCTCAAGGATGGCTGCGTACTCCCTGACACTCGGAATTCGTTCATCTACTGACAACTTATGTGTAAGTATCTCATCACAGATGCGCGATGCTATCTGCAAATAGATAGGTTTATTATCCTTGAATTCCATAACCCTAAACAATTTGTTTTTTTGAAAACAGATAATATGAAACTCCGATCGAGATGAGGCTAATCACCAAACAAAAACCATTAATCTGCCACATTAACAACATATAATCATTATCATTCACCTCAAATACTATCATACGAGATGCTGATAGCACCAGTTCCAAGATGAACAATGACAGTAGTGTTTTCACGTATGCATAGCTCTTGAATATCATACTCCCAAGCATCATTACAACAAGGAATGTGAAGTATGTATGTATCGCTGTTATAATCATTGACACATACGGCCCCAACGAAATATTCTTCATCAACTCTGCTTTTATAACCATTTGCTCTGCCGAATTGCCAAAAAACGTATTATACATATCCGCAATAGTTAGCTGCGAGAACGGCAATATAACGATAGCCGCAAGTAGAAATGATACAACCATTACAACTGTTGGTAATATGACACTATCTACAAATCGAACTATAAATTTCTCATGTGTCGGTGCTGGAATCATCAAATAATTAAGTCTCCGAGTCTTCGTTCTAAGCATATATCCAAAATGACTCGCCAAATAACACGATCCAATGATCGGATAAACTGATATAAATATAATCAAAAAGGATACGGCTACAACTTTTACCCCTTCAAATGGCCCAGATAAAAGGTTTACCATCAAGCCCAATATCACTGTCGCAACAAATATGGCAAGACCATAAAAAAACTTCTCTCTTCCATATTGAACTAAATCGTATTTGAATAACTTTCTATACATCATGGTTTTTCCTCCTAAACTTATAGTTAACTTTTTATTAACTGTCGATTCTTAAATATATAATATGACCCATACAAGGTAATCAGAGATAACACTATCACTACAATGTAATGTATAGCACCAAAGCTAAGTTCTCCGCCTTCTTCTAAAATCTTCTGCCAAAAAGTCACTGATTGCATAAACGTCAATAGCAGCAACACAACACACGACAACGCCTTGTAAAGTGATCTTTTCCACGTTGCACATCTTCTGAAAACCGCATTAATAATCATCTCAAAACATGGAATCAAATACATCATAACTAATCCCAATCCTAAATAGATACTCATCAGGAAGTTAGTCCCTTCAATCGTAACATTATTAGCTTCTTCAATTTCACTCATCGATAAAATATTATCTGTTACAATTACAAAAACTGCAATAAACAAGAACATCGCAACTAATCCAGCAAGTATCGTTCTTAAAAAACCCTTTGCAGCCCCATAACGCGTAGCAAAACAGATGCAAATAGAAGTCACTATTAGTGTCATTGCTAAAAATCCTGCCATGCTAAAGGAATCTCCAAAAAGATACTCTCTGAATGGCTGACCATCCGCCCTTCCATATATACTCATGAACCAATCTCCCTCAAATCGCGGCAAAAACAATACTCGAAGCCACTCCACAGCCACAAAGACTAACTTCTGGAAAACAGGTATAACAACTACGAAATGCACTATTCGGGATATATACTTTTCAAACATTGTCGCTGGCTTTTGCTCCAATCTCAACCATTTCTTCTTCTGCTCTACATCATAGAATCCCATATTGTAGGACAAAAGCACCATAAAACACATAAACATCGTCAATAGCGTCATTAATGTGTCATGATTCAAACCCTGCCCCGACAGAAAGTTGAATAACAAGGAGATGATAACCACGAATAGTACTGACATGGCATACAACGACCGAACGACTACTATGTTGTCTGCTGTATCAGAACTGAAAAAGGTCCATAACCTCTTGAATGAAAAGTCCATAACTCCCCCTCTTCTATAATTACATCTTAAACATCTTACGTATCACATCCTTGTGCTCAAGTGATGCATTAAACAACAACTCAACATTGATGTCGGACGACTCTTCGTCTGCTCGCTTTACCGTGACTGCCTGCTGTCCTAAAGCCGACGCCTGTGTATACAACGCATCAGCTGGCGTGTCGCGCATAAGATAATCCGCAAAAAGAAGCTTGTCAAGTATCTCTCCTACTGTCGCATTCAAAAGAACTTCACTCTCGTCTATGAGTATAATATGATCAAGCATACTCTCTATGTCTCGTATCTGATGCGTCGAAATGAGTATCGTCTGATCCTCTCGCATCGATTGCGCTACCGCTTTTCGGAACTGACTCTTGGAAGGGATGTCCAATCCATTTGTCGGCTCATCCATTAATAACAGACTCACATTTGTCGCAAGCGCAAACGATAGAAACACCTTCTTCTTCTGCCCCATCGAAAGCGTATTCAACTTCACATCCTTCACTTTCATGTCAAACGCATCAAGCGAATGCTGAAGCTTCTCGTTGTCAAAATTTGGATAGAAGGGTGCATTAATCTCAACATAACGCTTGAGTGTCATCGCTGGCAACTCAAACTCTTCCGGTATCAAAAACATATCTCGCAATACCTTCGGACTCCTCTTCATTACATCTATGTCATTAAACTCTATCCGACCACTTTTGGCAAATAACAATCCAGACATCAAGTAGAGCAATGTCGACTTGCCCGCACCATTCAATCCGAGCAAACCACATATTCGTCCTTCAGGTATCTCCAGATTGAGATTTTCAAATATCTTCTTCGACCCATATGAGAAGGTCATCTCTTCTACCTTTAACATCTCTCTATCGTTTTAAGTTAATAACTATCTACCTCTTCAAGTTAACCCTAACTCAGTGTTCTACATGAATAGTACACTGCAAATGTAAGTGCATTTTTTGAATTCACAAGCATTTGCGATAAAAAAAAGGATATCTTTGCAAAAATTAACGCAATGAAGGTCAAAATCAATATAGTATATCTCCCTATCTTTCTGATAGTTGTAGTTCTTTTCCTCTACATAACAAATACTCCCATAAGATACGCCGAAGGTTTTTCTACGTTAATATGGTACTTACCATCAATTATAAGAACATTATCACTACCGGGTGGCCTTTCTGATTTCATTGGTCAGGCGATTATCCAGTTCGGAGCCCTCCCATACATAGCATCGATAATTATCGCTTTGTTGATATGCAGTGTCTCTCTCTTACATCAATCTCTTTCTCAACGCATATTATCTGCAATATGCTCGCTTTTCTTGTTTACCCCTTTACTGGTAAACACCTATACCAACTTCTCTATTATCCCCTCTTTTGCAGTTTTCATTGCTGCGCTCGCTATATACCGAAAATATGACAATGCTGTTCTATGTATAATACTGCCCCTCGCCTCTTGGTGGATGACTGGTGCTGCAGGAATCGTACTTACTACCATTATAGCCATAGATTTGATTATAAATCGACGTTGGATAGTGATGCTATTACTTTTGACTTCTGTAACTGCTACTTCACTTACTGCCTCCCTCATTCTTAATTATAATCTGTGGCAAATTGTCTCTCCTGCAATGTACTACAACCTGCATCTGAACGCGCCTATAAGCACCTACATCCCATGGTCTATTATGGTTGTTTCATCCATTGCATCATACTTTTATAAAACAAAATTCAAATATATCTTTAACATCATAATCACCTCATCTTGCATTGTCTGGGGGACGATAGCTACCATAAATGGCTCATCTAACAATCTATTCAAAGAATTATGTATCCTACTCCGGGAGAATAAATACGATGATATTATCAGAATCGTAAACAACAATCCTAACAACTTCCTCTACCTCAACTGTCGCTCTGCTGCTTTAGGCGCAACAGGACAATTAAGATCTCATCTTCTCGATGTGCCTTGCCATGATTTCCGCGCTATTTTCTTTATGAACGGCGACAAGAATCCTCAAATTCAGATGCTTCAAAGCGAAACATTTCTGCATATGGGACACGCAAGTATGGCTCGCAACATGGCATTTCAAGCTGGCGAAAGTTGTAACAACATCTCCCCTTGGGCTCTCAAAAACCTTATTACTGCTAATTGGCAACTTGGGACAAACCGAATAGCTGAAAAGTATTGTCATATTCTAAAACAGACTCTCTTTTATAAAGATTTTGCAGATTGCATGCTCGACAGCATACATAATCATAAACCTCAGTTCATAAATTGCCTTGCTGACAATAGGTTCGCTGGCGAATTCGGCATTGACAACGATGTGCGACACTTCGTTTTCCATAATCCAGACAATCATAAGCTTGCCGATTATCTATGGGCTATCGAAACTCTTTCCGGACAAGAACTCTCATCTGAATACACACCACCTTGTACGGACACTGCCCCCGCTTCTGTCGTCAACAAAATGTCTGAATTTGATAACTCCAGACCATATATAATTCCTCCATCCATGCGTGAACTATTTAATGACAGCTCGAACTACGAAGTCTCTACTGATGATATTGATCCATATATCATCTACCGACTCATTGAACCTGGGTACGAGACTTGGCACGAGATGGGAATATACTGTCGCGACATCTCTTCTTTTGAGGAAACAACTGTCATCTCTAACAGAAACCACAACTACAACTGCGTGAACTGCCATAACTTATGCAACTTCGACCCCGACAATATGCTTATTCACGTTCGAAAGGATTATGGAGGCACATACATCAGAGAAAAAGGTGACGTTCGCAAATTGGACACTTCCGATATCTCTAAACACAACCCAAATCTAAAAGGTTTCACATACCCTTCGTGGCATCCTGACGGCCGTTTCATCGCTTTCAGCTCCAACCAAACGCTGCAACGCTTCCACACATTCGACCCTAATATCATTGAGGTTATGGACTATTCTTCTGATATCGTAGTTTACGACACTCAGACCAACAAAGTGCTACGCTCTCCTCTGATTTCAGGAACTTCAGCCATGGAGACATTCCCCTGCTTCTCTCCCGATGGCAAGAGCCTATATTTCTGTTCTGCTGATTCTGTTTCTATGCCTGAAGAATTTGACAAGGTTCACTACTCTCTTTGTCGGATTGACTTTAATGAAACGACATCTTCTTTCGGGAATAAGGTCGACACAATCTACTCTGCTGGTAGCATATCATTCCCAAGAGTTTCTCCCGACGGCAATTGGCTTCTCTTCACAAAAGCTGATTATGGCAACTTCTCTATATGGCATCGCGACGCAGATCTCTACTTGATGAATCTCAATAATGGCTCTGTTCGCGCCATGGACGAATGGAATAGCAATGACGTGGAGAGTTATCACTCCTGGAGTTCAAATGGTCGGTGGGTAGTATTCAGTTCTAAAAGAATGGACGGCCTATACACACGACTTTTTATTGCTCACTTTGACGAAAACGGTGTTGGAAGCAAACCTTTCATACTACCTCAAAACGAAGCAGATTACTACAACATGCAGATGAAATCATACAACATACCTGAATTCTCTAAAAAGAGGGTCGCCTCTTTTAATGTGCGATAACGACTATACCTTATGCAAAACACTAATTTCAGGCACAACACATATTGTCCATAATGACCTTAGTTGACAAATAAGAGTATTACGAAAAAAATATCTGCTTTCCTTGAATGCCTTATTTGGCAACAAACATCAAAAATACCACACCAAACATCAAGAATAAATCTACCAACAAGTGACGTTGCCTGTTTTGTCGTTTGTTGAAAAAATTTGCCAACTCCAATTTATGGTCTCATATTTGCAACGTGTCTGATAAGGACATAAAACAAATTGATTATTCACTACCATAAAAACAATACGACAATGAAGAAGATAATAACAACAGTAGCTATCACGCTCGGATGCGTGGTCTTCGGAGCTTTCATCCATGCTCGTTATATCGAATACACAACCCTGCCGACTCCTACTAACAGTCATAACATCGAGGGCTTCGCTGGCCAGACAGAGGCTCAGGCTATCCGTGTTGCAACGTCTTATGCTCCTACCGACTTCACCGATGCTGCTCAAAAAAGTGTTGAGAGTGTAGTACACGTAAAAGTTATGCAGGAATCCCGACAACCATCGTTCGGCACCGACGATCCATTCCTCCAGTTCTTTTTTGGTCCCCGTATGCAACCTCAACATCAAGGTCCACAACTAACAGGTTCTGGCTCTGGCGTTATCATCAGTAATGACGGATATATCGTAACCAATAACCACGTTATTGACAAAGCCGATAAAATCGAAATCGTACTGAATGACAAACGCGTTTTTGAAGGAACTCTTATCGGCACCGACCCGACGACTGATATAGCCCTTGTGAAAATAGAGGCTGCCAATCTTCAACCGCTCGCTTTCGGGAACTCTGATGCTTTAAAAGTCGGCGAATGGGTGCTGGCTGTTGGCAATCCTTTTAATCTGACCTCAACCGTCACAGCTGGCATTGTGAGCGCCAAGTCTCGTTCAATGGGCATGAACGGCAATCAGATGGGTATTGAATCGTTCATTCAGACCGACGCAGCTGTAAATCCAGGCAACTCTGGAGGTGCCCTCGTAAACACTCGCGGCGAACTCGTCGGAATCAACACCGCTATAGCCTCTAACACAGGAAGCTATACTGGTTACTCCTTCGCTGTCCCTACATCCATTGTTCAGAAAGTTGCAGCCGACCTCAAAGAGTTTGGCGAGGTACAACGCGCTCTGTTAGGTGTCACTATCGCCGAGGTTAACAATGAGTTACAGAAAAAATACAATCTCGAAAAACCAGAAGGTATCATTGTAATGGATATTGCCGAAGGAAGCGCTGCTAAGGAAGCCGGCATCCAGCAAGAGGATATCATTATCTCTGTTGATGACATTACTGTCAATACAGTACCCGAACTACAAGAGAAAATTGCTCAGCATAGACCTGGTGACTCTGTTCGTCTCAAAATCATACGCAACAACAAGGAGCTGGAGATTATGTGTACTCTCAGAAACATTCGAGGCACCACAGATATCGTCAACGTAAGCAATGCTGGCAATCTTCTCGGAGGTGTTCTAAAACCTTTGAACGATGAAGAAAAAGTAAAAACCGGCCTCAGATATGGTCTGAAAGTTGAACAAGCAGGCAACGGAAAATTACGCGAAAGTGGAGTAAAAGATGGATTCATTATACTAAAAGCAAACAGAACCCCTGTAACAAATGTCAAGGATCTTGAACAAATAGCCGCAACAGCCTCTGAAGGCCTTTTCATATCAGGTGTTTATCCCAACGGAAAAGTTGCTTATTACGCCGTAAATATTCAGGATTGACGGAATATATAAGACTTCCATAATTCTTTAACTGTGTGCAGAACTCCTCTTTTTAAGCTTCTGCACACAGTTCTCTTAATAATCACCTGACATTCTCTTTCAGAAAAGAGATTGCTACACCACTTCATAACATACAGATGAGTTTGAATGAGAAAATAAACTATCTTTGTAGCCATTATGAAAGCTGGATTTGTGAATATTGTCGGCAACCCGAATGTGGGCAAATCGACTCTTAGCAATTTACTTGTAGGAGAGCGTCTGAGTATTATTACAAGTAAGGCTCAGACAACTCGCCATCGTATCTTCGGAATCGTTAATGGTAATGCTGGCGACTACGATGGCGCCGTTACGGAGGATTACCAGATTATTTTCTCAGACACCCCAGGTGTTCTAAAGCCTAACTACAGACTTCAGGAAACGATGCTCGACTACTCCACAAGTGCTCTGAGTGATGCCGACATTCTTATCTATGTAACCGATACCGTTGAGACTCCCGATAAATACGATGATTTTATCAAGAAAGTCCAGAATATAAACGTCCCTAAAATTGTCATTATAAACAAAATAGATTTGACTGACCAAAAAGGGCTCGAAGAAAAGGTTGCCTATTGGCACGAACAACTGCCAGATGCTGAGATTATTCCCACATCAGCTTTACATAACTTCAATGTCAAAGGTATTATCACTCATCTCATTGACCTGCTTCCTGAAGCTGAACCATACTTCGATCGAGATGCCCTTACCGATAAAAGTGAACGTTTCTTTGTAAGCGAGATTATCCGCGAGAAGATTCTTCTCTACTACAAGAAGGAGATTCCCTACTCCGTAGAAGTCTCAATAGACGAATTTCACGAGGAGAACGACATAACAAACATCAGTGCAACCATACACGTTACACGAGATAGCCAAAAGGGTATCATCATAGGTCACCAGGCAGTAGCCATCAAGAAGCTGGGAACAATGGCTCGTCGCGATATTGAGATGTTCCTGCAACGTAAGGTCTTCCTCAAACTCTTTGTCAAAGTATCTAAAGACTGGAGAGATAAAGACGCTATGCTCAAACAATTCGGATATGATGTAAGAAAATAAAAGGTATCTCTTCTTAGTTGTTATTCAGTTCTTTATAAGCCTTGCTCCCAGCAAGCCACTTTGCGTGACTTCTCGTCAAAGACGATGCCGATGGTGTGGACTATCTGGCTCTCGTTGCGGTATTTCTCCTCATAGCCCTTCTTCCTACCTTGTTCAAGGGCTTCGGCAAGGAGCTCTCGTTTCTTCTTCTCAGGGTCTGACTCCTCTTTACCCAACATCTTCAACTCAAATACAAGTGCCATTCTGGCGGTTTGTGCTACTATATCGACCCTCTGACTCGCCTCCATTATCTCGCATTGGTTTGGGATTCCGAAGAGGCAGAAGAGGGTGCGTAGGTGGTTGCGGAAATAACCCTCTGTGATTTCTCCAGCGTTCTCGTAGGGAATGCCTAAGAAGAAGTTACTCACCTTCTCCATAAAGGCCTTAACGTCCTGGTTATCAAGGTCGTCACAAAGAGATGTCAGCAAATCAGCTTCGCAAAACAGCTTCGCTATGATATGCAAATATAGGTATTGACTTTCGAAATGCAAAATTACAACATTGCCATTCATTCTGTCATGCTACAACAACCCTTCACTCATTTGTTTGCACAAAATCCATGCTTCGTATGTATTGATTCTTAACTCGCAACTTCCCCTCATTGTACGAAGTATTTTG
>JABUTU010000030.1 GCA_021443545.1 Marinilabiliaceae bacterium | reverse complement strand
GCTGGAGAGAACCGTAGCGAACTGGAGAGGGTCATAGCCCATTACGATAGTGTGGGGGATAGAGAAAAACTGGAGGCTGCGATATTCCTCATCGAGAATATGCCCGGCCACTACTCCTATGCAACAAATAAAATAGATGATTATTATGAGATTGCTCTCAACCTCGCCCACTCAGAGCTGTCGCCCAAAGAGCAGTACGATTCGCTCCTCTACCTTTCGAAACATAGGTTTTCAAACATCAGAAACCAGACTGTTCAGGATATTAAGATTATCAAAGCTGATTATCTGATAAAGAATATAGATGATGCTTTTGCCTTGTGGCGCAATGGTATGTACGCTAAGCATCTAACATACGATGAGTTCTGCGAATGGCTCCTTCCCTACAAATGTGCGGAGTTGCAGTCGTTCGATGCATGGCGTGACACGATGGTGGCTAACTACGGAGCATCGCTCGATAAGTTATACCCCAATGATGAGAGCTATTACTCAACATTCCGTGCCCTCGACTTTGTGCGTAATGGAGTGTTGGCCAAGGCGGGTCGCTTTGAGATATATGATGAGAGTCCCATTGAGCTGAGGAGTGCCGAGACTATGGTCAATATGAAATTCGGTCGTTGCATCGACTTCGTGACATTAGGAGTTTTGGCGTTTCGTAGTATGGGCTTGCCCGTCGTGATAGATGAGGTGCCCATATACGGCCGTTTCCGAGCTGGCCATTCGTGGTTTACGATGCTCAACGACAGGGGCGAAGAGCTGGCCTCGGAGTGGGATCTCACATGTGTCCCAGGTAAGGCCTTCTTCCCCAATTATACATTCCCTAAGATATACCGCTGGTCCTATGCCATTAACTATGACAGACTGAAATACCTGAATAGGTCGGCCATGAAATATCCTTTTGGCATCCATCAGAAAGATGTGACCAATAACTATTTCAGGACCTCTGACATAGAGATTCCTGTGCCGCACGACTTTAAGCCGTTGGAGGAGTATGCCTATTTGGCAACCTTCGATGGACATTTCACGACATGGCGTATAGTGGACTATGGCGAGATAGAGAATGACGTGGTGAATTTCAGGAATATAGGACGTAATATTCTGTACATCGCCTTGGCTTTCAACGGGAAGGGAACAGAACCCATATCCAAACCCTTTATACTTCACAAAGATGGTAGCTTGGAGTATGTAGACGGGCCAGATGGTGGGACGGAGAGTGTTGACATACGGCGTAAGTATTTCCAGGCCGAGAATGTCGTGGAGATGCGCCGTCGACTATTGGGCGGTCGCATCGAGGCTTCTGACATGGCTGACTTCTCGAAGGTTGAGACAGTCATGACTATTGAGAATCTTGACATTGCTGATATGACACCCCTACACTCGTCGAAGCCCTATCGCTATTGGCGTTATGCAGGAGCTGACGGGACCTATGGAAGCATTGCAGAGCTGGCATTCTTCAGCGAGGATTCGGCAAGACTTGAGGGTAAGAGTATTGGTTGCCGCAAGGCAACGAAGGAGGTAGTAGAGAAAGCATTCGACGACGACTGGTTGACAAATTTCGAGACGGAGGAGCTCGACGAGCCTGATGGTGCATGGGTCGGGAAGGATTTTGGAAAAGCCCAGAATGTAGGGTTCGTCAGGATAGTGCCGAGAAGTGATGACAACGACATACATCCAGGCGACACATACGAGTTGAAGTATTGGAATAACAGGGAGTGGGTATCGTTAGGCAAGAAGGTAGCAGAGAGTAATATACTGCACTACGATGATGTCCCATGCAAGGCTCTCCTATGGGTGAAAGACTATACTAAAGGATGGGATGAGAGAGTGTTCTTCTACGACAATGGCAAGCAAATATGGTGGTAACAACGAGATGAAGATAGATAAGAAGATATTTCGGAAAATATGTAATGTCGCGTGGAATATCATCGTGACACTCTCAGTGATTTCTCTCGCATGGTACTTCATGAGTCTTTTTATGTTTGCATCGTTCAAAGTGCCGACCCCCTCTATGGTGCCTACACTTCTACCTGGCGACTATATCGTTGTGAATAAGATGGCATATGGTGCGAGACTCTTTGATTTTCGTAAGACGATACGACATGGTGATATCAGTCGTGTCTGGGGTTTTAGCGAACCCAAACGAAACGATGTGATGGTATTCAACTATCCCTATACGCAGAGCTGGGATTCAGTCAGCTTCGATGTCCTGCGCTATTTCGTGAAGAGATGTGTGGCTTTGCCTGGAGACACATTAGAGATTGTTGATGGATATTATCACGTGAGAGGTGTCAACGAAGAGTTGGGTAATGTGGAGGCGCAGAACAGGATAGAGAGAGTGACACGTGACACGACGTGTGTCTCGCGACCCGACATCGCCTATTGGGCAGCGCCCTTCTGGCACCCGCTCTATCATTGGAATATCCGGAGTTATGGTCCTCTCTACATACCTAAGAGAGGCGACATCATTAAGCTTGACACTATCAATGCGCCGATATATAAGAAACTTATTGAATGGGAGATAAACAGTTCGATAAACAATGAAGGGAACGACTTCTTTGCAGGCGGTGAGCCATTGGGGCAGTATCAGTGGGAGCAAGACTACTACTTCATGGCGGGCGATAATGCCCTTGACTCGCAGGACTCGCGTTACTGGGGACTCGTGCCTGAGGAGTTCATCGTGGGCAGAACAATGATGATATGGAAATCTAAAGATATCTATAATGGTGATATGCGCTGGGAACGCGTTCTCAGCTTTGTCAAGTAGAAGGGAGATGGAGAAGAAACGAGAGATATATTTATGGCTTAGAGAGCAAGTGCCAGCAGGCGTATTGTTTTGCATAGTACTCTTTTGGCTATCCATCAATTTCTTTGCTGCACAGCAATTGGATGAGGTTAGTCAGGTCAATCAGTGGTTACTATTCTGTACGCGAGGTTTTTATGTGCTACTTACCATAGCTCTGTTTATGCTCTTCTTACACAAGAGAGTAGAGGATCTCGTGCGAGCAATATCGTGGGCCATCATCGTGATGGGCGTTGTTGAGTCGGTGACGGCTATGATGCAGCTCTATGGAGTGAGCATATCGAATAATGGGATATACCGCGAGACGGGTTCGTTCTACAATCCTGGTCCGTTAGGAGGCTACTTAGCCGTTTGTATCCCTGTGACTATTGCGATGTGGCTGACGAGCGAAAAAAGGTGGGTGAGAAATATGGTGATAGCATCCTTGGCTCTGATGATAATGACTGAGCCCTCCACGATGAGTCGCAGTGGATGGATAAGTGCTGTTGTAGGCTCACTGTATGTCGTTGCTTTTACAACAAATTTCAGAAGTTATTTATCGAAGGTAAGCAAGCAACGAGTTGTGATAGCTACTGTTTTCCTTCTTGTATTGGCAGTAGCATCGGCTATCGGTATATGGCATATAAAGAGTGAATCGGCATTTGGACGTCTCTTTCTGTGGAAGATATCATGTCGGGCTGTCATGGAGGCGCCACTTATGGGCAGTTCTGTTTTTGATGCTGCCTATGGCAGAGCGCAGGAGAGTTATTTTGCAACAGGTGGAACAGAGAAGGAGATGTTGGTAGCTGGAACTCCTGATTATGCTTTCAACGAGTATCTTCATTATGCCATTGAATGGGGCGTTCCGATGATGTTTCTCATACTAATGGTGGTAGTACTCGCAGTTGTTGTCGGACATAGGCAGAGAAGATATGGGCTATGTGGAGGAATAATCGCTCTTGCGGTCTTCTCCTTTTCATCATACCCGATGCATATACCAGCCTTTGTGGCGATTGCCATCATAATGATGACGGGATGCACCGTGTCGGAGGGCCGAAGGCGCTATCTCTTGTGTTCAGTATTGATTATAGCAGGAGTTTTTCTATGGACGAGGCAGGCGGAGTATGAGTCGCGCAAGCAGGCGATGAAAAAATGGGGAGACATCAAATATCTATATGATAGCAAGAGGTTTAAACAAGCGTCCCAGCAGTATGAAAAGCTGTACGATGATATGAAATGGAATGGCAGGTTTCTCTATGGTTATGGACATTCCTTGAATAGCATTAATGAGTATGAGAAATCTAATATCGTATTGGAGGAGGCGATAAACCACTCGTGCAATTCGATGATACTAAATATTATGGGAAAGAATTACCAGGCATTAGGAGATTTTAAGAGAGCAGAGGAGTCATTTCTGCGTTCACTAAACCGACTGCCGGAACGGATATATCCTCACTACCTGCTCTTTTTGCTCTATTCAGAAGAGGAGTGCTACGATGAAGAGAGTCGACAGCGAGAGGCGGATATCATTCTCAATCATAAATGGAAAATTGAGTCGGACGCAACAAAAGAGATCAAAGAGAAAGTCCTGAAACAGATTACACGATGATGTGAAATGCCCAAGAGACAAGAGGAAAACTCAATATTCTTAAATAGTTTTCAGATTGATAAAAATAAATCGGGAAAAATTATAGAAGATTCCATAAATATTTATTAATATTGCAAAGCAAATAAAACAAGATATGAAATACACGTTTATCCAATTATCAGTTATTGCGTCGCTCGTATCATGTGGTGGCGAAGTAAAGAATAGTGATGAAGAGAAACTCCAGAACATGCTTGTTGAGGATAAGCCCACAGTGAGCGTCAGTGTTGTTCATGAAGCCCCCTTCAATACTGAAATAGTGAGTAATGGGAAGGCTACAGCGAGCCGATATGCTGATGTATATTGGGATGTTGATGGAAACATATCGAGTATTTCAGCGGTCAATGGAAAATATATATCGGAGGGAGCGACTATAGCCCAGATAGAATCGTTTCGCCCCTACAACAATTTGGAATCAGCCAAGGCCGACATGGAACGCACACGCCTGTCGATGCATGAAACAATCATAGGACAAGGGTACGACCCTGAAACGGATAGTATTCCAGATAATGTGACAAGGTTGGCTGAGGTGAAGAGTGGTTTTATGCAATCCAAGGCCTCATACTTGTCTGCGCAGTATGAGTATGAGCATTGTACTCTGAAGGCTCCTATAAGTGGAATGGTAGCTAATCTGACCGACAAGGTAAGCAATAAGGCGAATCGTAGCAGGGCATTTTGCAGAATCATAGATATGGCCTCTATGACAGCTGAATTCAGTGTCATAGAGAATGAACTGCCCTTGATAAGTGTCGGAGAGAAGGTTGAGGTTACAGCCTTTGCCATTCCTGATAAACGATGGGAAGGCACTATAACCGAGATTAACCCCTTCATAGAGAGCAATGGCATGGTGAGGGTAAAGGCGCGGATAGCCTCTCCAGAAGGTCTATACGAGGGAACAAACATAAGCGTGTGTATACGAAAAGATGTGGGTGTACACATGGCAGTGCCGAAGAGTGCCATTGTCATGCGTTCAAACAAACCTGTTGTCTTCAAGGCTAAGAACGGACTGGCTCAGTGGTGTTATGTGGATAGGTCAATTGAGAATAGCGATATGGTAGCAATTACGAGTCCTGACATTCAAGACGGAGATACCATAGTCGTCACAGGTAATACATTCCTGGCACATAACAGCGAGATTAACTACTAACAGGCATAGATATGGACTTTCTGATTAGACGCCCAATCGCAGTCATAATGGCCTTCTTGGCCTTCTGCATCATAGGTGTTGTGACGTATAGTTCGCTTCCTGTATCACTATTGCCCGACATTGCAATACCACAGATTACAGTGCAAGCGTCGGATGCCAATCTGTCGGCACGTGAGATGGAGAATACCATAATAGCACCTGTCAGAAAGCAACTGATGCAGGTTGTTGGTCTCGACGAGATTAAGTCGGAGGTCCGCGATGGCGTCGGAACAATCCTGATGAGGCTCAAATTTGGAACGAACACTGATTACGCCTATATCGAGGTCAATGAGAAGATAGATGCAGCTATGAACTACATGCCTCATGGGACAACCCGACCCAAGGCGATTAAGGCGAGCGCAACAGATATACCAGTCTTCTATCTTAATATAGGTCTGAAAGAGGGGAACGGGACACAGCAGCAGTTTCTGGAGATGTGCAGTGCCGTTGAGAATATCATCCGACGTCGCATCGAGCAGCTGCCAGAGGTGGCTATGGCTGATATGACGGGTGTCCCTGCACAGTGCCTGACCATAACGCCAAATGAGTCGTTGATGAAGAGTTATGGACTCTCAATAAGTGATATAGAGAGTGCCTTGCAGAACAATAATATCGAAGCGGGAAGCATGCGTGTCAAGGATGGCGTATATGAATACACAATCAAGGTCTCAACACTATTGCGCAACAAGACTGATGTCGAGAATATCTATATGCGTTGTGCCGACCGTTACATCCAGCTGAAGGATATATGTTCTGTTGAGATGTCGACCAAGACCGAGCAGGGTATGTCGGTTGCCAATGGTAATCGTGTCGTGACACTGGCCGTCATAAAACAGGCTGACGAGGGTATGGATGCTATGCGTAAGCGTATAGGAGAAATCGTTTGGCAATTCGAACATCAGTTCCCCAATCTCACATTCAGCATCAGCAGGAACCAGACCGAGCTCCTCGACTATACGATAAGCAACCTGAAGCAGAACCTACTTCTTGGTTTCCTGCTCATCATCGTGGTCACGATGTTCTTCATGGGCGGGCTACGTACATCGCTCGTCATAGGCATAAGTATGGTGGTCTCAGTCGTTATAACCTTCATTCCATTCTACCTCTCAGGAAAATCGCTTAATATCATATCGCTATCGGGATTAATACTTGTGGTTGGTATGATGATAGATAATGCTCTGATAGTGAGTGAGAACATCTCGCAGTGGCGACGGCGGGGAGTGACAATGAGAGTAGCCTGTGTCGGAGCAACGCGCGAGATGATAACGCCACTGCTGAGTTCATCGCTGACAACCATCGCAGTCTTCGTGCCATTGGTTTTCGTTCCAGGAATAGCTGGTGCGATATTCAGTGATCAGGCCTTTTCGATAACAGCTGGCTTAGGAGTATCTTACCTCGTCGGCATCGTTTTATTGCCAGTATTATATCGTCAGTTCTCCTCTGCTAAGAGTCAACGCGAAAATACCGATAAGAATATCCGTTTAGTTTCAACATTCTACGACAAGGGATTCGACTTTGTGGTCAAGCGTCAGAAGCTCATCCTTACCTTTTCACTTCTGATGCTTCCCCTATGTTGGCTGATGTTTAAGTTTATTCCGATGAGTCGCATGCCTGAGATAGAGCATAGTGAGTTGACAGCGCATGTGGAGTGGGGAAGTGAGATAACAGCTGAGGAGAATAGTCTTCGCACCGAGGCTCTGTTGCAAGCAACGAGGAGTATAAGTGAAGAGCAATGTGCCTACGTCGGAATACAGGACTTCATTGTTGAGTCGTCCAACGATTTGTCACAGACCGAAGCTGAGCTCTATTGGAGACTATCGCACCCCGACAGTGTCAGAGTAGTCATGGAGCGGACTATGGCATGGTTAGCAGCTAATTACCCAAATAGCTCTTTGACATTTGCGCCTCCAGCAACGATATTGGAAAAGATTTTCGACACGTCAGAGCCAGATGTAATAGCACAGATCTCAACCCATGGACGCGAGTTGGACAGTGAGGAGATACGGAATATAGAGAGAATAGTCAGAGGTGTATCGCCAGAGACACATTCAACCAGATTAGCATTTAAGAATGTGAAGAATATAATCATCAATAGAGAGGCTCTCGAGATATACAATGTAAGTATCAATCAGGTTAGGCAGCTCATTGAGAAAACCATCTCAGGTTCGCTCGTCACCACTTTGCATTCCTACAATTCATATATGCCTGTATGCATATCTGGAAGTAAACAGACCATAGAGAATCTGCTTGCTAATGGTGCAGTCACAATAATAGATAATAGTGGTGTCAAGAGTGAAATTCCTCTTAGACAGCTTGTCAGCGAGCAGCAGACAGAGGAGTT
This sequence comes from Marinilabiliaceae bacterium, assembly GCA_021443545.1. Lineage (GTDB taxonomy): Bacteria > Bacteroidota > Bacteroidia > Bacteroidales > Marinilabiliaceae > W3P20-009. Next base: position 5,419 of record JABUTU010000030.1, on the reverse strand, counting down.
GAAGATTATCTCCGCTGGAAAGGATGGTGAGTATATCCCTATATGTTTCTATGAGGTGGCAAATGGAGAGTCGTTGAGCACCAGTATACGTGATGCAGTCAAGGATTTCGATATTGATGTCAGCTTTTCAGGAGCCTTCTTTAGCAATAAGAAGATGATGAATCAACTCATTGTGATTCTGATAATCTCAATCATGTTGATGTATTTCATATTGAGTGCGCAGTTCGAGAGCTTTCTGCAGCCTCTTGTGGTCTTGGCGGAGATACCGATAGACACGGCACTTGCCTTAGTTGTTATCTGGTTATCGGGGCACACGCTCAACCTGATGTCGGCCATTGGTATCATTGTTTCGTGTGGTATAGTTGTTAATGATTCAATTATCAAGATTGACACAATTAATGAGTTGCGAAAGGCTGGTGTGCCCATAATGGAGGCGATACATACGGCAGGTAACCGACGACTAAGAGCTATCGTCATGACTTCGTTAACAACAATAGGCGCAATGTTGCCTATCTTGTTTACAAATGATATTGGTTCTGAGATGCAAAAACCCCTTGCAATAGCTATGATAGCGTCGATGGTTGTCGGAACGCTTGTCAGCCTCTTTATTGTACCACTGTTTTATAAATTATTGAGTAGAAAATTATGAAGTTTAAATATCTGATAACCCTGGCGATTGGGATTCTTCTTGGCATATGCACTTTTGCGCAGCAGCGACAGATTACGCTTGACTTGCAACGTGTCATTGCAATGGCGTCGGATAGTTCATTGACGGCTTTCCGAAATAAGAATATGTACCTTGCGAGTTATTGGACATATCGTAGTTACAAAGCTGAGAGGTTGCCATCGCTGGCTCTGAATCTGACGCCAGCAAACTATTATCGTAGTCTGGTCTCACGATACGACTCCTATTCGGATATGGATGTCTATCGTAGTCAGCGTTCCTACTCAGCATCGGGAGCATTATCTCTCAGTCAGAATTTTGACCCACTTGGAGGTACCTTTTATGTCGAGACCAGTCTGGATTATCTTCGTTATTTTGGTGCAACGACATCCACTCAGTTTTCGGCTGTTCCTGTCATCATCGGTTATCGTCATTCGATGTTTGGTTATAACGAGTTTAAGTGGGACAAGAAGATAGAACCTATGAAGTTTGAGAAGGCAAAGCTTGAGTATCTCTACAATACTGAGAGTTTAGCCTCTCTTGCCGTGAGCTATTTCTTCTCTCTGGCACAAGCTCAGTCGCAATATGAGCTTGCCAAGGAGCAGGCTGCTTCGTGCGATTCATTGCTTGTCATCGGGGAACGTAAGTATAAGCTTGCGGCGATAACAAAGTCGGACCTCCTTTCGCTACGCCTTGATGTGGTCAATGCCCGCAATGCCATATCAAGTGCTGAAGTTGATATGGAAAGAGCTTCACTCGCACTTACTTCATTTCTTGGAATAGATAGAAATAGTGAGATACACATCGTCCTGCCTGGAACGCCTACTCCTCTATCCATCGATGCCAAACTGGCTTTGGAGATGATGCATAAGAATAGTTATATGATTCTTGAGAAGATGCAGAATGTGTCGGAGGCAGAACGTCAGCTTGATATGGTGAAGAAGTCGACACGTTTCAATGCTTCGGTGAATGCCAGTGTTGGTTTTAATCAGCAGGCTGAGAAGATAGGTGATGCCTATTCCAATCCGACTCGTAAGGATATCGTTTCGCTCTCTTTCACGATACCGATTCTCGACTGGGGCGTTGGAAGAGGTATGCGTAATAATGCAACCAACAACCTCAACGTAGCTAAGATTGATGCCCAACAGAAGATAATGGAGCTGGAACAAGATGTCATTGTAACCATTGACGAGTTACGGTCGCGATACAATCTCATCGCAAGTGCCGAAGAGGCTCTGATCCTGGCAGAGCAGGTATACAAAGAGAATAAGATACGTTTCTCGAATGGAACATGCGACATAACAACACTATCGCAGTCGCAGCAACGTCTGTTGAATGCCCAAAATGGATACATCGACAGTATGCGCAACTATTGGGTATGCTACTATGACTTGCGTAAGCAGACACTATATGATTTCCAGATGAATATCTCATTGTCTGATATCTTTGATTTCAATAATCTGCAATGACACGCAATACATCTATATCATATTTTTCTATAGTTGTCATTGCCATATGCCTTACAGTCATAGGTACAGCACTGTTGCCTCTTCTCCCACTCAAGTTATTACCCTCCGAGAAGATGCAGTCGATAAGTGTCTCGTATTCTATGCGCAATGCGACGTCCAAGATATTAGAGACGGAGGTGACGAGTCGCCTTGAAGCCCTCTTCGCGCGAGTCAGGGGAGTCGAGGAGCTGAGTTCTACATCGCAAAACGGATATGGTAGTATAAGAATGTCATTCGATAAGTATACCGACATAAATGCGGCCCGTTTTGAAATAGCTACTATAATACGTCAGGCATGGACAGATATGCCCGAAGGAGCATCATTCCCTTCAATATATGTGAATAGTTCAGACGATAGTGAACAACGTCCCTTCCTCGTCTATACCATAAATAGTCTGACGCAGGCGTCTGAAATCCAGAGAAAAGCCGAAGAGGTTTTTAAGACGGGTTTTGCCGATATAAGTGGTGTGAGTAATGTCAATATCTATGGAGCGGAACAGAAAGAGTGGCAACTGACATATGACATTGATAAACTGCAACATCTCGGTATCACAGAGCAGAACCTTTCAGATGCAATAAGTAAGTATAGGTATTCGTCCACCGTAGGTAGTTATGTGATTAAGACCGATGTCGACGAGACGTCGCTTTGTCTATCAGATATATATGTCGAATTGCCCGACTCTTCGTATATCACTATGGAACGCCTTGTTGACATGAAATATGTCGAGGCTCGTCCAACTAATTACTTTAGAATAAATGGACTGAATACCATATACATAGCTCTGACAGCTACAGAAAATGCTAATCAAATCGCACTCAAGCATGAGTGTGAGGAGAGAGTGACAGAACTAAAGCAAAACCTGCCTTCAGGGTATGAGATACATAAGACATACGATGAGACAGAATATATACAAGATGAACTCGACAAGGTATATCACCGTTCAGGTCTTACCGTAATCATACTATTGCTGTTTATAGCACTTACGACCCTCAACTGGCGTTCCGTATTTGTGGTTGTCAGTAGTCTTGTTTGTAATCTGGCTGTTGCTGTCATATTCTACTATCTGCTAGGAGTAGAGCTTCAGATTATCTCATTGGCGGGAATTACAATCTCGCTCAACCTGATAATTGACAATACCATCATAATGCTCGACCATTGGAGGCGAGAGCACAACCTGAGGGCAATCCTGCCAATCATAGCAGCCACACTGACAACAGTGTGTGCCATGTCTATCGTATTCTTCCTCGAGGGAAGGCTAAGGCTTAACCTGTATGACTTCTCTGTTGTAATGATAATAAACCTGATGATATCCATCTTTACTGCGCTGTGGCTTGTGCCTTCGCTGATGCAGTTGTGTGGAGAGAAAAAGGTTAGAAAAAGATTCTCAACAAGGCGTAAACGTGTTGTATGTCGCATGACGCGGTGTTATGAGAGAGTAGTAGACTTCGTATGCCGACGAAAGGTTTGGTTCTATATTCTTGGAATATGGGGCTTCGGTATTCCGCTATTCATATTACCTGCAAAGATCGACTCCGATTCGTTTGGAGCAATGATGTATAACAACACGTTGGGTAGTAAGGTATATCAGAATAACATACGTCCTGTCACCGATGTGGTGTTTGGAGGTGCGTTGCGTCTCTTTGTCGTAAAGGTATATAATGGAAGTTACTGGTCGAATCCAGAAGAATTAGTATTGCACGTAGCTGCGACTCTTCCTTATGGCAGTACGATAGAACAAATGGATGTCCTAACACGACGAATGGAGAGCTATCTTACGAATTTCCAAGAGATAAAACAGTTCCAGACGGATATATACAGCGGACAGCAAGCACATATAACTATCTATTTTACCAATAAAGCTCAAAGATCCTCTTTCCCATATATGCTGAAATCAAATATCATAACCAAGGCATTGCAATTAGGCGGAGGAAGCTGGTCAGTATATGGATTGCCCGATAATGGTTTTAATAATGACGTGCGTCAGTCAACGGGTTCGTATACAATGGAGATTTTGGGTTATAACTACGAGACACTCAGTATGTGGGCGGATAGTATTAAGGCACACTTGCTTAGCAATATGCGAATAAAGGATGTGTATATAAGTTCATCTCCCACATATTATAAGAGCGATTATGTTGAGTATCATCTTTCGCCGAATCTTGAATATATGACGCATCAGAATATATCTACAATCCAATTGTTCTATGCTCTGAACCATATCTTTGTTAATGATGTCCAATGTGGAGTCGTGTGGAATGCATCAGCTCCTGAGGCAATAAAACTATGTACGCGCCAATCCCAGGAGTATGATATCTGGTCGTTGCTCAATACCCCTATCGAGTTTAATGGACGGCAGTACAAGATAAGTCAATTATGTACTTTTGAAAAAACACAGGCACCGCAAAGTATTGAAAAGATTAATCAGCAGTATAAACTGGCGCTTCAGTATGAGTATATAGGTTCGTCTCTTGTGGGAGAGAGAATCTCCTTGGCTGCAGATTCGATATATAATGCGCGGATGCCAATAGGGTATCAATTAAAATATTCGCAAAGACAATGGGTTGTAGACGTTGACGAGGCACAGCAGTATTGGTTTCTCGGTTTGATAATCGGTATGATTTTCTTTATTACAGCCATTTTGTTCAACTCTCTGAGACTCCCATTCATAATAATTGCGATAATCCCGATTTCTTACATAGGACTCTTCCTAACTTTTACACTCTTCCATGTCAATTTTGATCAAGGAGGCTTTGCGGCACTTGTTCTATTGTGCGGAATAACCGTCAATGCCAGCATCTATATTGTCAACGAGAGCATAGCACAAATGAGTCGACGACGTCAGACAAATATAAAGGCCTACCTTCGGGCATTTAGAGTCAAGATTGTACCTATCATTCTGACGGTAGTCTCGACGATACTTGGATTTATCCCCTTTATAATAGGAGAAAAAGAGGGAATCTGGTTTCCATTAGCAGCAGGTACAATAGGAGGTTTAATCTTTTCGCTCATAGGCATATTTTTCTTCTTACCCGTCTTTTTCGTCAAAAAAGAAGTAAGGAGAGGTCGTAACTAATCATTAGTTACTCACGCTCTGAAAATCAAAGCAAGTTTTGTATTTCTCTTGCTTAATCGTAACTTTACACTGCAATACAGAGTGTTATGGCTGAGAGAAGGTATCCGATAGGTATTCAGGACTTCAAATGTTTAATTGAAGATGACTGGCTGTATGTGGACAAGACAGATCTT
>JABUTU010000036.1 GCA_021443545.1 Marinilabiliaceae bacterium | reverse complement strand
AAAATCACTCTTCCTCCTCTTCATACTCAGGCTCTTCCCATACCGACTTATGCAGCTCATCCTCATCTTTCGACACATTAAAGTAGAATGTATACGCATCTGGCATATTAAACATATCTGACAATAGCGAAGCGTTGCATAAATGGGTGGCAACGAGATGTTGCGTTTAGGTGGTGGAAAATTGGATTGTTATAGAAGGCAATAGTGGTAATTCGAGTCAAGTCGTTAGGATTGGTAAAGTAGTACATGCTCGAACGAAACGAGTTCATCGGCGTGCTATTATTGTTTTTTGTTCTGCTGGTTACGACCTTAGTATTGCCGATTATACCTACCTGCTTGAATCTAAGTCTTATCATCGATAATGAACACAAGATATACTACTATCGCGGTTTGTCGGAATTCAAAAATACTTCTGGTTTCCTAACCGGCACCATTCAGTCGGCTCAGGATGTTTATATGGATTGGATTAGATACTTTAATGAAGATCTGCTTTCTGACCTAAAAATCTGAAATGTGACGACCTTAAACCTCTATCGCAACTTATACAAAACTATGAGGAGAGCATGTCCTGCGACATACCCTCCTTTATCATCTGTAATCTATCTTCTAAAATCAGTTCCTACAACTCGAGGTCGATATCAAACTTCTCCACCCAAGGCAAGCCTTGCTCTCCAAGTCGTGCAAGGAATGGATCGGGGTCAAAGTCCTCGACATTCCAGACTCCTGGTTTGCGCCACAGACCTCTCATGAACATCTCTGCTCCAAGTGCTGCCGGAACTCCTGTCGTATAGCTGACTGCCTGTGTACCTGTCTCTTTATAGGCTGCCTCATGTGAACAGTTGTTGTATATGTAGTAGGTACGCTCCTTGCCATCCTTGATGCCTCTGATGCGACATCCTATCGATGTCCATCCCTGGTAGTTCTCGCCAAGCTCTCCTGGGTTTGGCAATACGGCCTTGAGGAACTGGATTGGGATGATCTCAACGCCATTGTATATAATTGGGTCGATACGTGCCATTCCGATGTTCTGTATGACGCGCAGGTGTGTCAGATACTCCTGTCCAAAGGTCATCCAGAATCGTGCACGTTTGATCGATGGATAGTTCTTGACAAGACTCTCAAGCTCCTCATGGTAGATCAGGTACGACTCCTTAGGTCCGATGCCGCCTGGGTAAGTCAGTGCCTTATGTATCTCGTGGGGCTCTGTCCAGACCCACGCTCCATTCTCCCAATACTTACCCTTCTGCGTCACCTCCCGGATATTAATCTCTGGGTTGAAGTTTGTCGCAAAGGGATGGTGATGGTCTCCAGCATTGCAGTCAACGATGTCGAGATACTGTATCTCATCAAAATGATGCTTTGCAGCGTATGCTGTGAAGATACTCGTGACTCCTGGGTCAAATCCGCATCCAAGTATTGCTGTGATTCCAGCATCCTCAAAACGCTTCTTATACGCCCATTGCCAGCTATATTCAAACTTTGCCTCTTCCTTTGGCTCATAATTAGCCGTATCCATGTAGGATGTCTTGGTCGCAAGACATGCATCCATAATCGGAAGATCCTGATATGGCAATGCAACATTAACCACCAAATCAGGTTTCTCTTGCTCTATGAGACGTATCAGTTGCTGTACATCATCAGCATCTACCTGCGCCGTCTTGATGCGGTTCCCTCCTATCTGCTTGGCCACAGCATCACACTTCGACTGTGTCCGACTCGCAAGTGTTATCTCTGTAAATACCTCTGGAAGAGCAGCCATCTTGTGGGCTACAACTGTGCCGACTCCGCCAGCACCAATCTGCAGTACCTTTCCCATTTCTGTTTTAATTCTTTTTTTAGTTACACATAAGACTCGCCTCCCCCTACTGCTATCTCCATCATAAGGATAGACGCCGTCATACACGTTCTATTTCGATTGCAAAGCAAATTAAAAAAGTTGAAACAACAATCACTCCCTCCGCATTTTTCATGCCACTATTTTATATCACGGTCTTCAAGCACTGGAAATTTGCGTCGGAAGGCGTTCTGCGACTCAATATTAAGCGTTGCAAAGACCACCTGCGGACTCTCTCCTTCGGCTCTCGCTACTACTGCTCCTCGTGAATCATATACTATCGTATTGCCATTATAGACTATATTGTCGTCAACTCCTGTACGGTTAACGCCTATCACATACGATTGGTTCTCTATTGCTCTGGCTTTCAATAATGTATTCCATACATCAATCCTCGATGCTGGCCAGTTGGCTACATATATTATGGCATCGTAATCGCCTCTGTATCTCGAAAAAACGGGAAACCTCAGGTCGTAGCATATCTGCATCAAGCAACGGACGCCGGCTATCTCGACAACCAGTCGACGCTCTCCCGCTGTATACATCTCTGCCTCGCTTCCCATAGAGAAGAGATGCCGCTTGTCGTAATGGCTCTCACCGCCCTCTTTGTCAACACAATATAGACGATTGTAATACTTGTCTTCTTCGCGCACCGAAGCACTTCCACACACCGTACATCCATACTTCTTGGCCACTCGTCTCATCCACTCGACAACCTCTCCTCCATCTTCTTCTGCTGAAATATGTGAATCGGCGGAAAAACCACAATGAAACATCTCGGGTAAGACTATTAGGTCGACCTCTTGTCCCTTTACATTATCGCACATCATCGCATCAAGACGACTCAGATTGTCATGCGTTGCTGACGAACTCCTCAATATATCAGTCTGAAATAAGGCTAATCTCATGCTTATTAAAAATATGACTCCTCGCTCTCTTCTTTGTCACGACTACTACCATCTCCCTCTATCGGCAATGAGAATATGAATCGTGCCCCCTTCTCGTAGGTAGAATCAAGCCATATCTCTCCTCCAAAATGCTCTACAATGGCCTTGCACATCGATAGTCCTAAGCCTGTCCCTTGTTTCGAATCGTCCAATTTCTCAAACCGCTCAAAGACTCTCTCAAACTTATCAACTGGTATGCCAACCCCTGTGTCGGTCACCATCGTTATCAACTTCTTCTGGTCATCGGAATACTTGACGGTCACTGTCACTCCTCCCTCATCTGTATACTTCACGGCATTGGTCAACAGGTTCAGAATGACTTGCTGCAAACGCTGTCTGTCGAGCCTGATATTGACAAAATCCAACATCGTATCGAGGAAAAAGTATAACTCTTTCGTACACGCTCCCTTCACTGTCAGTATGGCCTCTTTGTAGACCTCAATGACTTCGACATCCTCCATGTTATACTTCACCTTTCCCGACTCCAGACGCGACAGGTCAAGAATATTGTTTATCAGGTCTAACAGCATATCCGAATTGGTCTTGATGACACTCACTATGCTCTTCTTATCCTCTGCCGTAAGCGTCTCGTCTGTCGCTATCACATCGGAAAAACCAACTATCGCATTCAACGGTGTCCTTATCTCATGACTGACATTTGCAAGGAATGCCGACTTCAGGCGCGAACTCTCTTCGGCTCTGAGCTTGGCCTTGACCAAGTCCCTTCCATGCTCCTCCAGTTTTTTTGCCATGACACTCATCCTCGTATTCATAAGTACAGCAGCGATGACAAGCGCTATGAGCACAAAGAAGACTAACAGGATTATGATTATCTCTGTCTTATATGTGCTGTAGATGCTCTCTTCATCATTATATAACTGTGCTCCCGATGGAATAAGCCCATCTGTTTCGGGCAAATCATCTATAACCTTCTTGTCAAATACGTAGTGACTCCCGACGAGCATCACACTCCCACGTCCCGACTCTTTGCCCTTCAAGAAACTATAGGCTTGCTCTGCAACCTCAGCTCCTCGGTTGTCATAGTCTGGTACATATCCTCCTATGACTCCATGTCCAAGCCCTGATGATGAGATGGTAAATTTCGGCATGTCGGGCACTGATTCAAAGACGCTCTTTATTGAATTCTGAAGGTACACTCGTCCATCTGAATCGAGTCGCCATGTACCAACTAACAAGGCTGAATTGGCAGGCTGGCTCTGTAACTCCGCGATGACATCGTCCTTCGACAGCTTGCGCCCATCAATAAAGGTGAATCGCAACTCAGGAAATTTCCCCATCTCGCGCTGCACAAAACGCTGCAAGGCAAGTCCGCCATAGCTGTTGTCGTTCAGAAATACTATATTCTCTGTCGAAGGATATATCGTGCGTATCAACTCGATATTCTTCTCAAGGTTATACTGATACAACGCCCCTCCTACAATGTAATACATAGGCGAGACATCATTAAAATCAATATAAGATGGCTCGCTCAAGACATACCCATCATCATCAGCTGTGAATTTCAATATATGACGACTGGCATCAACTGGAATTACAGGTAATTTGGAACCCAACGTTGTGTTTATCGACAGATACGTAGCCCACGTCTCCTGACCAATTAGTATCACTAATCGTGGCCGATTGTTGTCGTCATCACAATCCTTAAAGATGTTTATCATCCTCGTTCGCCATTGCGAAAACTTCGACAAGTCATGACTGTTCAAATTCTCTATCATTATTGAGAAGTCACTCCCAAGTCCTGCAAAACGTTGCATAAACTCTGAGATGAATCTCGAAACCATGGGCACCTCAGGACTATATGCCGTTATGATGAGTATCTTATCGGCTGATGAACTATCCCTGACTGCATCCCACGACTCTTCTATGAATGTTGTTGACTCATCTGCTCTATAAACAGAAAGTTCCCCCTGTCCCCATCCATAAACCGAAATAGTTATGAATGAAAACAACAATAATAGATATTGGATTCTGACGGACTTCATCAATAGCTCCTAAACAATGTCTGTCTCTTTATTACGATTGCTGCATCGTTGCCAAAAACTCTTCGTTGCTCCGCGTATTCTTGATTCTATCAACTAAGAATGTCATAGCCTCGACTGAATTCATGTCGGCAAGTCCCGCATTGCGCAATATCCACATATGTCGCAATGTCTCAGGGTCATGTAGCAGGTCATCACGACGTGTCGACGACATATTGACGTCGACTGCTGGGAATATACGCTTGTTGGCAAGCTTACGGTCGAGCTGCAACTCCATATTTCCAGTTCCCTTGAACTCTTCGAAAATGACATCATCCATCTTCGAACCAGTCTCGGTCAGTGCCGTTGCTATAATGGTAAGCGAACCTCCATTCTCTATGTTACGCGCTGCTCCAAAGAAACGTTTCGGCTTTTGCAAGGCATTGGCATCAACACCTCCCGAAAGCACTTTGCCCGATGCTGGTGATACGGTATTGTAGGCACGTGCCAGTCGCGTTATCGAATCGAGCAGTATCACAACATCATGTCCACACTCCACAAGTCGCTTTGCCTTCTCCAAAACGATGTTGGCTACCTTGACATGTCGCTCTGCTGGCTCATCAAAGGTCGATGCTATGACCTCGGCATTCACTGACCGCTCCATATCGGTCACCTCCTCTGGTCGCTCATCAATGAGCAATATAATCATGTAGACCTCTGGATGGTTCTCTGCTATGACATTAGCTACATCCTTGAGCAATACAGTCTTACCTGTCTTAGGCTGCGCTACGATCAATCCTCGCTGTCCCTTTCCTATCGGGGCGAAGAGGTCCAGAATACGTGTCGAGACGTTTGCCCTTCGACCGCTGGCAAGGTTGAACTTCTCATTCGGAAATATCGGTGTCAGATGCTCAAACTGCTGACGGTCACGTACCTCCGACGGATTCTTTCCATTGACATCTAATACCCTCACAAGTGGGAAAAACTTTTCGCCCTCTTTGGGTGGTCTGATGGTCGCCGTCACAGTATCGCCTAATCGCAATCCACTCTGCCTTATCTGTTGCGGCGATACATATATGTCGTCTGGCGAATTCAAATAGTTATAGTCTGATGAACGGAGGAATCCAAATCCATCTGGCATGAGCTCAAGAACGCCCGTGGCTGTCACTATATTGTCGAAGTCATACTGCATATATGGCTCTCGCTCCTGAACATCCTGGTTACGCTGACGGAAGTTGATTCGCTGACCTGGTTGACCTCCTTGCTGACGCTGCTGCTGTCCGGCCTGCTGCTGTGGTTGTGCCACTGGCATCTCTTCCGTCTCTGCCCGCGCCATCTGACTCATCTCCTGATCGGCCTCCATCTCACCATACTGCTGAATCTCTTCCCTCGGATCTTCTTCATAGCTCCCTTCTCTGTCGAATTCTTCTACACTCTGCTCTCTGACATTGCGCCTGCGCATGACTGAGGCATCGTCCTGACCCTCTTTATAGTTCTTGGCACTGCGTGCCGTCGTTGTCGTCACCTGCACTCTTGGGCGCTGATGACGTCTATCTTGTTGTCTGTCGAACTCTTTCTTGTTTTGTTCGGTCTCTGTCGAAGCATTATCCTGCTCCACTCGCGACGGGAATCTCCTTCCTGTGCGGTCTTCAGTTTCCGATGTCTCGTCCAGCTCAAAGGTTCTTTCTGCATCTGCTTCAGTACGTTTCGTCTTGCTTCGCTTCGTCATAGCATCCGTTATCTCATTATCTATAATAGCTCTGCTCCTGTTCAACCCATGAACAGCTCCTTCTGCCTCTCTCCCTTGAGTAGTCAGCAATTCTAAAATCTTGACTACCAATTCATTCTTCTTATACTGATCAGCTCTATTTACACCAATCTCCTTGGCTATTTGACGCAAGTCAACAATACGTTTAGATTCAAGTTCTTCTTTTGTGTACATACTTATTATGGATTCAGCACGTCTCAGATTCAAGTAACAATTTTATTATAACGTGCTCGTATAGTTTTTATAAAGCCTCCTTACCGCACCAATGACTATCCACCACTGGTCAAGTACGCCCGCTTTAATTCTTCAGCAAAAATAACACATTTTTTTGTTTTGCAATAGCTCCAAATAAAAAAATAGCGACGTTTCAACAGAAACACCGCTATTTTTATGGTTATCCTTCCTTAGAACGAGAATTGCAGTCTCAACTGCATGGCATTTAAGCTGTCCTCTGTATCCTTAACTTTCGCATGCACGTAATTCAGCTTGGCATTGACATACTTGTTAAAGAAATAGTTGACTCCGATTGTTATGTCGGTCTCTTTACCATCTCCCTCCGGATGAAAATCGCCTCCATCAAGATTCATATAGTCAACACGCGCAAGCAACTCAAGTGTCTTGGCTGGCGATGACGCCGTTATGCCTCCCTTCTTGTTGTACTTCTGCTGCTTTCCTATCAACTGAAACGATGCCTGCGCAAAGATGCCATTCGCTGTGTAGTTGTCTTCTCCAGGCATATTGACTGAGGTCATCATATAGTGCGTCTCAAAGAGAAATCTACGCATGATGTATATCAACTCTGCCTCTAAGCGCACCTGACTGATTGCATCTAACGCGCCCGATGAGATAAGGGTCACATTCGGATTGGCAAAGGTCACTGGCATGGTCGATTTGATGGTGACGGCATTGGGTGAGTGTGTGAAGAGTGGCGCTAAGCCGATGTGAAGTATCGACTCTTCATCACATATCGGACGCACTACAGCCTTGGCCGAGAGGTTGTATCCTCTGTTCAGTGCCTTCGCATCAACATCACCATCCGAGAAGATTCCAAATGTGAGGTTCAACGGATCACTCGTATAGCTATACGCTAAACCCATCTTCCTCGACGGACAGAAGGTGTAGTCAAGTGGCGCATCCTCAACAAACTTATAGGCAAGTCCCAATATCTTCGAACCAAATGGCATGAAGAAGTTTCCAGCCTTGAGCGACGACTTCTCGCTGAAATCATAGCCTATCCATAAATCACGGAATGATACCGCTTTCTGCTGATAACAAATCTCTATCTTGGCCGACCACTTCTCATCAAACGAGGCCTGTACTCCAAGACGTGTGTCATTCATCACAACGCCATTGTCGTCCGTCCCTTCAAGTCCTGGGAAAAATCCCGCATCAAAATTGGTGCGTCCCATAAAACGTAACTTCAAATCGCCCGCTGCTGTAGGAACTGTTACCTGCGCACTCAACTGACTCAATATCAATGTCAGCATAGTGGCTAAAATAATTCTTTTCATCTTTTTTGTTGTCCTGTTTTGTGTTATTGTCTTTTGTCTTTTTTACTATTCTTTAGGCCATATTATATTGTCTTGCTCGTCATACTGGGCTGACATTTGCATGCTTACCAAAACGCCTCGGTCGAACCATAGCGTCAACCCAGCCTCATCGAATGTTATGGCTGCCGACTCCTCTTCTCCCTCTCCATCAAGCTCCTCTTCATACCAATCTCCTATCTCCATACACTCTGCTATCTCAACCACCTTCTCCTCTTCCATGCCAACCTTTATCTTGTCGAGACTGAAGGCTGGACTGTCTATCATTATCTCTGTCATCCTGTACGAATTCGACTTGTCGAACGACAGGGAGATGCCTAACTCGTCGTAATACAATATATCCATCACATCATCCGGACCATCCCCAAAACGCTGCTCTTTCTCGTAGTCGTCGGGCTTGCCAAGTAATGTCTCGACTTGCTGCACGGTTAACCCAAAATGAATACGGTCAAAACCATATCCTAATTTTATCTTCTTTTCCATTCTTTACAATTTTATCTTCGTCTTAATATCCTTAGGAACTCCATCTTTGTGTAGCATTATATCCATAGTCTTATATGCAAAAAATGCTTTTGATATATACATATATCCTCCATATACATTATCGCTATCCCATGAGTTCTTGATTATGTAGTACTCTGTGCCATTCTGGTCAACTGCCGTTCCTACAATATGCATTCCATGGTCGTCTGTCGTCTCGTAGTTGTCAAAGGCCTCCTGTCGCATCTCTTGTGTTATCTCTTTCTCCTTTACTGGCTCTGAAAGTCCTATGTTCTTGCGATCATAGTTCGACATACGATTCCATCGCGCTAAGTCTGTTCCCGTCAGATTCTTCGCATCTGTCTCTGGCATGACTGCTACACCATCATAGAATGAAAATGAATCCTCCGAGACATCAGCTCCCCATACCACTGTATACCCATTCTCTATCGCATAGTCGGTTATCTTTATCATCTCATCTAAAGGCACATTGTAGAACTTTTCATTCAGCCAGTTGTCGGGTATCTCAAGAACAAAACTCTCGTAGAAGGGATGGTGCGTATATGACGTAAATGAGATGTAATCATCTGCATTCAACCCTACTACATTATCTGCAAATGTTCTCGGTGTATACTGTTTACCTTGAAAGGTAAACTTCTCTGGAAGCTCTCCTAAGTAGGCCTCCACTATCCCTCTGTACGCCTTTTTCCATGCTGAATAAACCCGCTTACTATTCTCCTTGGCGATGGTGCCTATGAAACTCTTTAGAAGCGCATCGAGCTCCGAATGGTTGTGCTTATCCACTCCATACTCAAGTCCTCTGTATACACTCTCTGGCACCATTCCGTAGTTCTTCAATACCCACATGACATCATGCGCTGCTCCACCACTCCCGAAGTTGCACGTCCCATGCATGCGTACTGCCTTATCTCCCTTTTCAAGATAACAGAGCGCTACGGAATACATATCCGACAGGTCGATTGAATCGCGTCCAATTCGCATCATCTCACTCTCTAAGAATGAGATTGCTGAAAAACTCCAACACGTACCCGAACGATATTGGTTCTTGACGGATGTTGTCGCTAAAAGTTTCTTTGTAGTAAAGTTATACTCTTCTTCATTGGGATTATAGCCTTGCGCCGACACAAATATGCTCAGCATTAGTAATGCCATAGTAATAACAAATCCATTCATTCTCATAAACACAATATTATTTGTTACTTTAATTCTTAAAACTATGAATAGGTGCTGGAATGCGTCCGGCTCTATTCACAAACCGTGAGCAGTCAAATCGGTTGACTGGCATTATCGGTGCATAGCCCAATAGTCCGCCAAACTCTACGGTGTCGCCTACCTCTTTACCCTCAACAGGTATGATACGTACGGCTGTAGTTTTTTGATTCACCATGCCTATCGCTGCCTCATCTGCTATGATTCCTGCTATAGTGGTTGCTGGTGTCGACCCTGGAATGGCTATCATATCTAACCCTACGGAACATACACATGTCATCGCTTCAAGCTTCTCAAGTGTCAGCGCTCCCGCCTCGACAGCATCTATCATTCCCTGGTCTTCTGATACTGGTATGAAGGCTCCCGAAAGGCCTCCGACATACGACGATGCCATGACGCCGCCCTTCTTGACTTGGTCGTTGAGTAACGCTAAGGCTGCTGTGGTGCCTGGAGCTCCTGGATACTGAACTCCTATCTCGCAGAGGATTTCTGCCACTGAGTCGCCTACTGCTGGCGTCGGAGCAAGGGATAAATCGATTATACCAAAAGGTACATGTAAGCGACGAGCCGCCTCTTGCGCTACAAGCTGCCCCACTCGCGTTATCTTGAACGCTGTGCGCTTGATGGTCTCACATAACAACTCAAAATTCGCATCCCGTACCTGCGTCAGGGCGTACTTGACTACTCCCGGTCCTGATACCCCAACATTTATGATGGCATCCGCCTCTGATACGCCATGAAACGCTCCCGCCATGAAGGGATTGTCATCTGGTGCATTGCACAGCACAACAAGCTTGGCACATCCCAACGAATCCTGCTTGGCTGTCTTCTGCGCTGTCTGCTTGACAATGTCTCCCATGAGTCGCACTGCATCCATATTAATGCCTGTCTTGGTCGATCCCACATTGACCGAAGCACAGATGCGCTCCGTCACTGCTAAGACATCCGGTAACGATAGTATGAGATTCCGATCTGATGCCGTCATCCCTTTTGATACAACCGCCGAAAATCCTCCAAGAAAATTCACGCCCAACTCTTTTGCGACACCATCAAGGGTCTGCGCCACCCTGACATAGTCGGCGGTGGTCTGACATGCATTGCCCGTAACCATAGCGATCGGTGTTATCGAGATGCGCTTGTTAACAATCGGGACACCAAGCTCTTTGCTGATGTCCTCACCGACCTTGACTAAATCCTTGGCTAATCGCGTTATCTTATTCTTGATGTTCATACAGAGACGATCCAAATCTGAATCAGCACAATCCAATAACGATATGCCCATCGTGATGGTGCGCACATCCAGATTCTCCTGCTCAATCATCTTGTTCGTCTCTATGACTTCCGATATGTTTATCACTGCTTTTCCTTGTTTTCGACTTCAGGCACAACCCGAAGTGCTCGGTGAATTTATCTCTCTTCGTCTCCTGTCTCAGATGCGATGCATCATATCAAATATCTCTTCTCGCTGACATTTTATCTGCACTCCCATCTCTGTTCCTATCTGCGTGAGACGGTCCGACACCTCCTCAAAGGTCTGCTCGATATGCGTCATGTCTACTATCATCATCATGTTGAAATACCCTTGAACTATGGTCTGAGATATGTCAAGTATATTGATTCTGTTGTCTGCAAGGTATGTACATACCTTTGCTATTATGCCCACCGTATCTTTTCCTACAACGGTAATAATGGTCCTGTTCATATTTTTCTGTTTCTTCTTTTTTACTACTTTCTGTTGCCTCCTCGTTTGATGCGCTCAACACGACGCTTCAGCTCGTTCTTGCGACTGCCAAAGAAGCCTACTACTCCCGTCAATAAACCAAATGTCAAAACAATATACAGCAATATGTTCTGAAGCCATATCACTATAACTCCAAACGAATAGGTATCAATCTTGCTTCCAAAGATTCTCTTGTATGGCGAGAATAACGGGGCCCGGAATGCTTTGTCTGTGTCCTGGTAGGCCTGATCTGTATTCTGCCACAAACGACCCTCATACTCTACAATGACGTCCTGCGAGATGCTCGACTTACTGCACACAAAGTCGGAGACACTCGTATTACTATAGTCTGACTTCATCTTTACTAACGTGCTGTTGTCAAACGTCTTGCGATGATTGTCTTCGTCCTTATCGGCTTTGTTATAACATGCAACATTATACTTCCGGACTTGCTCTATATAGTCCAGGATATTCTCGTAGGCTGCCGCACCATAGAAGGATATCTCAAACAACTCTTTGCGTGGGAGCTGCAAAACTCCAAAGGTGTGGTTCTGCGCAAATATCTCATCTCGTGTGATAGCAAGCAGACGCTGCGCTTCCCGCCTGTCTGAATCACTCTTGCTCCCCGTCGTAACGTATTTCAATGCTTTGCTCAGATTCGACTTCAACTGCGGTACCCAATAATCTTTGTAGTACGACGACTGCGATTTCTGCTTGTGATAGGTGTAGAACTCGCTCTCATAGCTGTTATACATGAACTGGTTAACAGCTAAAGCCTCAAAGGCCCAACGCGCTGTGATGAAATTACCATAGCCAGGCACCTCAACGGGATTGCTCAACGATGGATTCATCTTGTCAAATCTCACAAAGACTCCCGATAATATCAACTGCGGTATCACCATGAAGGGTATCATGATGTAGATGTTAATGGTCTTCTTCATCGTATCCGACAATATCAATCCTATGATGTTGGCCGTTATCGCTGTCGAGAAGAGTATCAGCCATTGATGGAAAAACATCTCCTTGAACCCAAGTATCAAAAAACTGATGGCCGTAAACATCAACATCTGTACAGCCGATAAGATGCTGGTCAACAGAACTTTCGACAGTATATAACTATGTCGCGACAAGTTCAGGAACTTCTCTCGCCTTATTATAGGTCGGTCTTGGATAATCTCTTCTGCCGAGACTGATAAACCGACAAAAAAGGCTATGATGACTGCTATGACAAAGTAAACCGGTATGTTCTGATTGCCATCAAAGGTATACCCCGCCGATTGCGAGTCTATATTGTAATACCTTAGCAATGACGACAAGACAAGCGCTAATATCGGTGCCTCAAACAGATTCAACAGGATGTATTGCAGATTGGCTATCTTCGTCTTAACATCTCTCAAAAAATAGAGATATACCTGCTTCAAAAGGTTCGGCGTCTTGAAAGTCACCTTGGGCAACGGCTCAGGGTCACCTACAAAGGAGACATCTAATGCTCCCCAATTGAACCGGTCGTACCACTCGGCAGGCGAAATCTTACGGTTGACCGTACTGTTTCCATACTCATCAACTATCGTCGACGATATCAATGATAACAACTGCTCAACATTGATATTACCACAACGCGAACACTCTATGTCCTGCGAGTCTACCATGCGCAACGAATAGCGGAAATACTTCAGACTCTCAACCGGATTACCATCGTATATCAGGTATCCACCTGTATCTATCACAAGTAACTGATCAAACATCTTGAAGATGTCGGATGAGGGCTGGTGGATGACTACAAATATCAATTTTCCCCTGATGGTCAGGTCTTTCAGTAGCTCTATGATGTTGAGCGAATCCTGCGACGAGAGTCCTGATGTCGGCTCATCCAATATCAAAACAGCTGGTTCTCGGATAAGCTCCAATGCTATGTTGAGTCGCTTGCGCTGTCCTCCAGATATCTTCTTGTTTAACGGACTGCCCGCTTTAATGTCGCGTATCTCCCACAACCCTAACTGATGCAAGGTATTGTCGACCTTATCCCTAACAACCGA
>JABUTU010000051.1 GCA_021443545.1 Marinilabiliaceae bacterium | reverse complement strand
GTAAGGGCAAGAAAACGAAATGTAAAAAACATGCATCAGTCAAATATAGTGTAAAACGTTGATAACAAACATTTTATAAGCTGAGGGCTCAAATATCAGAAATAAAACGAAATGTACAAAAACTTGAATTTACTTGAATTCTGCTTTAATTTTTAAGGTTGGTGTTAAATGAGTGTTTAAGTTGACTTGAATTTAGGTTCAAGTGACTTTAAATTTATGACGGTCAGAGGGCTTTAACAAGGCTTTTCTGACCGTTTTTCTGTTGTTTGATTATGAAATGCAAAAGTGGACCTATTAGGCGTAAATAATAGGTTGTAGGCGATTGTAGTAGTGTTTGATGAGAGAACGATTGTTGCCCATCAGCGCGAGGCATTGATGAAGCCGCGTGTTGTTAAATGGGTGTTTAATCAGGTGTTAAATGACAGTCAAAATTGAACAAAAACAACATCAGAAAACAACATTCATAAGAGACGACCTAAACATAAAAACGACATCAAAAAACATGTTGGGTGGACAGTTGGGTGGACAGTTGGGTGGACAAACCACTTCCCTAAAAGGGGGTAGAAAAATACCACATAATACACCAAAAAACGACAAAAAGGGCAAAAAACGGCTTGAAAGTATACCTTTAATTCCCAAATAAGAATAAGTAATAAAACTCTTAAAAACTATTTAAGTTGTTGATAAATAGCATTTTATGCGTAAAACTCCCATAAAAAGCTTACAAAAAACGCTTAAAAGCCCATTTAGGGCCTATTATCGGATATATACTACTATATATTGCTTGACAAATATATTGTACAATTTACTTGATACTCTTTGACTTTAGCTCTGTCAATGTTTCTTCCAAGTGTGTAATGCGCTCCTGTAATCTGCCATTTTCATTAGCTAACTTGCTAATAGTATCTGTCAACTGAATAAATACTTGCGAACAATCTGTGTTGATGTTATTATCAGACAAGTTATCTTGACTTTTCTGCTCAATATCACTAACACTTTTAGTCATGATATCTCGATTAGACATGTCTTCGCTAACATCTTTTTTAAACATAGAACCTATGCCAGTCAATAGCCATTCAGTACTTATATTAGGTGCATATAATAGAAATTTGTGCAAATTTTCTTCACTTATTCCATTATCTTGCTGTAATATACCTCTTGTCACCCCAGAGTCTTTATAAAATTCATAGGATGACGCACCTCTATATTTGAGATATTTCAATATATTCTGCTTAATAAGCGATTTTTCTTGCCTTTTTTCTTGCATAGTCAAGATATCTTGTGTAATATTGCACCACGTTAATATATTAACGACGCTCAAATTTACGCAAAAGAATAAAAAGAGATAACAATGAACGAGGTAAAAAAATTTGTAACGGTCTCGAAAGAGAAACGTGAGTGGCTTGTAAAGGCCTTTCAAGTGTCGGGAGTCATGGTGTGGAAGGCACTAACTTTTGAAAGCAACAGTCCACTTGCGCAGCGAATCCGAAAAGCTGCAATGAACCATGGTGGAATCCTTATGGTTTGTGCTCCAGAATTTAGCACAATGCATGATTCGGATGGATATATGCGTCAATACTTCCCTAATGGTGTGATGGTCGAGTTCCATAAGAAAAACAACACAGCTGCAGTGATGCATAAGGGTAGAGTAATCAAGATATATGATCATGTATTGGTCAGTGATATCAGCGCCATCCAGGAGTACGCAAAATCCCTCAGATAAAATATTCATAAGAAGCACCAATGGAGATAATTAACAATACACTATGCATTAGTGCACAAGAGTTGACTGATGGCATCATGAGTCTGCCAACAGTGCAGAAGATGGCGCAACGTGGTCAGGTGACACAAGTTCGACGTGCATGCTACGGCAACTGTGCGCTCTATTCTGTTGAGAGTCTCCCAATCAAATACCGTGCAGAGGTGTACAGAAGACATCCAGACTTGCAGGAGAAGGCAGAGAGTAAGCCATTCGTTGATAGAATAGAGGTTGATTGGAGAGCAGTGCAACACTTTGCAGATTACACCTTCGACGACGGCAGATATCTTCCAATGGACAAACAGGCAGAGTTAGCCAATAACTGCGCTATCATGAATGCCTTCCGCAAGCTGATGGAAGAGTGTAACAGTCACCACATACGACAGTCAAAGCCACGCATCAAAAAGGGCGACTTCTGGCGCAAGGCAGCAGATGCACTTCCACGAATTGCAGAAAAATGGCCACACTCCCTTCCTGAACACTGGCAGAGGCTACAGAGCAAATTTGGAGAATATGTACGTATGGGCTATGACTGCTTCATTACAGCCAAGTATCGCAATACTAATGCTCTGAAGGTCGATGACGACGTTAAGGAGAGCCTGCTTCTCCAGCTCATTGCCCACCACAATAACTTGGACAATGCTCAGATAGCTGCACTTTACAACTTGAAGGCGAGAGAAGAAGGATGGGAAGAGATTAGTAATAGCACAGTTGCAGTATGGAAAGAGAAGTACGACCTTGTTACTGCATCAGGACGATTGGGAGAGACCCGATTCCGCAATACTAAGACAATGCAGGTCAAGCGAAGCCGTCCAACGGCGCCATTCCTCTTCTGGACATTAGACGGATGGGATGTTGAGTTGCTCTACCAGGCAACAAAGACCGACAAGAATGGACACTCAGTCACGACCTATTCTAATCGCATGACAGTAGAGGTGGTATTAGACCCATGTAATAACTATCCTATTGGATTCGCCATAGGAACGCATGAGACACCAGAACTAATCAAGGAGGCACTGCGCAACGCTGCGCTGCACTCAAGAGAGATTACAGGTGAGATGCTTAGGGCAAACCAGATTCAATGCGACCACTATGCCATCAAGGCAATGACATCTGGATATCGAGTGATGGCAGACAAGCTAACTCCTGCAAGAGTGAAAAACGCCAAAGCCAAGGAGGTAGAGAGATACTTCATCTACCTGAATAAGAAGTACTGTCAGATGATGAATAACTGGTCGGGATTTGGTGTCACAACAGACCCAATGAAGCAGCCCAACTCAGAAGCTCTCAACCTGCGCCGCCATTCGTTCCCTGATGAGCAAGGGATAAGAGAGCAGATATCAAAGATAATAGAGTTAGACAGAGCTGTGAAGATAGAGCAGTTCCGTGAGATGCTGACACATCTGCCAGCAGAGAGACGACTGCCACTTACGAAAGAGAATTACTTGCTCTACTTTGGAGAGGAGACAGGCTACAGGAACGCAATAGAGGGACAAGGATTGTGCCCCAAGCTACTTGGCAAGACACGTGCTTACGACTGCTTCGACATCCGCTTTCGTCAGTGGGCATCAGTACGCTGGAGAGTCAAGTACGATCCTGATGACCTTAGTGAGGTCTTGGCAGTCAATGACGATGGCACCCTGCGCTTCATGCTCGAAGAGAAGTACGTGCAGCCTATGGCATTGGCAGACCGCAAAGATGGTGACTCGGAGCAGCTACAGAGAGTCAGAGACTTCAATGAGAGACTGGAGTCACATGTTGAGAACCAATTGTCTATCGCCTACCACAAGACAGAGGAGCTGCTTGGAGAAGGAGATGATAACATATTGAAACGCCTCCTAATCGTTGATAGTCGAGGTCAGCATAAGCTACCGAAGGCACAGATGAGACTGCAACAAGGTGTAGAAGACATATCGGCTGAACCTGCAGTGAACGAAATACCAATTGCTCCCAAGGGTATATACGAAGGAAAAGACGACGATTACTCAATCTTCTAAAACAATAGACAACGTGGCAAGCAGAGACGTGCTCAATCGGAAACGAGCAAGTGTTGGTGTATATGATTGTTGTTTTGTGTTATAGGCGGTTCGACTCCGCCCTCTGCTACGAAGAACGATTAAATGATCAGTGACATGGTACAAGAAGAAAAGAAACAGATTGCGACAAGACTCAAGGAGTATTGCTCGCAGAAGGGCAGCCAGAACAAGGCAGCCAATAGTCTTAATGGTGTTTCATCAGCTACTATTAGCAAAATATTAGCAGGCGATTGGGAGACCATCAGTGACGAGATGTGGCGCACCATAGCAGCGCAGACAGGCCACGACAAGAGAGGAGAATGGAACATAGCTGAGACACGTGCCTACAAGCGCATGACGTTCCTGCTTAATTCAGCCAAGTCCGACTCTCTGGTGTTAGCAGTAACTGGAGATGCGGGATGTGGCAAGACAGAGGCTATAAGGACCTATACGCAGAACAACCGCAATGTGTATCACCTGTGCTGCTCAGAGTACTGGAATCGACGTGTATTCATGAGCAAGTTGCTACAATGCATGGGAGTTGACTTCTCAGGAGCCACAGTGTCAGATATGATGGATGACATCATAGACAACCTAAAGAAGAAGGATACACCAATGGTGATTTTAGATGAGGCTGACAAGTTGAGTGACCAAGTGCTCTACTTCTTCATATCCATCTACAATCAGCTTGAAGGCCATTGTGGTCTTATCCTCTGTGCCACAAACTACTTAGAGAAGCGCATCAAGAAGGGTCTCAGAAGCAAACGAAAGGGCTACGAGGAGATATATAGCCGACTTGGGCGTAAGTTCATAGAGCTACAGGTCATCAACAGAGAAGATGTTGCTGCCGTGTGCATAGCGAATGGAGTCACAGAAGATGAGATTATCAACGCAATTGTAGCTGACAGCGAGTGTGACCTCAGACGAGTGAAACGTGCCGTCTGGGCAGAGCAGAAGAGAGCAAAATAAGAGTAATCGATACACGACTATGGGACGAGCATTAAGCAACAAGAATGTAATGACAGCCACCTTTGAAGTGGCAGACTTCGACGGAGAGTTCAAGGCAAGCTTTGGCAGACCTGAACTTAGAGGCACCTGGATTATATATGGAGGTTCGGGATGTGGCAAAACCACATTCGTCTTGCAAGTGTGCAAGTACCTCACCCGATTCCGCAAGGTAGCCTATAACTCCCTCGAGCAGGGATTGAGTCTTAGTCTGCAGAGAGCATGGGAACGAGTAGAGATGCATGAAGTTGGCAGTCGCATAATACTTCTCGACAAGGAGAGTCTGAGCGACTTGAAGTTACGACTTAAGAAGAAACATAGTCCCGATGTTGTGGTTATTGACTCGGTGCAATATTGGTTTGGTCTACGACTGACAGACGTCATCAGACTCAAGGAAGATTTCCCCAACAAGCTTTTCATCTTCATATCGCAGGAGAACGGAGGACAGCCTGACGGCATTGTCGCTAAGAAGATACGATACGACTGCGACATTAAAATCAGAGTCGAAGGCTACAAAGCATTCTTCACGACTCGGTATGAAGTAAGTGAGAAGGGCGAAGGTGGAGCGGACTACATCATATGGCAAGATGGTGCTGACAATTATTGGGCAGACATATTGACGAGTAAATAATGAGACAATGAAAGAGAACAAGACAATGGACCATATACATAGGCAATTGCTTAAGAAGTACCATACACTGTGCAGTGTACTGGGTATGGGAGAATCAGAGAAGCAGGCGACGCTTATGGCTTATGGAGTAGAGAGTAGTAGAGACCTCGACACTCATGACCTTGTAGACCTATGCGCCAAGCTGTCAGACCAGGTCTCTGGTAAGCAACAGAAGGAGTATGACAAGCTGAGGAAGCAGTGCATGGCAGCTATAGGAGCATACTTGAAGTCTGCAGGCAAGGAGAGCAATATAACTATCATCAAGGCAATAGCTTGCAGAGCCTCAAGGCATACGGACTTCAACAAGATTCCATTGGAGAGACTAAGGAACTTGATTTACCTATTCAATAACAAGGTCAAGGATGGTGAGACAGTAGACTATCTGACAAACGAAGAGACAAAAGTAGTGATGTTGCCACCAATACAAGACCGATAACACTAACGAAGCAATGAATAACATTAAGAAAAAAGCAGCTGCTATAAAGGAGCAGATCAAGGATGCCACGAACGACATCGACAACGATGCATTTGTGTGGATTATGCGTGAGATATCATGCTGGTGCTGGGATGAAGCTTATAAGGCTGAAGATGCCAGCGATGACGAAATAGATTATTTCTAAACAGATAAGAATATGAAGACTTTACTATCAATCATCAAAATGCCATTCTGCGTTGTAGCGTGGATGGTATATGCAACGGCGATAACATTATCAGCCTGTGCACATTTGCTTAACTGGGATGTAACACGAGCTCGTGCAGCAATGGAAGATTTGTGGAACAATTAACATGCAGCAATATGGCACTATACAGATCTCCATCATACGAAGCTTTAATACGCCAACGTTTTGACCTCTACGATGAGTTATCAAGATTGATACTCCCATTGGACATAAACTCCAAAGCTTACGACAAGATATGGGATAGACGAATTACAGTTGCAAATCAGATTGTACAGTGTAATCGCATCTTGGAGAAAACCGACCCCTTTATCAGACGTTAAATCATAATTTAATACCAATTAAACATGGAAGAACAGACAACAGAAGCCGTAGCAATGACGGCAGAAGAGAAGGCACAGTTTGAGGCCTTCAAGGAAGAGCAGGCACGTAAAGTGCGAGCTCAGAAGCGCAAGGATAACCGCGAGGCATACGCTCAGATAGTTGATGAGCAGATTGCTGATGCCTTGCCATTACTCATGGAGCTATCGCAACATATCAGCAATGCTAAGAACAAAGTACTTGGTGACTTTCGACAGGTGCTTGAGATGAAAGAAATGGTGATGGAACAAACCCATCCAGGGCAGTTCTCTCACACATTCACGAACAGTGACAGTACTAAACGGTTGATACTCGGAGTGAACACAATTGATGCATACCGCGACACTGTAGAAGACGGAATAGAGATGGTGCGCAAATTCATCGAAAGCATGGCGAAAGACGATAATTCGCGTGCTCTTGTGAATGCAGTCATGCGCCTCCTCTCGCGTGACCAGAAGGGCACACTCAAGGCAAGCCGAGTGCTGCAGCTCCGCAAGATGGCTGATGAGAGCGGTGACGAGACCTTCCAGGAGGGTGTGCGCATCATCGAGGAGAGTTATCAGCCGACAGTCACTAAGACGTATATAAGGGCCGAGTACAAGAATGAAAATGGTGCATGGCAAAATGTGCCACTATCAATGACTGATGCTTAATTGCAATAGACAGATACAACGAAGAACGCCACGTAGAAGGAAAATCTGCGTGGCGTTTTTGTGTCATGAAAGTGGATTAGTCGTCCTCTGAGAAGAGTTCACTCTTTATTTCACCAATGATTTCATTGTTGAAATATTGCATCAGCTCTTCAGTAGCTGTCACGTTAAGACAACAAGTGATTGGCTGAGACATACCGTAATCTTCGCTTACTTCATTGTAATTGAGTGTTGCAACTACTTGTCGATTGCGATCATTCTCCGGAGCATCAAAGATGTTGATGTCAAGTGAATTAATCTTGTCGTCGGCAAGACGTACTACAACCTGACCATAGATGTAGTACTCATTTCCATTGATTACTTTAGAGTAGTCAATGTCAAACGTTTCAAATTTTTTTCTTGTTATTGCCATGATACTTTACTATAATTAAACTTGGTATTTTGCACAATTTTTTATTCTCCAGATATATATACAGTTGCCGAGAAACTACCTGACCCCAAAGATGATGGTGTAAAAGTCTTAACTGCTTTTCCTAATTCTTTGCCAGATTGTTTTTGGACTGTTATCACTGCCTCTCCATAACCTCCGGAAACTAAGGCAATAGACCTGTTATATAGGTCAGAACTTGACCATGTGACTGGAGAACCAACAGATGCAGTCTTGTAATCACCAGCTAAATTATTTTGGATGTATGGTCGTGAAGTTAGACTTAATGATTCTAATCCACTATCTCGAGATATTGATATTGCAATACTGTTGATAGTACAAGCCGTTGCAACTGCTGTATAGGTCACAGTGATTGTCATTGTATAGCTGGTTGCTTTACGGAGCGTAAACTTGCCTAATCCATTAGGAACTGACAATATATCAGCATTGTTAACGGATACATAAACTCCGTCAGTAGCGTTATACATCAGTAGGCTATTGCGGACCAAACAAGGAATCGCTTCAATCTCTAACTTAGTCGATCTTAGTAATGTTGCTAAATATGTATTAGTAATAAAAGATGGCTCATAGTCTCCTTCATTCCCACCTAAACCAAAAGGACAAAGGCCTGTAATCAGATATTGTGCAGTAGACCCTTTAGTATTGCAGAGAAGTCCAAGACGATAACCCTGATTAAAACTTGCTAATTCGTTAAGTGGTAAAGCCTTGTCGAAATCAGTACCACCAATACTAATATAATTATCTGTACCACCAACATACAATCTACACTTAATTGCTATAATAGTAGTTGCGTACATGGTCCATATAGTCTGTTGATTAGACTTTAGTGTCCATAGATAGCCAGTTGTATTATCAAAGTAGGTCTGAATATCCGAAGATGATTTAATCAGGTTAAGCTGCTCATCTGTAACTGATATTCCAATATCGCTAAATACGCCACATGGAACAGTTGCATCGTGGTCATAATTGCGAAAATCCCCCAATCGATAAGGAGATGATGCTCCTCCCGTTGGTTTGAGATAAGTCCATTCGGTTGGAGATGACCCTAATGATACAGGCTGTAACCCACAGTGTTGTGCTTTTATTTCATCCAAGGTCATAGTAGCTACTGATGACCTTATAGGTTTCCATCTCGACCACTTGTTGATATTGTCTGACGTACATAATTGACTTAAATTATTGCTTGTCTCAGACAATGCTGCCTTTACTTCCGACAAATGCAAGTTAGTAATGCTAAGAGCTCCCATGTTACTTTTCTCCCATTAATTGATACACCATCGCTTTCAGCTCATCAATCTGAGCCTGAAGAACAGCTGTATAAGCAGCGTAGTTAACTGACTTAACACCATTTTCATCTGTCGATACCAGCTCTGGATAGACCTCTTCCATCTCCTGGGCAATGAAGCCAATATGATTGTCTGTGCCTTTTGTCTCATCTTTCCAATTGAACAAGACGGGTCTGACTAATCCTCGCGATTTCAGCGTCTGGATATTCTTCTTAAGAGACTTGTCAGAATATGCTACTACATCGCCACTCACAGTCAGCGATCCGTCGGCATTCAGAAGCATCTGATTAGTACCATATCCAATGCCATAGGGTCTGAAATAAATTGGTTTACCTGTGTTGGCACCGGGAGACGCTATAATCAGGTTGTCGTTATAGGTACGAAAAACAATATCCTTATTATAATTACCTCCCATGCAGATGTTGTACATATTGTTCTCATCTGCTTTAGACATTTGAATATATCCATCTCCAAATCCACAATATGTCACTTCGCTTGATACACCTCTCAATACAACTGAATTACCATAAACGACTGTGTTGTTGATGCCAGATGAATTGTGTCCTATGAGTTTTCGACTTGCTATATTATACCAGTAGGTATTTGTCGTATTGCTTAACAGATTTAAACCTGCTGCCAATTGAATACTTCCACCTGGATTAATCTGAAATGCATTACCAAGAGTGGGACGTGTAGCAGGATTGATGCAAAAATATTTGGCACTATTGTATAGAAAAGCATTTAGCCTAAACGAATAAGTTGAATCGCCATTAGCACACATGTCAATCATAGCATTAGCTTCTGTCGCTGCTGATTCACAACGTATTTTTAATTGAGCAACACCAGCATTGCTTGTTATCTGTGTACCTCCTCCTCTGCCTCCGATTTGAATAGAGTTACCTCTTAGACGGATGTAAGATGTTTCAGAAATCAAAGATAGATGACTAGTCGAAAAAGAATCATCGCGGCCTACATATCCTGCGACTGTCCCATCAGAGTTCAAAAAGTCAATTCTTGATGTATGATTGCTACTTGTTTTAAGCAATAGTTTACCAGTCAAGGTGCCTCCTGCAATAGGCAAATAGTCTCCTGTGTTTTTAGTCACAATAGAACCGAAAGCACCCTTGTTGCAATACGCCAAGTTAGATGCTGATGAATTATATCTGCCATCCCAGAAAGCTAATGCTCCATTTGTTATCAAATTGCCTCTATAAGTACTCCAATCAAGATGTCCGACACTACTCTTGTCGTACACACCTCTATATGCAGCATCGCCTAATGAAGATGACAACACATAACCAGATAGAGCAGTGGTAAGATGTGATAGATTGATTTGTTCAGTAGTATTCGCAGCTAATTTTGACCATATAGTGCTCATGTCAACACCAATGTCAGATGGCAAGTAGTCTTTAGATATGATTCTCAGAGGGTCTGTGTTACCGTCTCTATGTAGTATCTGAAACAGTGTTGTCTCATCAATAGCAGAACCACCACCTTCTCCCTGACTATATGCCACTATATCACCTGCTGAGCGTATGCCCTTGTTGAAGACAAACATACCTGTCTGAGCATCATAAGTGATAAGACCTTCTGAGCCTATGCCTAACCCTTGCAAGAATGTTTTTTTCTTAGATATCGACTGCTCTGATGCACTGAGGTTAACATATTTACCATTAGCAGTTTCTGCCGTGTCGAATGCCTCTAAGTGCGACGGATTAATCTGACTATTGCCATCTGCTGCAAGTTCAGTCCATACGTCCATCATTGAAATGCCGACATAAGGCGAACCGCTACCAGAGGTCTGTATTCCAGACCTCTTTGGAGCGGTACGGAGTATTTTAAGGCTGTAGGTGGGATTGCTCATGGTAACAGTTTGGATTTGATGAATGCTACAATCAATACTGCTATTATCGTCAACAGGATTATGAATGCGATTATGGTTCGTAATGTGGTTGGTGACTTCTTCTCGATGACTACTTTGTTATCAGACGATTCATAGATGCGTTGGTCTTTAAGAGAGTAGTACATATTTCGCCAATGGGCGACCTGCATAGTATCGATGATAGTCTTAATCTCTATAAGTCGTTTGCCTGGTATAGGGGTAATGGCATTGACATTAACCGCCAATGCTCTGCCACGCCATTTTTCGAGCTCCCTCGTCAGAACATTGCCATTAGAGTCGCACTCGAGATACATGCGCACGTAAGCACTATCAACCATTGGGACCTCCCGTATGTCGCAGTAGCTCTCCTTAATATAGCAAGTATCTGTTCGAGAAGATTGATGCTGCTCATTAGTGATCGACTTGCGTGTGATGCAAGATGTAAAAAGAAGTAACAACAATACACATACAATATATACCATGTATGTCGTAGCTTTTTGGCTTATCATTGATTGTCTCATAATTAATGCTTAAATTCTTGTTAAACGGTGGTTATCAACATTTGATTTGGAATGATACAACGCAGTCCATCAACTCATCATGACTTGTATCTGTTATTGTCCCGATGCTCCATATCTGAGCAACGGGACATGTGTACAGAGCTATTTTAGCTTCATTGCTAATAGCATCGACATTTTCGTAAGAATCTATGTCGGAGTAGTGAGCTAATGTATGTGTTTTCAAAGTGCCTGAGCCGCGAGGTGATTCCCCGACAAGCATAGTATACTGCATCTCGTCGAACTCCAACAAGACACAAGGCAAGTCAAAGTCGCGTTCAGTCTCATTGTTCTCCAAAACAGTTGCATTGTAGAGTCCGACATAATAGTCAGGCAATGCCTCTTTGAGGTAATCAAGAATATCTGTTTCTATCATGGCTACCACTGATAACGGTTCTTCTTCATCATGTTGACGGCAAAGCCATTGTGTGGCTTATCGGTGTCTGACTCAATGAGAGGTAGATCAACCTGTAGTCGTCCATCTCTTACCTCGCTTAACCAGGCGATAGCTGATTCATAGCGTTCGCTGCGAGCTTCAGCACCCAACTTGTTAGGCATCGAGGCGTATAGGTTGTTGAGAGTGACGTGCACAAGCACCTGGATAAGCATAGGATTACGCCTCTCTGGGTCGTACTCTTCAAATATCTTCTTAGTATCATACTTGGCACGGAGATAACCACTCACCTCCTCGATGGCAGCATTCTCTGCCATTGCACGCACCACGTCATCGGCCTCAGAGACGAGTGCCAGGATGCGTTCCCCGATATAGGGTCTATAGTCTTCTGTCTTTAGCCACATATTACCCGAAAATGTTTTTGATTAATGTAGGAGTCTTGTCATCAGCCATAGGTAGTGACTTGGAGGGTCCTACTGGTATGCCATACTTCTCCTCGAAGTAAGACGGAGGCACCTCGTATCTGTCACTAATCATTGTCTCGTAGGCTAATTGTTGTTCTGGAGTGTAGTCAATAGCATAATCCCATTCGAATGTAAGACCAGCCACATCGAAGCCATGACGAACCATACGAGGCAACAGTTGGTTATTAATGATGTCACGAATCATGTCGCAATCCTTCTCGATGAGATTGCGGAACACCGTAAGGTGGGTCTGACTCTGCGACAGGGATGAACCATCCTCTATGGTCATGGTCTGACCGAGAATGAGCTTCGATAGTTCCGAGTTGGCTCTGTCGATACGACGGTCATAGACATTGAAGGCGTCAGACTTGGCATTTTCTACCACCTGAATCTCCGTGTCCTGTGGGAGTACAGCAGAGAGCGCAGCTCCCATATTGGCAAGGGTATCATTAATCTCATTGATGTAGCTCTGATCTCTGGAAGAGGTCTTGGCAATGCGCATAGGCATTCCGAAAATCTCACCAAAGGTATCCCAGAATGCAAGCATATTCTTTTTGGGGATGGTCTGTGTTGCTGCCTTCAGGAGTAGACCTAATGAGTCGCTATCACCTGCCTCAATGAGCCATTGTGAATATGGGTCCTCGTGGTAGTTGACGCCCGCGGATGGCGAATCCAACTGATGACGTACGAACACGTGATACTCTGGAATAACGTGAGCTCGTGGTATGAGAGTCACCCCGTCATATTCTACAGCCTTGCCATCACGAATGATGACATCACCCAGTTCAATGAGAGAGTGTCCCCAATAGATGCTATCAATGAT
The DNA here is from genome assembly GCA_021443545.1 of Marinilabiliaceae bacterium. Lineage (GTDB taxonomy): Bacteria > Bacteroidota > Bacteroidia > Bacteroidales > Marinilabiliaceae > W3P20-009. The sequence continues at coordinate 627 of JABUTU010000051.1, read as the reverse complement.
GTGTGACATCAGACTCTTGAACCACGTATTATCGAAGAGACGTTCAGCATCCTTATTACGAGTACCCTCTTCGTCAACAAGCATGAAAGAGCGTGCAAGAGCGAATCCCTTGCGCTGGTCAATGCAGCCTGAGAGATGCAAGTCGATGAGCACATCCCTGTAGATGCGATATAGCTTGGTGCGATCTGGATGTTCGATGTTGATGGCTGACCTCCATGCCTCGCGCCAATCTGCCAGGTCGTGACTGGTCATACTCTCAGTCTGACGAAGGAGGTCTATAACCTGACGTACGATACGCCTCTCTTGCGCCACCTTCTTCGTTCTGAAGAGCTGTTGGAAGAATGATGTCATGTTCATTGCCTTAAAGGATTAGTTTAGTTCTTTGGAGACTTATGAGAGGCTTCTTCTTCGGCAGTATAATTATCTTCCTCTGATGCGTCGAGGCACAAAGCTATCTGCTTCAGTTCAGAGGTAGTCTGGCGAATGTGACGAAGAACACGTTGCGTTCCTTCGTAGTCACCACGTGCCATAGTGATTAGAATAAGGTCTATTCCCGTCTCTATGCTCTCGGCTATCAGGCCAATTTGTTCTTTAATTTTTTCCATATTGTTTGGAGTTTATTATTTT
>JABUTU010000024.1 GCA_021443545.1 Marinilabiliaceae bacterium | reverse complement strand
AACATCGTGCCGCCCACGCTCAGGGAAGCATCCGTGGCGTTAGGGGCAAGTTTTCCCACAACGGTATTCCGTGTACTTCTGCCCAATGCTTTTGGTGGAGTATTCACTGGCATTCTCCTTGCCATATCGAGAGTGATTGGTGAGACAGCACCGCTGATGTTCACAGCTCTTGGATGCGCAACCATACGTTGGGACATGACAAAGCCGATGAGCGCCGTTCCACTGATGATATGGGAATTTTGGACAGATGCCAATCTCCAGAATCTCGTTTGGAGTGCAGCACTATTTCTTCTACTGCTCGTCCTCACCCTAAACTTCTTAGCTAAATACATAGAACGCAAATTTACAGTATGACAAACAGTATTCTTGACATCAAAAATCTCTCGGTTAGCTATACTTCGTCAAAGAGGGCTGTAACCGATGTAACAACATCAATAGAGCGCAATAAGGTGACTGCCATTATGGGACCTTCTGGATGTGGCAAAAGTACACTGCTTCGTGCAATCAATCTCATGCATAATATCTACCCTAATATTCGCGTTGAGGGAGAAATAGTGTTCAACGGTAGTAATTTACTGCAACAAGAACCTATGATTGTAAGACGTAATATCGGTATGGTCTTCCAGCGCCCTAACCCTTTTCCTACAATGAGTATCGCAGATAATGTCCTCGCTGGCTATATGCTTAATGGTATCAAACTGAGCAAGGCACAGAAGGGTGAGATAGTAGAAAGGGAACTCACTGCAGTAGGACTTTGGGATGAAGTGAAAGACGTAACGAAGAAGCGTGGCACATTCCTCTCTGGCGGACAGATGCAACGGCTTTGTATAGCACGTGCCTTGGCATTACGCCCCAAAGTGCTGCTTATGGACGAACCGACTTCTGCCCTCGACCCTATCGCCACACAGACAATAGAAAAACTTATCACAGAGTTGAAGAATGACGTAACCATCGTGATTGTCACGCACAATATGGGGCAGGCAATGCGAGTGAGCAATCACTCCCTCTTCATGTATCTTGGTGAGTTGGTGGAGAGCGGTTCTACGGAAAAGATGTTCTCAACGCCTGACGATCCACGAACAAGAGAATATCTGCTTGGAAAGATAAGTTGAATGTCCTCTATTCCGGATAAAACAATAGCGTGTAACCTCCATTGATTACACGCTATCATTATTTAAGGGATAAAAACAAACGTCTTATATTACTTCACCTCTTCGAAGTCGACATCTGTGACGTCGCCTTGGTTGTTGCCACCCTGAGGGCCACCCTGAGGGCCCTGAGGACCGCCTTGTGGTCCTTGTGCGCCGCCTGCAGCGTTGTACATATCCTGACTTGCAGCCTGGAACACTGTTTGAAGTTCGTTCATTGCTGCATCGATAGCTGCAATGTCTTGTTTTTGGTGAGCATCTTTGAGCTTAGAGAGTGCTCCTTCAATAGGCGCTTTCTTATCTGCTGGAATCTTGTCGCCAAACTCCTTGAGTTGTTTCTCTGTCTGGAAAATCATACTGTCTGCAGCATTGATTTTCTCAACACGCTCTTTCTGCGCCTTGTCGGCATCAGCATTAGCCTCAGCTTCAGCCTTCATGCGCTTGATTTCGTCCTCAGAGAGACCAGATGAAGCCTCGATACGAATATTCTGTTCCTTGCCTGTTGCCTTATCTTTTGCCGATACATTAAGGATACCATTAGCATCGATGTCGAATGTAACTTCAATTTGAGGAACGCCTCGTGGTGCTGGTGGAATTGAATCGAGATGGAAACGACCGAGACTCTTGTTCTGTGCTGCCATAGGCCGCTCTCCTTGAAGAACGTTAATCTCCACTGAAGGCTGGTTATCAGCAGCTGTCGAGAAGACCTGACTCTTCTTGGTCGGAATGGTAGTGTTCGCATCGATGAGTTTTGTCATCACACCACCCATAGTCTCGATACCAAGAGATAGAGGTGTAACATCAAGCAGAAGTACATCCTTAACCTCACCCGTAAGAACTGCACCCTGGATAGAGGCACCGATTGCTACAACTTCGTCAGGGTTAACGCCCTTTGAAGGAGCTTTGCCGAAGAATTTCTCAACAGCTGATTGTATTGCTGGGATACGTGTCGAACCACCTACAAGAATAACTTCGTTGATGTCGCTTACTGTGAGACCTGCGCTTTCGAGTGCTGAGCGACAAGGAGCTATTGTACGTTGTACAAGGTCGTCAACTAATTGCTCGAACTTGGCACGTGTGAGTGTTGTGACCAAGTGTTGAGGTATACCATTGACTGGTATAATGTAAGGGAGGTTGATCTCTGTGGATGTAGAGCTTGATAATTCGATTTTAGCTTTTTCTGCAGCCTCTTTGAGACGTTGTAGAGCTACAGGGTCTTTGCGAAGGTCGATGCCCTGTTCTTTCTGGAACTCATCAGCTAAGAAGTCGATAATCTTGTTGTCAAAGTCGTCGCCTCCGAGGTGCGTATCGCCATCTGTAGACTTAACTTCAAATACACCATCGCCGAGTTCAAGAACGGAAACATCATGAGTGCCACCACCGCAGTCGAAGACTACGATTTTCATATCTTGCGACTTCTTATCGAGGCCATAAGCGAGGGCTGCAGCTGTTGGCTCATTTACTATGCGACGCACTTTGAGTCCGGCAATTTCGCCAGCCTCTTTCGTAGCTTGACGTTGTGAGTCGTTGAAGTATGCAGGAACGGTGATGACTGCCTCTGTGACCTCTTGGCCAAGGAATTCCTCAGCTGTTTTCTTCATCTTTTGGAGAATCATTGCAGATATCTCCTGAGGAGAGTAGAGACGACCATCTATGTCGACGCGAGGAGTGTTATTGTCTCCCTTTGTAACCTTATATGGTACGCGAGAAATTTCGTTAGCAAGACGATCGTGAGTCTCACCCATAAATCTCTTGATTGAGTATACCGTCTTGTGAGGGTTCGTTACGGCCTGTCGCTTTGCAGGCTTTCCAACCTTGCGTTCGCCACCATCTACGAAAGCGACTACTGAAGGAGTGGTTCTATCTCCTTCACTGTTGGTGATTACTATAGGCTCATTGCCTTCCATTACGGCAACACACGAGTTTGTGGTGCCAAGGTCGATACCAATTATCTTTCCCATTGTTGTATGTTTTTATTGTTTATTCTCGTTTGATATGCATCGTAAATGAAGCATCTGACTAACTTTGTTTCAATAGCTGTGCCAAAATGATTAAAAGCGTGTGGTATGACAATATGTCATAAAACAGTATAGGCAAACAGGGCACACTTAATGTGTCGTTTGTCAAAACGTCAGAATGTAATGGGGAAAATGTGTCAATAATATTATTGTTTCAGAGTCAGCGTCGCTTCAAATATGCCTTCTTGCGATTCTCCTGTTTTAAGAGAGTATCTTCCATTAGGGTACTGAAGGTCAAGCAACTTTTTCAGGTTGTTAAGGCCTATTCCTGAGTGGCTCCTATCTTCATTGCCCTGCTTAGGTGCTATTGTGTTGCGGACAATGAAAGATATAGTGTCATTCTTATCTAATGATAAGTTGAGTTCTATCATGCTCTCCTTGTCGGGTGTAGTGCTATGCTTGAAAGCGTTTTCTACGAGAGGTATCAACAGGAGAGGCGGCAGGGTGATGTTCCTGGTATCTTCAGGGAATGACATTGAAATGTGGACTCTGTCGTTAAGACTGAGTTTTTTTAGTCGGCAATAGTTCTCTATGAAATCAATCTCGCTCTTCAGACTTATTCGTTGTGCTGTATTGTCGTATAGGACATATCTCATCATTTTGCTAAGGCTATGGACAGCTTTCTGAGCGTCATTCGGGGATAGTCCGATGAGACTATATATGTTGTTCAGAGTGTTGAAAAAGAAGTGAGGCTGAAGTTGATATTTCAAGAGGTTAATCTCATTCTCCAGTTTTTCGTTTTGAAGTATTTCGCGTTCTTTCTCAATATCCGAGACACGTCCAGCGTACCTACAAGCCAAAGCAGCTCCAACGCCCAATGCGTAGTATATGAAGTCGGTGTAGAGAAACATGCTTCTGACTGCAACGTTCGGACCATGATTACGTCTTCGAGGACGGTTCTCAAACACCCCTTGAATCAAATCGTTAATGAAATCGTTGAAATAGTGTAAAAAGAAGAAGACAACTATATTGAATAGAATAAACAATATTGTACGCTTTCGGTATAGGAGATTGTCGATGCCAAAAAGGTAGTTGGCGTAAAATGTAGCCATTAGACCAAATAGCATAACCCATATATGCGACATCATCCTGAAATTAAGTCCTTCGCTCTCAATCTGAATCAAGAGGGGAATGGAAATAAGAGCAAGCCAGACGCCAAGATGGATAATAATTCCTATTTTATTGCTTTTAACCAAGAGAGTAGAGATTATCAAGGGATGGTAATTCTATAGTGAGCACCAGCCTTCCCCTTAGAAATATTGGTGAGTTTATTCTTGAGTATTCTTCTCTTCAAGGGTCCTATGTGGTCGACGAAGAGTTTCCCTTCAATATGATCATACTCGTGCTGCACGCATACTGCACACACACCCTCGATTATGTCGTCGTGAGGTTGTAGATTCTCATCAAGATACTTTATGCGTATTCTCTTGTGGCGCATGACTTGTTCAGAGATGCCCGGGAGGCTAAGACACCCCTCTTTGAAGGGAATCATCTCTTCACTTCTTTCAATAATTTCAGGGTTAATAAAGGTTTTTGTGAATCCTGCTGTTTCGGGGTATGATTCACTGAGTTCGTTCGCATCGACAACGAAGATTCTCAAACTGAGACCAATTTGAGGTGCTGCAAGGCCGCATCCCTCAGCCTTGTACATAGTCTCCCACATATTTGTAATAAGTTGTTTCAGATCCTGATAGTCAGCTCCTACTTCAGAAGTCTCTTGTCGCAAGACCTTGTGTCCGTATTGAACGATAGGTAAAATCACGAATTCTTATATTAAAAAAGATTAGATATTTTTTGTGTAGATGTGTAAAATTTCTTATGTTTGCACGTCTTTACGTTTTTGTGCTTGTAAAGTTACAAAAAATAAGGAGAAAAAGACAATGAATTATTTCGTGATTAGTTTGGACGTAATAACACTCAGTATATTAACATTGTTGCTGTCAGTAGGATTGTTTCAGCTATTTTACTGGGCTTTTTTTATGTTTCGTGTCAGGTCGCACAAGAAGGACGCTGATGCAAAGCAAGACATACAAGCTATGCCTGTCAGCATAATTGTATGTGCTCGTAATGAGTCGGAGAACCTGAAACATTTGATTCCTCATCTAATCAATCAGACCTACGAAGCCGATATTCAGGTAATCATAGTAGACGATGCTTCGACGGATGATACGCAGATGGTTCTTGCAAATATGCATAGTCGTTATCCATCGTTGTATTACACGTCGATACCTACTGATAGTCGCTATTCACATGGAAAAAAATTAGCGCTAACAGTTGGAATTAAGGCAGCAAAGTATGAGCATATGTTGTTTACTGATGCCGATTGTATTCCAGTCTCCGACAAGTGGGTAGCTACGATGATGGAGGGATATAACGTTGGACCTAAGAGGCAGATGGTGATAGGTTATGGTAAATATGCTAAACATCCAGGGCTGTTAAATCTGTTTATTCGTTTTGAAACATTTTTCAATGCTGTGCAATATTTTGGTTATGCGCGTGCGTTTAGGCCGTTTATGGGAGTCGGACGAAACTTGTCATATACCAAGAGTTTGTACGAAAGCAGTTCGAAATTTAGGTCAAACTATAAGATACTTTCAGGTGACGATGATATGTTCATTTCAGAAGTCGCAACGAGGAAGAATTGTGTGATATCGTTTTCAGAGGAGTCACAGACATTAAGTGAACCGAAACGAACGTGGTATCAATGGGCAGTCCAGAAGTCGCGCCATATGACTACAGCGTCGCATTATCGTTTTACAATAAAACTTTTATTGTGTTCTGAAATTATAACGCGACAACTATTCTTGTGGGGTAGTTTGTTTGTATTGTTATTTTTTGAATCTTTGCAAATTAGAATCTCAGTAGCTGTCTTGATTTTTTTGAGATGGCTTTTGATGCATATATCATTGTTTATAGCTGCTTCACGGATGCGCGAGTCGCATTTATGGTTATGGACAATACTAGCAGATATCTTTATGCCATGGGTTCAGCTATGCGCATGGGTATTTGGTTTTAGTACTAAAAGTTCTAACAGATGGAAATAAAAGAAGAAGATGTAATTGAGTTTGCCGACAAGGTGCCTACAACAAGCTATTCCGATAAGGCGAAGTACGACTTGGAGTTGGTTGGACGGGCAATATCAGGAGATCAGAAGGCGTATGCTGAACTTCTCGCACGCTATCGAGATTCTATATATTTTATGTTGCTTAAGATGGTTAACAACAAGAGTGATGCAGAGGATCTGACGATAGAGGCTTTTGGAAAGGCGTTTAAGAATATCCGTCAGTACTCTCCTAATTATGCATTCTCAACTTGGTTGTTTAAGATTGCATCAAATAACGGAATAGACTTTCTAAGAAAGAAGAAGGGCTTTATTGTCTCAATCGATGGTGATGACGATAAAGAGGATAGCAAGCCTATGACGATTTGTGACGATGGCCTTGATCCAGCTGAAGCTATGGTGAAATCGCAGATTGCTGACCTTGTTAGGACTGTGGTTCAGAAGCTGAAGCCGCGTTATCGGACACTTGTAGAGATGCGCTATTTCCAAGAATTGTCGTATGAAGAGATCGCTGAACAATTAGAGTTACCTTTGGGAACAGTTAAGGCGCAGTTGTTCCGTTCGAGAGAGTTGTTGTTCAATATTTTGAAGAACACTGAGACAGCGCAGGATCATTATCGTTCTGGGAAAAAAGAGTTTGAGGATTCAATAGAGATTGACGATTAAATATTTTTGTTAATATTATGTCATCAGCAATTGTTTCGACACCTATAAAGAAGGTTACCACATTCAGTTTCGCTCAGATGAAACAGAATGGAGAAAAGATATCAATGCTCACTTCATATGACTATTCATTGGCGCGTATAGTTGATGAAGCGGGAATAGATGCGATTCTTGTTGGAGATTCTGCGTCTAATGTAATGGCGGGATGGGAAACTACATTGCCAATTACACTAGACCAAATGATATATCATGGTGCATCAGTAGCAAGAGCTGTGAAAAGGGCTCTGATAGTTGTTGATCTGCCTTTTGGAACTTATCAGGGCAATTCAAAACAGGCGTTATCCTCGGCCATCCGTATCATGAAGGAGACAGGTGCTGATGCTATTAAGATAGAGGGCGGAGAGGAAATTTTAGAGAGTGTGCAACGCATTCTTTCAGCTGGAATTCCTATAATGGGACATCTCGGCCTTACACCTCAGTCTATACATAAGTTCGGGACATATACAGTCCGCGCAAGAGAGGAGGCTGAAGCGAATAAGCTGGTGCGTGACGCTCACCTTTTGGAGGAGGCAGGTTGCTTTTCAGTGGTTCTTGAGAAGATTCCTGCATCATTGGCAGAACGAGTAGCCAAAGAGTTGACAATACCAGTAATAGGCATAGGCGCAGGTTCTGGTGTTGATGGTCAGGTGTTGGTGCTTCATGATATGTTAGGTATAACAAATGGTTTCTCGCCTCGTTTTCTCCGTCGTTATATGCATCTGTATGAAGATATATCAGCTGCAGTAAGTTCTTATGTCGCAGATGTTAAGTCGTCGGATTTCCCAAACGACAAGGAACAGTATTGATTTTGTTTTTTCAATATGGAAATACTTTACGAAGATAATCATATAATTGCTGTAAATAAGCGTGCTGGTGAGATTGTACAAAGCGACAAGACTGGTGATAGGACATTGGCTGATGATGTGAAGGATTACATAAAGGTTAAGTATAATAAGCCTGGAGATGTTTTCTTGGGGATTGTTCATCGCATCGACCGTCCTGTTTCAGGTGTGGTTCTCTTTGCACGGACGAGTAAGGCTTTAGCGCGTCTGAACGAAATGTTCAAGAATCATACGGTTAAGAAGATTTATTGGGCGATTACCCAGAACCGACCTCCGCAAGAGGCAGAGGAGCTTCATCATTATATGTCGAAGAATGAGGAGAAGAACCGCACTAATGTATCCATCAGCCCTCGTACTGGTTATAAGGAGGCAGTACTCAGCTATAAGTTACTATCGTCGACTCCCAATATCAATCTTCTTGAGGTGGAACTTCAGACTGGACGTCATCATCAGATCAGAGCTCAACTATCACGCATTGGATGTCCTATTCGTGGTGACTTGAAGTATGGTTCTAAGCGCTCAAACGATGGGGGGGGCATTAATCTTCATTCACGCCGATTGGTATTTAAGCATCCTGTTAAAGACGAAATGATTACCATCGAGGCTCCGTTACCTGATGAGTCGGTATGGAAAGCTTTTGAATAGTTTGTCTTCTTACCTATGAAGATGTATTATGTTCCATTCTTTTTTGTCGACGGGACTGATGTGAAGTCTCTATTGAAATTTTACTTTGTTCGTTGTGGAGAACAATGATTCGCTATCTTTTTCAGAGAATATTGACTTGAATTGTAAATATTGTCTGAAAATTTCGTATATTCAGTCGCGTAGAAGATAATTTGCGCTTTACAAGATATGTCGTTCTGGGATAAGGTATTAAACTTTAGTGGTAAAGGAGATGCCGAAGACATTTCCAAGAGGGAGGATATCGCTTGTCCAGATAGAGATAAATGGGCATTTATTGATATTGAGGTAGGTCTGAATGATAAGAAGATTCATGATATAGGTGCTATCAGATATGATGGAGCAAAATATAGAAATGCCTCAAAGCAAGAACTTTTGATTTTTTTGTCGGGTGTAGATTTCGTCTGTGGACATAATATCATACATCACGATGCAAAGTATCTTTGGAAAGATGAGCATATATCAGCTATATTAGTTGATACGCTCTATATGTCGCCCATTCTTTTTGCAGAACGCCCATATCATAGGTTGGTAAAGGATGACAAACTTGTCACAGAGCATTTGAATAATCCTGTAAACGATTGTATGAAGGCTCAGGGTCTTCTTAGGGAGGAGATTGCAAAATGGAATTCGCTTGAAGATGACAAACAGCGTATTTTTACCTCGCTTTTATATCCTCACGATGAGTTCAGAGGCTTCTTGCAAATGGTGGGAGCACAAGATGAAGCGAATGATTTGTCTGGTCTGATAAGAGATGTATATGGTACTAAGATTTGTGTTAATGCAGATATAGAGAACCTTATAAGTAACTATCCGTGTGAGTTGGCCTATGCTTTGGCTCTAATAGACACACAGAATCATTATTCCATTACGCCTGGTTGGGTATTACATACATATCCCAATGTCGAATATGTCGTAAATTCATTGCGAGCAGTCAAGTGCCGTCAAGGTTGTGTTTACTGTAACACGTATAGTGATGTTCACCATAATTTGAAGAGTATGTTTGGATATGATGCGTTCCGGACATACGACGGAGAGCCTTTGCAGCAGAGAGCAGCGGAGGCTGCTGTTCAGGGGAAATCGTTGCTTGCCATATTCCCCACAGGAGGTGGAAAGTCGCTGACCTTTCAGTTGCCAGCATTGATGGCGGGTAAGTCAGTGCATGGTTTAACCATCGTAATCTCACCCTTACAGTCGTTGATGAAGGATCAGGTTGATAATCTTGCTCAAAGGGGGATAGCTGATGCTGAGACCATAAATGGTTTGTTAGACCCCATATCACGTTCTTTGGCAATTCAACGAGTGATGAATGGTGATGCATCGATTCTATATATAGCGCCTGAGATGCTACGATCCAAGACAATAGAGCGAATTCTATTGGTGAGGAATGTTGTTAGATTTGTGATTGACGAGAGTCACTGTTTTTCGTCTTGGGGACAGGATTTTAGGGTGGACTATCTCTATATAGGTAAGTTTATCAAAGAGTACCAGGAGAAGAAGTCTCTCAAGTATCCTATCCCTGTATCTTGTTTCACTGCGACAGCAAAGCAAAAGGTGATTCAAGATATATGCGATTACTTTAATCGTATGCTTGGTATTAATCTTGAGATTTTTGCATCCTCTGCTTCGCGAAAAAACCTAAAATATTCGGTGATTCATACCGACACAGATGAAGATAAATATATCAAGTTGCGAAATCTTATATCTCAAAGTGATACGCCGACCATTGTGTATGTATCGCGTACTAAACGAACTGAAGATATAGCAAAAAGATTGACTCGTGATGGCTATGCTGCATTGCCATTTAATGGTAAGATGGAGCGCGACAAAAAAGTGGAGAATCAGGATGCTTTTATGTCGGGAAAGGTTTCAATCATTGTTGCAACATCTGCCTTTGGCATGGGAGTGGATAAGAGTGATGTCGGTTTGGTTGTTCATTATGATATATCTGATTCGTTGGAGAATTACGTGCAAGAGGCTGGACGAGCAGGCCGTAATCCTGAATTGTCAGCACGCTGTTTTGTGCTTTACAACGACAATGACTTGGATAAGCATTTCATTCTTCTCAATCAGACTAAGCTTAGCATAAGTGAGATTCAACAGGTATGGAAGTCAATTAAAGATATGACAAGACAACGGGATTTGGTCTGTTGTTCAGCATTGGAGATTGCGCGACATGCAGGTTGGGACGATAGTGTGAGCGATATTGAGACCCGAGTGAGAACAGCTATATCAGCGTTGGAACAGTGTGGTTACGTAGAGCGTGGGACTAATGTGCCACATGTTTATGCTACGGGTATCACTGTTAATAATATGGAGGAGGCGAGGAAGAGAATCTGCGAGTCGGTGCTCTTTGACGAGAAGGATGTGGAGAAGGCTATCAGGGTTATTAAATCTCTTATTTCAGAAAAATACATTTCTAAAGCTCAAAACGAAGAGGCTGAGAGTAGGGTGGACTATCTTGCTGATATCTTAGGCCTTAGAAAAGACGATGTGATATCTGTTGTCGAGAGGATGCGACAGGAAGGTATTCTGGCAGATACCAAGGATATTACAGCATTTGTGGTGGATGGCGATACAGCTCGTAAGTCGCGTTCACTCCTTGACCGCTTTGCGCGATTGGAAGGCTTTATCCTGAAACAATTTAATGGTGGGTCGTTGAAGATTTCAACTAAGCAAATTAACGATAATGCAGTTAAGGGTGGTATAGAATCATCTACCGAGAAGGATATACGTACAATATTGTTCTTCCTCACTATTAAAGGGTATTTGACCAAAACGCAGGACGATTTGAATGTCCTGAACTTGTCAACAAAATTAGATGGAGAAAAGATATTAAAGCTCTTTCAGCAAAGAATAGAGATATGCAAATGTATTATTGAGAGGATGTTTTGTTATGTCGAGAAGATGACGGAAGATGAAAAGAAAAAGAAGGCAGTTCAATTCTCTGTTGTTGTTCTTCTTGACGAAGTGAAGGGGATGATGTCTCAATCGTTATTCAACGTTGGGCAGGAGATTCATCTTGAAGAATTAGAGGAGTCACTCTTATATCTTGCGAAGATAGGAGCATTAAAATTAGATGGAGGATTCTTGGTCCTTTATAACGCAATGAAAATACGTCGTCTGAAGGAGAAGACGTTGAAATACAAGAAGGAAGACTATAGGATGCTGGATGAGTTCTATAAGCAGAAAATCCAACAAATACATATCGTAGGAGAGTATGCAAATCTTATGGTAAAAGACTATGATGCAGCACTTATGTATGTTCATGATTACTTTAATATGGACTACAAGAAGTTCATATCTCTCTATTTTAAAGGAGGTAGAGAGACGGAGATACAAAGAAATCTGACTCCTCAGAGATATAAGCAGATTTATTCTAAACTCTCTGAACGCCAGATGTCTATAATCTCTGATAAGGAGTCGCGTGTGATAGTAGTTGCAGCTGGTCCAGGTAGTGGAAAGACAATGTTGCTTGTTCATAAATTGGCCTCAATTCTCCAAATGGAAGATGTAAAGCATGAGCAGCTCTTAATGTTAACATTCTCTCGTGCAGCTGCAATGGAGTTCAAGCAGCGTTTAATGCAACTCATTGGTAATGCTGCTCACTTTGTTGAGATTAAAACATTTCATTCCTATTGTTTTGATCTGTTAGGCCTTATGGGAAGTCTTGAAGATTCAGAGAGTGTGGTTGCAAGAGCTTCTGAGATGATTCGCAAAGGTGATGTAGAGCCAAATAAGATAGGTAAGGTAGTGCTCGTGATTGATGAGTGTCAAGATATGAGCGAAGATGAATATGCTTTGGTTGAGGCTTTGATGGGCAACAACGAGGATATGCGTGTAATCGCAGTCGGTGACGATGACCAGAATATTTTTGGGTTCAGAGGGTCGGACTCCAAGTATATGTCTGAACTTCTGAGAAAGCATAACGGAAAGTTGGTTGAAATGACGGATAACTATCGCAGTTGCCCTCAGGTAGTGTCGGTAGCGAATGATTTTGTTCGAAACATTAGCGTAAGGCTTAAGAGCAAGCCCATAGTTGCCATCAGTAAGGATGATGGATGGGTTCAGGTGACGCATCACTCGTCTCATTATTTGTATCATCCGATAGTTGATGAACTGCGAAGGAATGGGTCTCAAGGACAGGTGTCTGTACTGACGCAAACCAACGAAGAGGCTGTTATTCTTGTCGCATTGTTGCGCAGTTACGGCATGAAGGCCAAGCTCATACAGTCGATGGATGATTTCCCATTTTGGAAATTAGCCGAAGTGCGTTTCTTCTTGAAGAATATCGAAAAGGAGATAAGAGGAGCTACAGTCATCGCTGACGAAGTTTGGGAGAAGGTAAAGTTTATGACCATGAAGTCGTATGATGGAAGTACTTCGTTGCAGTATGTCAGAAAATGTTGGGAATTGTTTGAGAAAACAACAAAAATAAAGTATCTGTCAGATTTTAAGGAGTGTCTCTATGAATCGAAGATAGAGAATTTTTGCGATTTGACGGATGCCAGGATAGTCGTCTCAACCATCCATCGTTCGAAGGGTAGAGAGTTTGACGATGTCTATATGATGCTTACAAAGAATAAGGTGGCCGATGATGCTTTGATTCGTCTATATTATGTCGGTATGACCAGAGCTAAAAAACATCTTTTTATTCACACTAATGGACATCTTTTTGACCGACTGCCTGCCAATATGCAAGTTGTGGATGAACATCTTTACGAGATGCCAGATGAGGTGGTTTTGCAGTTGTCGCACAAGGATGTGAATTTAGGCTTTTTCACCATACGGAAATCTGAGGTTCTTAAACTTAAGGGTGGCGATTCTTTAGTATGTAAAGATGATGTATTGTATCCGTCAGGGTCAGGATTGCCTGTCGCTAAATTGTCGATTAAGATGAAAGAGACTCTTTCCAAATGGGCGGAGAGAGGGTATGATGTTGTTTCTGCATCTGTTCGTTTTGTAGTTGCATGGCGACCGCAAGAAGCCTCAAAAGATACTCCTGAAACGGCTGTTTTGCTTCCCAATATGGTATTGAAAAAACGAGGGTAGTCTATCTCAAAGATAGCACTAATTGGTGCATGTAATAAATATTAGATATTTCTTACACTCAATTTTATCCGCATATGTCTATCCATCACCAGAATTCGAACGCCATCCTGAACTGGAGAGTGAGGCGTATGTGATGGA
>JABUTU010000027.1 GCA_021443545.1 Marinilabiliaceae bacterium | reverse complement strand
ATTAACTTGAACCTTACTTTGAGGAGACGCACAACCCTCATTTTTATAGTTTATCGTTGCATAGTAAGTGCCCTGTTCCAGATTGCTAATATATTTCCCGTAAGTAGAGGAGCATATTTTCTCTGTATTTTTGTATACATTATATGTATCTGACAGTTTATTACTATAGATTATTATGACACCATTTCTGCATTTGGTCTCAGGGAGAATTTCTGTGATTTTGGGTATATTAGATGTATGTTGGAAATGAATTAGATATTTACCATTCTTACCCTTATTATCCTTGGGATCTGAATAACAATATTCAATAATACTATCATTCATGCCCAAATTATCAAATTCGACATGTTCATCGTATTTTAACTTATGTTGCTCATCTTCACCTGATTTCCAGACTTTGAACTCAATTCCTTTAATTATAGTACTTATTATGACCTTACCATCCTTAGAACAATTATCAGTTGGATCCTTAATGATCTTATGAGTGAGGAGGTTGTCAGGAACTTTAACCTCAACATTTATCTTATCAGTCTCGCATCCGTCGGAGTCCACAAGCCAAACATTGTATATAGTATTACCTTCCACATCGAGTTGATAGCCAATATTATGAGCTTTATACTCGTCGATTTTAAATTGTTTATATGCTTCTTCAATTTCTTTAAAACCTTTTCCTTCTTTTAACCATTGCTGAAACACTGTATCTCTATCTAACTCGAAATATATTTCGCCGTCAGGATCATTGAAGGAGAGTCTATAGGTATGACCATCTCGCGTGTCCTTTAAGTATACAAAATCATTGTCTATTCCCAATAGTTCGACCTCGCGAGAAGTAAGAGTCCACTTCTTTTGATTTGTTGAGTTTGTAGCATATATGCAATACCTATCCTCTTTTAGAATTGTTCTTACAGCTACGCATTTTCCATAATTATTCATTACAGACTGTTGGTAACTACCCTCTACAGTCAGTTTTGAAAAAACTCTGCCTCCTCCATAAGGAAAATTTCTGTCAGAATCGAAGTTCATTGTATAGTACGTTCCTTTTCCTATACATAGTAAACATGAACCGATTCGGTTAACGCATGAATAGTCTCTTTCTTGGGATTCAATGAGAACAACTGTTATTGACGATTCTTGATCCACTTGATATTGGTACTCATAACTGCCATCTGAATTTTTCAGATAAATATGGGAGAGATGTTGTTTTTGAGGAGGATTCTTTTCTAAGAGCACAAAAGAATTCTCAGCGTTCATTCGCGGGTCATATGAAGTGAAACTTGTCAAATCAACATTCTTACTCCATGAATTATAGAAGGCCTTATCCAAACCAGTAATATCGCAAAAAGAATATCCATTAGTTGCAGTAGCACTTGATTCTGCAATGGTTTCACTAGCGAAATACGGAGAAGCAGAAGTAATTCTGTATTTATTGTCCGATAATTTTACTATCAGACGCACAACACTCATTGACAACACAATTTTGTCTGATTTAGTAATTTTAGGTGCTGAATAATAACCATATTTCAAAGGTTTAAACTTGTCATTAAAGTAGTGTTCACGATAATAGTTCTTCCAATCTGGTTTTTCATTAATAATATCATCAGCGCATTTTTCTGAAATTTTATTTATTATTTCTTCAAGTTCCTGATCCGTCGTTGGCATTACGAGCGTTGATTTAGAATTTTCATCTGAAGTGCCAGCTTTTCTATAGCGCAAAGTCGCTCCAGATATCTCTGAATTTTCAGAATAGTCACTAATAATAATCGATGCTTGGTATTTTTCTTGATTAGTCGTTATGTTGTCATACCCGCCGAAATAACTTCTCATAGGAGTGAATTGCGTTACAGAGGCATTGTCGACTTTGGTTTTGTTTTCTTCTTTGATGACTACATTTTTTGGTTCATCGATTTTAGGCTTTACTTCTTTTGCATAATCAAATCCCTCAGCATTCACCACTGAAGAATCTACCATAGTCACACTGGACAATTGAATTGATTTAGCTTGAGTAATTGTAAATGTGGCTCCCCAATTTAGTTTATACACCCCTTGTTCCACTCTCTCCACAGAATCGAATCTATTAAGACTCCCCTTCTCATCAAGCACATCCCAGGTACAAATAGATGATTTTACATTTTCATCCCACACAAAAACTTCATCGTCGCGATTTTTCAATGTAATAGTAGCATATTTGAACACTCCATCTTGTTTGCAAGCTGGAGTATAGGTCTGGACAGAAAAATCAGGGGCTTCCTTGTAGAACAAAACATGCAACTCATTACTCCCTTGTTTTTCGCCATCAATCATAGTCTTTACAACCTGGAATTTCAACGTTTTTCCTATATGATTTAAGTAGTTCTCATTATAGTTGGTTCCAAAAATATCATCATATCCGATTTTTATTGTTTCTCCTGGTTTCAAAGTTCCCTCATAGCTATTCACTTTATGATACATATCATCATAAATAACTTGCAACTCGAGAGAATTTGAATTTTTAAAGCTACACGGGTCGATATGCAGTTTGAGTTTATTTCTATCAGTATAACCGACAGGGATGACTCTATTACCATCTTCGTTTCGTATATAAACCGGATCATCAACCTCAATATAGGGAGTAACCCACATATGGTTGTTGTGCATCCCACAGTGATGCTCAACACTTACTGTATTACCATTTTCTAATCCTGTCACTTTTCCATTGGCATTAATAGTCAACTCAGTCGTCCCAGTATGTCCTCCTAAATTTTCTGGATGGTATGTCATTTTTAACTCTACAGATTCGTAAAAATCTGTTGGTTTATAATCTTCAAGCTTTGCTCGCACATGAGGAGCTATGCTATAAGTGCTCTTTGAATTTGTTGTAGTTTCATTACTACCAATTGTCCATACATAATCGCACGTTCCCCACTTAGGTTTATCAGAAAGGACACAATCCTTTCTGAAGCTTGCGTTGTTATTGACTTTCACGACGTAATAGGGTTGTTGCGCAACGCTATTGACTGTTATCAGAAATAAGATCAGTATGAGAATAAGAGACTTCATATGACGATTATTGAATTGATCACTAAAAAATTACTATTTGTTCACCTCGACATCAAGTTTATAGGTCGATGTAACGACCCTCTTACCTGGAAGAATATATTTGAAGAGCAGAGGATAATTTCCAAAAGTCATTATTGGGATATTATCAGAACTCAAGAATTTAGCAAGTTCAGATGACTCAGTAAATCCTTTAGAGACAACCAAATTGGACACTTTCTCACGATTATCTGACATCTCGCAGTAGATGGCATACGCAGAAGAGTTAACGGCAGTAGCATAGTGCTTCAATTCAGGAGAAATCAAGTTGACCATCCTCATCGATTCGTTGTTAGTAACCATAGTCACGCTATTAAGAGGAGGGGACAATATCTTGCCGATGATATTGGATACCGATTTATTGTCATAAAAAAGAGGTGCCACATAAGTTGTGTACCAATATGTAGATTTATAATCAGGCTCGACCACGACCAGATTGGACTCCGAATCATGATATTCAAACATATCGAAAGTACCCTCAGAAGAATTTTCGATATTAGCAGTAATACCATTTGCTAAAGAAAAAATCTGATAGGCATAGGATTGGGTTAATTTGAAATCTTTCATTTTCTCCATGAAAGTCGAATAGTTACTTGTTCTGAAATCGGCAGAGCAAATCAGTGTCGTTTCATGAATAGCGAGATCTGATGTCGCCTCATTTGTAGTTAGAGTCACATCGCCACCAGCATCCGATTTCGTATCCGTTGCCTTGATATTCTCAAAATCAGATGCCACATGCAGAGGTTTATTAACAATCGACAACGAGTAGATAGCATCGTTCTTTAATCCGAGACTACCGACAGGAATCTCTATGTAGGTCTTTGCACCAGCGATACCGCCACAGTCAGCACCTGTCGTATAGGAAAAATTGACATCCTTGACTTGGCTGTTTTGCTTTGTTTTGATTTGAGCCACCTGCTTAAATCCCTCAGGAATACCATCACCATCGGCATTAGCGGGTTGAAACAGATAGCCATAGTTAGTCTTTGTAGCCAAATAGGCTTTATCATACTCCTTCGGATAGAAATTGCACTGACCATCAGCTGGGTAGCTACAAATGATATGCTGCGTGAGTATATGGTCGGGTCGCGTTCCCGACTTAAAAGTAACACGTTGTTCCTCCACAACAGGTGTTTTACCATTCTCATCAGTAACCACCCTCCACGAGCCACCTACTCTCTTCATAAACGATACCTTAGCATAGACCTCATAATCGCACTTACCTTCCAGAGGCTCGTCCAAGTCGAGCGTACAAACCCTCTTCTCCGAGTCGAAAGAGGAGATTGCAGGTAAGATTTTTCCATCCTTAGATTTGACAGAGAATTCATCCAGGTTAATCTTATACTCATTAACGAGATTATCCTCGTCCTCGACCTTCATGATTTCATCGACAGCCATATTGAGCACCAGCTGAGGCGCAATGAATACGTCGACATCTTCAGCGCTTTCGCTTGGCGTCAGTTGCTTGATTACCTCCATATCGCCAAAAGGACTTGCTCCCTTTATGTCGCATTTTTCACCAATAGAGAAAGGAATCTCAAAACGCCCCTTAACCAATCCGCCCAAAATCTTGAATTTACCGCCAATAGAGCCGTATAGGTAGAGCGGATTAGGACCTTGACCTTTCAAGAGAGTTGCTGCGTGGGCATTAAATATTGAGAATTTCTTCCGTTTATGAAACAGTTTGAAAAAGAGGCCCACATCAGCTTTAGCATACGCCCAAGCCTGAGCCGAGGCAAACCAACCATTGATACCCAAAGGCGGATTAATACCAGCGCAGTGGGCAGACAAACCATAATTTTTTAGAACCATATCAGCACCGAGGCCGATACCGAGAGAGGCATAGAAAGGCATAACCTCTACTTTCAGATTCTGATTAAAAGCTGCACCGAAAGCCAAGCCATTTCCTTTGAGGCTCTCCTTCTCGTGCGAGATAGAAGAGTCATAACTCTTGAGCACCTCGAGCACTTCAGAAGGTGGAGGTGCAATATCAGGCACGTCATCACCCACCATAAAATAGCTTTTGGTTTCAGCAATATTGAGGAGTCTAACACCGAGAGGCTTAGTCGGAGTACCAATGTATGTATACCATTTATCATTAGCGAAATAGGCCTTAGCCCAACCCATTTCGTTGTTTTGGCCGATACCCTTGAGAATACCGAAATTCAGATAAGCATGCATATCAGCGGTGTATACATCGTGCTGAATATCCAACTTCATAGCAACCGTTGCTGTCAATGCGCCACCGAGTTTTGGTTCCTTGCCAAGAATATTGTCCAGCTCAGCCTCCGTCGCATTGCTTATTTTCTCACCAATAGAAGAACCTGCGAACTTCTCGGCCTTATCCTTAATAGCAGATTGAAGATTCGACTTTAGGTCGCCAAGCCCCAAAATATCGCTCACGAATTTTCCCTCACCGGTAAAGCTAACAAAATTGACACCCCAATTGCGATTGAACTGCATTTCGAAACCCACCTTAGCATTAAACAAGGCAGGCGAAGCGATGAATCCGAACTTAGTACTTGCCATAAAACCCAGGCCGACTGACTCGTCAGGCACGTAGCAAATTCCAGAAAGCGACCTGCCGAAATCGTCAACGGGGCCATCTAATTGTTGTTGCATACCTGAATAGAGGCCACCGCCAACGCCGAAGAAAGTCAAAGCTGGGGGTACTTTTATTCCCGATTCAGGCTTAACTTCAAAGAATGCATCAGTTAGGAAATACCTGTTATTATCCTTCTTACCAAATACACCTATCGCCTTAAGTTTATACTTATCTTTCAAGAGAGACAATGCAATGTCGCCACGGAACCCCCGTCCATAAACAGCGTCGCCTCGACGAAACTCCACCTCACCATTCAGAGAGAAGGCATCGGAACGGAAGTCGACAGCCACCTTATTAATCTGAACATCCTTAACCCTCCACTTTTCGTCGTCGCCAAGAAGAGAGATAATAGTACTACCAATGAACTGTGAATTAATCTTCACTTCAGTAGTAAAACTGATACCCAACCTATTGTCAGGAGTAGATTTGATATCCCTAAGAGAGAGTTGAAAGCCACTGAACGAAGGAGTTTTCAGCTCACCCTCCAAAGCGAAATGACCCAACTGCACATAGGGTTTCTCACTTTGAATCACCAAATCCTGGAACAAAATATCTGGAACTTCGAAATTGCCCCCTTCAATCGGAGCATTTATAGATATACGGCCATTAGCCCTTATCTTGGGCCGGATGTGGCCATCATCGATTTTTACCTCGACATTCGAACTTGGGTAGAGTTCAAGATCTGCGGCGAACAAAGGGAATTTAGCCTTTTTCTCTAACGAAGCATTGAAGACGAAAGTATTATTGGACGTTTCATATTCGGCAAAATATTTAATTTTAGAAGCCTCCCCCAATGGAGGGATATTCAGGTGTCCGCCGAATCCGAGATCATCGATAGAACCCTTAAAGAGGGCAATCTTCAAGTCCGTAATACTCATACCCCATTCATCAGAATTGAGATCACTATCACGGAGAATATTACTAACCACCGCACTACCAGATATACCATATCCATCGATGATAGCATTATATAAGTCAAACTTGGGATTCTCCTTATTGTTTACATTCCCGAAGAATCCCGACAGCTCCACAGTTGCTTGAGATATCGCCAAGCCCCTCCAGGCCTGTTTGTCGAGATTATTTGAAGCACCATCAAAATAGTTAGCCGGGAACTTAACTACATCAGGGGTTCTTGACAACGACTGGTCGAGCGTCAAACCATGCAAAGCGAAAGTAAGTTCATCAACACCCGCGATTTTGAATCGCTTATCCACATTGAGAGAGACATAGAAATCGTCGAAATCGTCAAATTCGGCCTCACATTCAAAACATAACTTACCCGTATTTTTCCCCTTTGCATCGACACCATGAAAATTACCATCCTTAAGAATAAAAGCAATTTTTGCCTTTATGGAAGAGATACCCTCGCAACCAAAAAATATGGTTGTGCCCTCCTTAAATATTATAGAGCTATTTGCACCGAGCGACCTCTCACAAGGCTTAATCAGTTCAAGACAACCCTTAGTATCGACACCATACTCCCCTTCAATAACAGCCTTACCTTCAAAAGCCAGTTGTTGTTTAGTATCACCAAAAGTTATTAAGGCACAAGCCTCCATCCAGTTTTGTTCATCATCCTTAGTTTCAATAGAATTAACATACAAGGCATAAGAGTCATTTTTAATTCCGACAGGAAGAGGAGTATTCTCACCTGAGAGAATATCACTTATTGAACTGACACTACGACCAAGTTTTTCGACAGTAGCAGCTATAGCTTGAACCGCTTCGACACGCTTTTCTATATCTTTTGAAACATGTTCGGTACGTGCGAGCAACAGATCCACAGAGTCGACGTCAGCTGCAGTAGAAGAAGCCACATCAGAAGAGGGTATCTGAGCTGTTCCCTGCGAGTAGACAACATCGACCAGAGAGATTAGGAGAAATAATATCAAAGAGAGTTTTTTCATAATAGCTAAAAGTCAGGTTTAAACGACAGGTGATTATCTTCACGCTTGAGAGAAGCACCGAAAGAATAAGAATATGTTAGGTTAGCCGACAATTGCGTCTTTTGGGTTAGAGAAGAACTATTATTGTCAAGGTAAGAGATATTAAGATTGAGACTGTGATGAGAGAAAAGCAAGCATGAGGCAGAAACACGAGAATTCAGGATATTGTATTTGTCCACAGAGCGAACCATGCTATAACTTGATGAAACTGAAAGTTTCAACAACTTTCCTACAGGACAACTGGCCGACAAAGAGGCGGTATATACATCACTAACATTTTCAGGAGTTAAAGTATTGTTCCAGTTGAAAGAGAGCCCCGCATTCATATTCGACGGAGCGTGGTTCAGAGAATAGGACATATTAACATTTCGAATCTTATTACTTACAAACTTGGTATATAGAGCCTGGTCGTGCGATGAGCGCTGATAAGAAAAAGAGCCACTAAGCGTTTGAGGCAAGTTTTCATTATTATCAATCTGATAGCTTGCAGATGACGACAGAGAGAGATTCAATTCGGTATAACTCAGTGTATCCAGATTCTGATACTGATGTGTCTGCGAGACCAACTCGATGATATCCCTCACATGGACATACTCCTGATTATTTGATGCAGACAATCCGACAGAGAGTTTCTCCGTAGGCCGAATATATAAATCCACCTCATAGGCAAATTGGGAATTAGAATTGACATCCTGATTTTCAAGGTTGTCGTGTTGATATCCGATGTTTGCTCCCACATTAAGCTTCTCCGCAATCTGCAGTTGACTCTTTAAACCAATCCTTTCAAAATCATCAGTATTATAGTAAGTCCCAAGAGTCGTATAGTTAGGGTCAATCCGTTCATAATAAAGATCTACAGAGCCAATAGGAATCTTATAAGCAAGAGCAGTCTTTCCAGCATGGTAAGTAATCACATCACCATGAGAATCGAAGAACCATGCTCCATTAACCGAATCGGCTTCAGCCATTCTACTGAGAAAACTCATAGCATACTCCCCAGAGAGTGAAAGATTGTGCAAGATATTGACACGAGCGTTCAAGCTTGCTGCAACATTATCGCGAGGAACGACATAAGCCGAATCAGAAGGCGAATAAGGCAGAGAAGAAGAGAACTCCTTAACCTTGATTACATTAGCAGAAATAGAGAAATTTTCAGCATTATACCCCAGCAAAAAACCACCTCCGCACATCTTTAAAGAGGCATCAGCATACTCAGTGGCCTCAACAGCTTTCTGCAACCTCCCACCGAAAGCCATAATTTTCCATTTATCCTTAGGCGACAGTTCAACGCCGCCACCCATAAATTCGCGCCCCGACATAGTATATTTAGAGAACGACATAGAGCCATATCCGATATAGGCCTTAATCCACTTAAATTGAGGAGACAAGGAGAGCCTATTGAACGGACTTGTACACGACTTCGTCAATTGACGGTTAGTATAAGCAAAACTCACAGGGATATTGAGAAAGCCAGCAATATTTAAGTTCATATTACCCGAGAGATACAACGAATAAGCAGAAGTTCCAGAGCCTTTATTATTTGTCCAGATACTACTATTTGTAACACCCCCGCTCAGTTGTAAAGGGTCGGACTTTATGACCTGTTCGACATTCTGCGCTATAGCCGACAAAGTGCATGCAACCGCAATCAGTAGTATTGAAAATCCTTTCACCTTCACGACTACTGTTTTTGTTTTATTATATTACTCATACCCGACTCGCTGCCATCCGAAAACAAGAGACGAACAGAGTAACTATAGATATGACCCATGGTGACATTTACATCTTTATAGTAGAGAGTATTATCCACTTTGTCATACGACTTTATGATGTCATCGTCCACCGCTCGATAAACCAGCATTGTTATAGGCGTCTTATTGGCAGCTTCTTTCGGAAGTTTTATTATCAGTTCATTAAATCCCGCATCAGATTTCAGTTTCAAAGAAGGAGCTGGCACAGCAGGCGCTCTCATTTCGAGTCGACGCCATATAGTATTTCTCGAACGATTACCAGCCCTGTCCGTGGCTTCAACCCCATAGTCATACGCCACAGCATATTGAGCAGTCGCATCGACATATTCCATCTCTTCAGCATCCGTCAACATTGTAACAGTATCAATAGAGAGTACCATCTGGTCGGCAGTTCTCCTTAAGATGTAATAAGCCACAACATCATCACTATAGCTACGAGTCCATTTCAGATGAGCCTTACCATCAATTCCTATAGGCTTGTGCAATTTAGGAGCCGATGGAGGAATTGTATCAGGACGCTCAAGAGCCAACACTTCAGAGGGTTTCGATGTATTTCCGCGAGCATCGACGGCCCTAATTTGATAGAAAATATCGTGCGAGAGCGTATTTAAAGAGATAGTCTGACGAAAAACAGTATCCCTCAGGAGAGCTGGTGTCTGAAGAGCAAACTCTCCATGTTGAACGTTATTAGAATAGACTCTGTAGCCCGACAGATCCGACTCAGAATTTCGATTCCAACAGACAGTTACCACACCCGTAGTATCGATACTTCCCTGAAGTCCAACAGGAATTGCAGGGGGGAAGCTATCGACCAACTCCGCATAGCTCTCATAAGGGGTGATTACTTCTGCATTCTGGTTATATGCTGACATCTTATAGTAGTTTGTAATATCTGGCAAGAGATCGGTAAAGTGACGAACTTTAGGGTCGCTAAAATCTTTTATCACTTTGAATTGCTCATTTGGTCCACTTCTACGATATATCCGAAAACCCTCAACAGCATCCTCATCTTCTGGAGAGACATACCATTCGAGTTGAATCTTATCGTTATCAATCACCTTTTTCCCAATGATGTCAGGGGCACTTGTCAGTACATTAATACCGCGACCAACGACAGCCTCAGAAGGAGAACTTCTTTCTCCAAAACAAGTAATACCAACAACCCTATAATAGAAATCCGTTTCATTGTCGGGAATAGAATCTATTAGAGCCATTAGATAAGGATTATTATCTGATTGTTCAAATTGCAGCGATGGAGAATCGTTAATTGGCCTATAGTTTTGGCCACCATCAGAAGATTTTTCAACGATATAACCAGTATAAAAATCCGACAGAAAGCGAGTATTCCAAACTATTGACAACGATTTATCGCCACGAAACAGAGAAGGCTTCTGAATTGTTGGCAACTCAGTGTCGGTTGCAGCCCCTATAAAAGTAAATGCAGTATCTAAAGCCAGACTATCGGGCGCAGCTACATGGACTTTGTAGAGGTATTTCTCACGTCTATCTGCAGTTCTATCTTTAAAGAGAAGGGCCGATAAATCGGCAGTCAGAGAAGAGACATCAGCTGCGAAAAGAGCCATAGCGAATCGCTGTTGAGAAGATATGTGTTGTCTGTAAATCTCTGCTGGTGTATGTGCCACATAAGCAGTATCAAAAATAGATTGTGCAGCCAAAGCCACCATATCATTGTCAGAATTAGCCTCCCAATCATCAAGAGAAGCCAAACGCAACGGCGATTCCGTCAGTACAAAGCGAGTGAAGTGTTCAGGGAAGAGACTATCTCGAATCACGGTATACCTCTCTACGATATATCCATATTTGTTACCAAGAGACCATGCTTCGTAGTTTGTAGGGGCCCACCTAAGAGAGATGACACCATCACGACACATACTCTTCATAACGTAATTCTGAGCATGTGCTGCATGAGCCAATAGCAAGAGAAAGATTACAAAATAATATCTCATAGTAAAAACATACTTCATAGAACAGATAAGGGGCTATAATGCAAGCGCAAAGTTGTAACGTTTTTTAATAAAATACAAGCAAATAAGACCACTAAATCAAAAATTTTCAATCCTATATATATATATATATATTACTATTGTTGTTTATCTTTATAATGTTACAATGATAGGTGTTTTAAAGCAATTATTTGAACAAACATCTATTTCGAAATAAATTTTCTTTTCGAATGAAATGGTTAATAATTTTTCATATATTTGCAGACGAAAAAGATATAACAAAATGAAAAAGATTTCAGCAATAAGATTCCTTACTGCAGTTCTATTAACTGCGGTACTGATTAGCTCATGCGACGACGAGAAACTGTCGTGCGATGTATATACCAAAAATATCACAATTGATGTACAGTGTGACAAAGCCACATTTAATATACACCTAAATACATATGGACTATGCTCCTTGAATAGTATAAGTGGTATTGGAGTTGAGATTTTCCCCTACGATGAAGTTTTCTCAAAAGAACAGATTGACTCTATCATATATAAAAAAGATCCATACAATTATTCCGAAAAAGTAAAAGCTAAGCTTGACGAATTTGACCCAATGACATTGTTCTATTCTAATGATATAGACACTATATTTACAGTTACCGCTACATCATTGAAACATAATACCTTATATGTCATTAGCGTCTTTGTAGAAGTTGGTTCAGAAATTTTTCACGGCCCCTACGACAAAATTATGACTCTACCTGACAAATATGAAGCTGGCAAACCTGTTGATTTAGGTCTATCTGTAAAATGGGCATCAAAGAATGTTGAACCAGATTCATACGGCAAAAACAATTCAGATGGCATTTATTTCTACCATGGTCATATATATCCGTATTATAATTGGCATAGATATAATGACAATTTTTACAATTATAGTGGTCCTAAATACGACAATGACAATCTATCACCTGAGTACGATGTGGCGAGACATTACTGGGGAGATGGATGGCGCACTCCTACCAAAGATGAGTGGCGAGAGTTGATTGAAAAGTGCGAGTGGAGTTTCACTTCAGAACAGATGGGCGCTAAGGTAACAGGACCTAATGGCAACTCCATAATTCTACCCATTATGGGACTATGCAATAATTTAGACGATAATTATGTTGGCACAGGAGAAGCTGCTGCTTATATGAGTGCCACAAATTCAGGAGGAGTTAACGCACCCTGGGGATTTTGGTTAGCTAATAATTATAGTAAATACACAAATCCACATCCCATGCAATGGGAGAAATATCTATTAGAAATACATGGAAGCTATGAAGGGATAGCTTATGCTGTTCGGCCAGTAAAGGATTAGTTGTCACGAGCGATTATAACAAAAACGCCATAGCCTTTTCCCCTATTTTGGAAAGGTTTATGGCGTTTTGTTACCTCGATCTACTATTCTACATTCACTGTTTCAAAACTCTTGTTATACTGAAGCATAGCTCTCTGCGACATTCCCATACTTGAGAAACCTCCATCGTGGAAAATATTCTGCATGGTAATCTTACGCGTGAGATCTGAGAACATAGTCACAACAAAATTTGCGCAATCCTCTGCTGTCGCATTACCAAGAGGCGACATTCTGTCGGAAAAATCCATGAGGCCATCAAAGCCCTTCACTCCTGAACCAGCTGTCGTCATCGTTGGAGACTGCGATACGGTATTGACGCGTACATGTCGCTCTCTACCATATATATATCCAAAACTACGTGCTATACTCTCAAGAAGAGCTTTGGCATCCGCCATATCATTATACTCAAACATCGTTCGCTGTGCAGCAGCATAGGTCAACGCAACAACCGAACCCCACTCTGCTATCGCATCCATCTGATATGCCACCTGAAGCATCTTATGAAACGAAATTGAAGATATGTCGAGCGTCTTGTTTAGGAAGTCGTAGTTCAAATCATTGTAGGGACGTTTCTTACGAACGTTCAACGACATACCTATCGAATGAAGGACGAAGTCAACTTTACCACCAAGAATCTCCTGTGACTTTTGAAAAACATTCTGCAAATCTTCAACACTTGTTGCATCAGCAGGAATAAGCGGAGCGTTCAGACGCTCACTGAGTTCCATCACTTCTCCCATTCGACATGCTACTGCTGTGTTCGAAAGTGTAATACTTGCACCCTGCGCATGAGCCATCTCAGCAACTTTCCATGCAATTGAACGATCGTTGAGAGCTCCAAAAATTATACCCTTCTTGCCCTCAAGTAAGTTTGTTAACATATTTGTATAAACTGTTGTTGTCTATTGTAATGTGATTGTGCAAAGTTACGATTAAGCGAGAGGAGAACCAAACGAAGTTTGGCTATCCCGAGCG
>JABUTU010000026.1 GCA_021443545.1 Marinilabiliaceae bacterium | reverse complement strand
GCTACTTTGAGGGGGTAGTGGCAGCAATGTCGTGTGAGTTCGAGTCTCATTCTGCGCACCAAATGATTAACTTGCAAGTGATTCTTCTCTTGCAAGTTTTTTTATAACCTCAGTTTAAATATATGAACCGTCGAGTAAGAGTTCGTTTTGCGCCAAGCCCAACAGGCGCTCTTCACATTGGAGGCGTACGTACTGCCCTTTATAATTATCTTTTTGCACGTCATCATGGTGGTGATTTTATCCTGCGTATTGAGGACACCGATTCGCAACGTTTTGTACCAGGCGCAGAGGCCTATATTATGGAGGGTCTCAAATGGTGCGGAATAAAGATAGACGAAGGAATAGAGGAGGGTGGTCCTCATGCTCCTTATCGCCAGAGTGAGAGAAAGGAGATATATCTTAAGTATGCTCAGGACCTGGTGGCAAGTGGTAATGCATATTATGCGTTTGACTCAGCTGAGAGTCTTGATGCCTTGAGAAAAGAGTATGAACAGAGAGGGGAGACTTTTGCATATAACTTCTCTGTCAGAACTAAGTTGCAGACTTCTCTCAACCTCTCTGCTGATGAGGTTAAGTCGCGTATCGAGCGTGGCGATGTATGGGTGATTCGTTTTATGATGCCTGAGAACCGTAATGTTGAGATGGATGATATAATCAGAGGTCATATTACAATCAATTCGTCGACTCTTGACGATAAGGTTCTCTATAAGTCTGCTGACCAACTTCCGACATATCACCTTGCCAATATTGTTGATGACCATTTGATGGAGATTTCGCATGTCATCCGAGGTGAGGAGTGGTTGCCATCGTTGCCTTTGCACTATCTGCTCTATGAGGCTTTTGGCTGGAAGGATTCGCAACCTCAGTTTGCTCATTTGCCACTACTGCTTAAGCCTCAGGGGCAGGGTAAGCTCAGTAAACGTGATGGCGATAAGTTTGGATTTC
This sequence comes from Marinilabiliaceae bacterium, assembly GCA_021443545.1. Classification (GTDB taxonomy): domain Bacteria; phylum Bacteroidota; class Bacteroidia; order Bacteroidales; family Marinilabiliaceae; genus W3P20-009. Next base: position 13,050 of record JABUTU010000026.1, on the reverse strand, counting down.
CAGTTTTCCCTCTTTTGTGGAAGGCACCGACTGGTGAGACGGCAATGGGCTATCGTGAAGAGGGTTATTATCCAGAGGCTTTCATTAATATGCTCGCTCTGTTGGGTTGGAATCCGGGTACGGAACAGGAGATTTTCTCTATGGACGAGTTGATTGATGCTTTTTCTCTTGAAAAAGTAAGCAAAAGCGGAGCTCGTTTCAGTCATGACAAGGCAAAATGGTTTAATGCACAGTATCTGCGTAGGCAGAACGATTCAGATCTCGCGCTTCAGATTATCCCTATACTGAAGGAACAGCTCGGTATAGATGTCTCTGTCGAGAGGGCAGAGAAGGTTGCTGCATTGCTCAAGGAGCGCGCAACATTCCCGAAGGATCTCGTTGAACTATCTCGCTATATGTTTATTGCACCAGCCGAGTACGACGAGAAATCTGTCAATAAGTTCTGGAAACCTGAAAATGTCGAGAAACTTAAAGAGTTGAGAGATCTTCTCTCGTCTCAGAAAGATATAACTACTGCCACTGAAACGATGGTGCATGAATGGGTTCAGCAAAAGGAGTATAGTATGGGACAGCTTATGAATACATTACGTATATCTATACTTGGAATCAGTCAAGGGCCGAGCATTTTTGCGATTGCCGAGTTTATTGGTAAGGAGGAGACTTTAAGACGTATCGATACTGCAATAGCAAAACTCTGATAAGTCAAGATAAATATTGAAAAAGTTGTCATCTTCACAAGGTGACAACTTTTTTATTATCTGAATCGGCCGTTGTCGCGTGGACTATTGCTTTGCTGGTACTTGAGGTCCTTAAGCATACTGCTGTTTATGGCGATGTTGAAGTTATACGACTTGTAAGCGCCTGTAGGGACAAGGTTGAAGTTCATGCTCCAGCAATGGAGGTCGCGGGTGATACCAATAGATGTCTGTGATAATTTCTTTTCATCAAAGCTATATCCCGACGATATTGATACTTTCCATTTTGGTGTAAGTGATAGACTGCCGTTTATATTGACGGTAGAGGTGATTTTATGGGAGTATAGACAAGTCTTAGGGTTGAACTTATCTTGTTGAAGGCGTAAGCTGAAGTTAAGAGATATTGTCCAAGGCATGTCAAAAGCAGCGTACCCTTCATCGCCTTCGGATAGTCGGGTGTCTTCGTCTTGGCTGTTCTTGGGCATTTGAGCTCCAGCCTCCAATTCATCACTCTCAGCGGCTTTGAGTGCCCAATCCTCATCCTCTTCGTTTTCATCGTCGGTGGTGTTCTTGCCCTCTCTTAACTTCTTAATTGTCTCAGGTGAGAATTGTAAGCCAAAACTCAGACTTGCACTTTGAAGTCGCACGAGTCGGTGGTTCTGACGCAGAGATGACTTGTTGATGCGTATTGGACTGCCTGTTGGCGAGGCAACAAGTCCGTATTGGTCGAGGCTTGCATTGAAGTTGACATTTGTCCCGAAAAGCTTTGTTCTTCCCGACATGCTTATGATATCCCAATTCATAGAGTCTTTCATCAAGTCGTAGCCTGAACTGAGTGAGAGACTCTCCAAGAGAGGAATCTTTTTGTAGCCTGTTGTATCGGTGTCGCTCTTGACCTTCATTTCAAGAGTGTTACTTAGCGATAGGGATATCTTGCCACTCTCATTGGAGCCTGGTGTGCCATATTCGTAGCCGTTGAAATAGCTATATTTATACTTTACTATTTTGTCACTCTTCTTGTCGTAATACTCAAATGAATCGTATGAACCGAATTTACGCTCGCTGAAGTCGGGAACATATGAGAAACTAACAGAAGGAGTCATGACATGTCGTATAGCATTGACGCGGTCGCCAAAGAGTGCTCTTATAGGTTTCCAGAACATATATACTTTCGTGCTGAATCCTGTCGAGAAAGAGTAGTCGTAGGATCTGTTGAACCCTGCTTCTGGGTCTTCTTTGACCAGTACCTGGTTCTCTTCATCCCAATGTTGACGAGTCTTACTGAAGTACCAGCGTTCGTTGTAACTGAATGATGGAGTCATAGAGATGAACCTGCCCAACTTGACGTTTGTCTGAATAGGTATAGTATGTTTTATACCATTCTTCCATTTCGTCAAAAGATCTTCAGGTGCAAATGTCAGCTCCTTCTCCTTGCACGATATCCTGTTTTTCATTGACATCGTGTAGTTAAGATTTATGTCGCGGAGAGGATTTGATTTCGTTGCGACTCCCTTTCCTTTGAATGGGTAGAAGCGTTTTGAACTGGTTATATTGATATCTGGTATTGATAACGAGATTGATTCGTCACGACTGTTTTGTGAGTGAGTGAGAGCAGCCGTGAGGCGGAAGGGGAAGTTTGGCCATTTGCGCGAATAAGAAATACTTGAACTCTTTTGGTTTGTGGCAAGAACTTCAGGGTTGACCAGATTGCCCACGTTGTTTTTGTTGTAGGCACTTGTTGAGTAGTTTACACTTGCCGAAAATGTTCTGTCAGGATTTGCTTTTGAGTCTTGCGAATGACTCCAGCGAAGTGAGAAATCTCTTGTTTGATTATAGTCGGGCAGACCCTTCTCGGAAGTGACATTAACTATATAATCGGCAGAGAAGCTTCCAGAGAACTTGTATCTCTTTTTGTATGTCGAAGAGAGGTGAGCACCCCAAGAGCCCTTGGTGTAGATGTCGGCTGTCATCCTCAAGTCGAAGTAGTCATTTGCAGCCCAATAGTATCCACCATTTCTCAGGTAGAAACCTCGGCTTGATTCATCGCCGTATGTAGGTATTATGATTCCAGAACTATATGACTTTGTATTAGGGATTATTGCAAAAGGTATACCTATCGGCATGGGAACATCTTGCAGAACCAGATAGGCGGGGCCTGTTACAGTTCTCTTGCCTGGAATAACCTTTGCTTTCGTCAGGTTGAGATAGAAATGAGGGTTGTCGTGATTCTGACAAGTGGTATATTTAGCATCTCGCATGAAGTAGGTCTCCTCATCGACGCGTTTTGCTTTTTGACCAACCACAAAACCCTCGCCCTGTTCAGTGACGATATGCGTAATGACTGCTTTTTTAGTTTTGAAATTATAGCGCATTTCCCTCATCTCATACTCACCACTCTTATCCTTGAATACAGGTAAGTCACTCTCGACACCAAGCGAATCCTTGAGTCCGTATGCGTAGGCAATAGTACTATCCATGTCGAGTTCTATTGCATGTGCGGTCAGCGAAATCTCTCCATATTCGATTTTAGAAGAGCCGAAGAGGTACATTTTTTTTGTCTCGAAATCGAACGAAAGCGAGTCGTTGCATGAATACTTTACTTCGGCATCCAAGAATGGGGCAGAGCCACTTGAGCCCTTGTTTTTGGTGGTGGCGAGTGTATCCGTCGCTATAAGAGAAAGCGAGTCAGTCGGTGATGCAGAATCCTGTGTCTGTGATAAGAGCGTCACATGCTGTGCCAAAAGAGACAGCACAATGATGATTGTACGTGATATGTTATATAATATTGAACGCTTCGTTGTTGTCAAAACACCACTCGATATGATTATGCAAAATTAAAGAATATTTCTCTTATATAGTCATAAATAGGGTAGAAAGCAGAGAATGTGAGGGTTTCAAATGATGGAAAGAACAATTCCTAAAATGCCACCTATTATGGTGATTGATATGGCGCCAAGTTTTGAATATCTGATAAGTATTAGTGTTATGATGAAAATCACAACTCCGACGAAGCTTATATTGTTCTTAATATCTGACAATTCGCATTCGGAATCAATCAAGAGGGCGGTCTGTGCCATAAAAATGAAAGCCGAAGCCATAAGTCCTACTGTGGCGGGCTTTATGCCGTATAGTATTGCCTTTACTATTCTGTTCTCTTTGAATCGTTTCAGGAACATAAGGGCAATCATAATAAGTGTATAAGCGGGTAGTGTGACAGCTGTAGTGGCAACAAAAGCTCCAAGAAGTCCTCCTGCGCGATATCCAACGTACGTTGCTGCGTTTATAGCAATTGGACCTGGAGTCACTTGTGACAGGGCGACGAGATTTGAAAAATCATCAGCAGTCATGATGCCGAATTCCTGGACATCTTGATATATCAAAGGCAGTATGGCATATCCGCCACCGAAACCTATTATGCCTACCTTGAGGAATATTATGAACAGGTGAAGATAAATCATTGTTACGCCTTTCTCTTATTTTGGATGATTTTAAAATAAATCCCAGCCGTTGCGCCAAGTAGGACGCTCCATGCGGCCGAAAAATCAGATATGACGATTAAGAGCGAAAGTATGGCTATAATCCAGCAGAACCAGTCTTTGATCGCTTTGCGTGTCATCCTGATAACTGTGTCCAGTATAAGAGCAGCTGATGCAGCTTTTATTCCGGTAAAAATCATTTGGACGATGGGGTACTCTTCGAAGCCGCTTAAAAAACCAAGAATCAAAACGATTGAGATGAAGGCTGGAAGGACTGTTCCTATGGCAGCAGCGATAGCTCCTTTTTGCCCTGCCAGTTTATGACCTGTAATAATGCTTATATTGACGGCTATGACGCCCGGAAATGATTGTGACAGAGATACCATCTCAGTCATCTCCTCCTGCGAAATCCATCGTTTCTTATTGATGAACTCATTCTGTATGAATGGTAGCATAGCTAATCCACCACCGAATGTAAAGAAACCTATTTTGAAAAATGACCAAAAGAGAGTCCATAACCCCTGTGTGGACAATGTCTTTTGGGCTTTGAGGCTGTTTTCTACCTGCATTATAATTTGAAATGACAAATGAAACGAGGGTGTATCAAAATTATATATGATGACACACCCTCGTTAATTGTAGCGTTAATTACTTAAGACGCTCGAGAATCTTTTCGTTAATCTCGTTCTGAGTCTTCAAGTTTTGTACGATAGCTTCGAGAGCACTCAAGATGCTATTGGTTGCGAGAACGAACGAATCGTTGCCCTGACCGATAGTGTGGGCATTGATATTGGTCTGAACAGGATTATGAAGCATCTCACCTGTGCCATTTGTAATCCACTGAACGTTGATGTTTGAGAAATAAGCAGTCAAACGAGAGAGGAACTTTTGAGTAATCTTTGTCTTGCCGTTAATGAGCTGTGACATGTAGACCTCCTTGTAGCCGAGGATGTGAGCCAAATCCTTCTTTGTGCGTGCTTGACGCGATTCGATGAGGTATGCAACTACCTCTTTCAGTCTTTCGAGTTCTTTCATTCCATTATACTATTAAAGTTTATATACTATTGATGTTTATTATCTCTTACGATGGACTCTTCCTTTTGTTATAGGTTTACCATATTTTTGTTGCATCTTTTCTTTGTGTGAAATTCTGACGTTAACTTTCTGATTTTTTTCTAATCGTTCGTGAAAGGCTTTGCCAGGTGTCGCATCAGTCTCTATTAACTGATTTTTCATTCTGTACGAAGGTACATCTAAAGATGTTATGATTTCCGAAATTTTTAACTCTTCAGGTAGATTGTGTTTAGGAATGTTACATCCTATTAAAGTTTCGATTTCTTCGAGTTTTTCGGCCTCAAGCGGGGCGCACATCGACATAGCCTTGCCCTCATTGTCGGCACGTCCTGTTCTTCCTATACGATGTACATATTGTTGGGGATCGGCAGGAAGGTCAAAATTGATAACATGTGTCACTCCTGCCACATCAATTCCTCTTGCAACAAGGTCAGTGGCGATGAGTATCCTGAATTCATTGAGCGCGAAGCCTCGCAGAGCTCTGAAACGCTGACTCTGAGTTCGTTTTGAGTGGATATAGTCGGCCTCCGATTTGTTTTCTTCGCTCAACATCTCATATACCTTATCGGCAAGCTGCAGTGTTCCGACAAAGACCAAGACGCGTTGCATCTCCTCTTTGCTGGCGAGAAGCATATTGAGCAGATTTATCTTGGTGTTGAAATTAGGCACTTCGTATATTACCTGTTCAATCTTCTCGATAGGTGTTGCCGGAGGAGCTGCTTCGACTCTTTCGGGGTTGTTGAAGTAGGTATTGACGAGGTTGTCAATTGCGTCAGACATGGTGGCTGAGAACAATAGGTTCTGTCGCTTGGCAGGAAGTAAATCGAAGATTCTTCCTAATTGATTGTTGAATCCCTGTTGCAACATCTCGTCGAACTCATCTATGACAAGTTTCTTGACGTCACGTCCTCTCATGTGTCCATTCAGAATCATGTCGAGAAGACGTCCTGGTGTCGACACAACTATGTCGGCACCTTCAGCTATTGCTGCAGCCTGAGGTTGCATGCCGACACCTCCGTAGAACTGAACTGTATGGATATTTGCACCCTCCGTGAGTTTTATGATTGTGTCGTAAACCTGTGTTACTAACTCTCGTGTTGGAAGGAGAATGACTATTTGTGGGTCGGGCGCTTTGCTGAAACGCCATTGAGTGAGTACTGGGAGCAGGTAAGCTAAAGTCTTTCCTGTTCCTGTTTGCGCAATACCGACTATATCGCGACCGCTTGTTGCTATCGGGAATGTTTTTTCCTGAATAGTCGTAGGGGTCGTTATTCCCATTGTAGCCAGAGATTGCTTGAGAAATTTCGGTATTTTGTACTCGTCAAATGTCATTTTGTTCCTAAAAGTTGTCGCAAAGTTATTTTTATGTTTTCATATCACCTAAATTTTTTTCTAAAAACTTCTTATTTAGTGTAAAATTTTTGGCTTCAAGTCGAGATTGATGTCTTGAAAGTGTTGTTTTATAATGAGTTAGAGGTGTTTAAAATTTTTCTGTGTCCGAAAGTAATAACAATAACGTAATGAGCCAGAATTTATAGAAATTCGCTAAAAAGTAAAAGAGGTCGCCCTTTGCAGAGCGACCTCATAGCATAGAGTTATACTATGGTATTAGTATCCCTCATTTTGTTCGCAGGCTGGATTCTTCAAGATTTCATCCTCAGGAATAGGCATAAACATCTTCTCCATCTTGAAGTCGAAGTTACGTGCAGTCTTCCACTGAGTGATAACTTCTGGTCCTGATGTTGGAAGAGTATTCTTTGGATATACAGTGTTCACATGATCCTCGAGGAATCCTGATTTGTGAAGGTCTGAACGGAGGTAAGGCTCAGCACTAAACTCTTTGCGTCTTTCCTGTCCGAGAGCTACTAACCATACATCCGACTTGTATCCCATTTCGTTCTTAACTTGAGTATAATATTCTTCTGCAGAAGGAACTTTCACACTCTCTGTATTGAATGGGAAAGGATATCCATCAAGGTCTACAGCATCGCCTTTGCCATCACTATCACCAAAGAAATCAGCTACTTTCTGATGGTGTTCTACAAACTTAGAGAAGTCTTTGCCAATTTCAAGATTACCAAATGCGCGCTCACGTATCATATCAATGTAATCCCAACCTTCTGAAGTTTTGCCGAGGCGGAACGCACATTCAGCTTGGTCGAGTATGACATTAGCATAGCGCTTGAAGTAGATATGGTCAGGTAACCATAAACAACCTGTGCTCCAATCTGTTCCACGGCCATTGCGCCAGTGTTTGGACGACCATACTGTTGGAGCAGGATCGCCTGAAGCCCAGTGAAAACCGCACCATCCTACGAACTCTTGGTTGAATGGGTTGTAGCCAATTGGTGACTTGGGGTCGTAAATACCATTTCCACCCTCGGGTTCCATTTTGTAATTATCATACTCAGATTGATCGAAGACAAAAGCGGTATCATTTACCTTCTTGTATCCTCTGCAGTACTGCGCATTGGCTTTTAACCAAGCAGCTGTGGGTTTAACTCTCTGAACCCAAGTTGGGTGGTCTTTGCGAAGTTCTGCAGGAACAGTTGCTGTTACCATTGAGGCATCACGGCGTTTGTCAAACGAACCCTCATAGTCACCATCCAAATAGTTCTCAAATGAATCGTAAAGCTCCCATGACATTTGGTATGTTCCCCAAGCGCCATTAGAAGTAGGACCGAAGTAGAAACCCGTCCAACCTCGAGCGCCAGCGTTATCATTATCTACCCATGTACTCCATTTGTCGCCAGAGTTGAGAACTACCTGCCAAATTGCCTCTTTTGGCCAAGCTTCAGCTGCGTCGTAGAGCGTAGAGAATGATGGTGAAAGTTCGTATTCGCCACTCTTAATCACCTTGTCGAATGTCTCGTAAGCTAATTGGTAGCACTCTTTAGCTTTGTCGGGACAGGTATAGGCTTTCCACATATATGCATCACCGAGGAAAGTAAGTGCCATACCCTTTGTACAACGGCCATATTGAGGCGTGCCCTGTGTCCTTTTAGGGTTATCGTTGAAAGACTGCCCGTCAAAAGGTTTCCAATCGAGAAGTTCTGCAGCCTCCTTGAAATCGGCTATTACAAAGTCCCACATCTCTTCATATGACGAAGCTTTTGCCTTGGTTGGTGTATTGTTAAAGTTTTCACCAGTCAAAAGGAGAGGAACACGACCGAACGTATTTGCAAGAGCGAAGAACTGAAAGCCGCGCAATGCTGTTGCCTCACCTTTCAGGTATCTTTTAGCCTGTTCTGTTACACCCTGAGCTTTTTCAAGACCTGCAAGGAAGTCGTTACAACGTGATGCGCACGCATAAGACTGTTGCCAGAAGTGGAGCAACTCTGTATTATCGGCTGTCCAGTTCTGGGTCATGAAATCCTTGTCCCATCCAGAAGCCTGTGAGTCCATTGTTGGATGTGTGCCATTGAAAATCCAATATTTATATGGGTCGTCGTTGTATGACCCTCGACGATGCATGAGATCATAGCAACCTGTCAAACCCTTAATGGCATTTTCATCTTTTGAGAACATTGCTGCCTCATCGAGCAATGCGTAATGAGTTACATCAAGAAACTCATCATTGTCACAGGAACAAATACCAAAGGTCATTGCTCCCATTAACAATGTAAATATCAATTGATTTTTCATTGTCATAAATTAATTAAGGTTTTAGAATGTCACGTTAACACCAAAATTGAATACACGTGGCATTGGGTAACGACCTGTATCAAGTCCTGTGTAGAGGACTGAACCCTGTCCGCACTCAGGGTCTCCATACTTGTTGTACTTAGAGAAGCAAGCAAGGTTCTGGATACCTACGTAAAGACGAGCGTTCTGCATCTGCATCTTTTTTGCTAAGTCTTTAGGAATTGAGTAACCAATCTGAAGGTTTGAAATTTTCATGAAGTTAGCATCTTTAACCCAAGCGTCTGATGCACGCATGTTGTAGTTCTCATCGAGAATTGAAAGTCTTGCTTCACTACCATTAGGGTTAGATGGCGACCATGCGTTCTTAGCAGCCTCTTTCAGAATGTTTGGAGCACAACCATCATCCGATGCATACATATTAGTCAAACGCATTGCTGAGTATGAAAACAGTTTCTGTCCAAGTACACCATGCATCTGTATATTAGCATCCCAATTCTTCCATGTAAGATTGATGTTGAATCCGTAGTTGAATTTGGGGAAGCCATTGCCAAGAATCTCCATATCAGATTCATTGATTGTATTGTCTCCATTTAAATCCTTGAAACGGTAGTCGCCAATTCTGACCTTGTCTTTACGATCCCAACCACTGACAGTCTCTTTGTATTCGTCAAGCTCGGCCTGATTCTTGATAACGCCATCTGTTCTATAGCCATAGAAAGAACCGACAGCCTCACCTTCGCGGCATATTGAGTGGTTACCCCAGTGATAACCATCCTTTGCACCAACGGCACCAGTATTAGAACCATCACCTGTTCCTTGACCGCTTGAATCTGAGTTGGTGTTGAAGATATCGTCACCCATTTTCTTAACCTCATTTCGCAGGGTAGAGCCTGTGAATGTAATATTCAATGAAAGGTCGTTGTTAAAGTGCTTGTTCCAGCCTACCATTATCTCAATACCCTTGTTCTCTATCTCGCCATAATTTGAATACAACTGTTTGTAACCAGATGTAGAACGAATCTGACGATAGAGGAGGAGGTCTTTTGATGTACGAATGAAGTAGTCGAAACTCATAACAAACTGATTGCCAAGGAATGCAGCATCCAAACCAATATTGGTTTGTTCATTGGTCTCCCACTTTAGTTTCGAGTCTTTTAGAACTGGGTAGTAACCCTTGACAACATTTGGGTTATTACCAAGACCTATTGATGCGTTTGGTGCGTAATATACATATAAGCCATCAACGTTAAGACCATTTACTGAAAGGTCGGTTGCACCTCCTGAGTTACCTGTCTGACCCCAGCCAAGACGAACTTTGAGGTTGTCAAGCCACTCTGCAGATTGCATGAACTCCTCTTGAGATAAACGCCATCCTAAAGCAACAGAAGGGAATGTTCCCCAATGGTTATCTTTACCAAAGTTTGATGAACCATCCTTACGTATTGTTGCTGTCAACAGATAACGATCCATAAGAGCGTAGTTGATACGACCAAAGTATGAGATGCCTCGGCTCTCAAGGTTCAGACCACCATTTCCGAGTGTTCCATTTGTAAAGTTTGTTGTAAGGCTGATGTCACGGTTATTAGGTGACTCGAAACCTATAGCGTTTGCGCTTGTCCACTGACCATACCAACGAGAAACTTCATTACCAAGCATTACGTTGATATCATTCATCTCGTTCTTCCAGTTGTAATTGATAGTGTTTGAAATGTAAAGAGTTTGGCTCTCGCTATTGCTTACGCTGAAGTCATACTCGTTACCATTTCTTGGAGCGTAATATGCATCACCTTTACCTCCATCACCACCAAGGCCGTTAATTAGGTTTATATATTTCCCATTGACAATGTTGAAGCGTTGTGTGTAGATTCCTCCATAGAAGTTGTTGGAAGAGTTTGTGTTGTAGTCGTATGAAATGAGAGATTTCAATGTTAGTCCCTTAAATGGGGTCAATGAAAGGTATGCATTTGCAAGAGCTCTGTTAGAGCGGTTGCGAGCATTGTTCTCCATCTGCTTGGCATACATATTTCCGAGTGTTGTACCCCAAAAACCATCGTTGAAATTCTTGCCACCTGTTACATCGCCGAATGTGCCATCAGGGTTAACAACGTTCGGTGATACGTATGTTCCTGCTGGAACATCGTGCTGCGAGTATGTAACTGTACTGCTCGTAACAAAGTCCATGGAAGGACATGCAAATGCGAAGTCACGGAGAGACGAAAGGTTACCGAAGTTACCTACGGAGCTATTAGAACCATGTGAGTCTGTATGTGTGAAGCTGACTTCAGAACCGAATTCAATATAGTCGTTAGCTTGAACCTTCACATTTGCGCGAGCTGTGATGCGCTGATATTGTGTGTTTACAACAATACCGTCGTTACGTAAGAAGCCCACTGAACCTGCGTATGTTGACTTGTCATTACCTCCATTTGCAGATATACTGTAGTTCTGTCTCCATGCTGCGCGTGTCATTTGATCTTGCCAGTCAATAGCCTTGCGTTTGCCATCGTATTGAGCAGTCCAAACAGGGTTCCACATAATTGGGTTGCCATCGCTGTCGACCTGGTCATCGTTAACACGTGCCTGACGAAGATTTGCAGCATATTGATCAACTCCACAGACATCGAGAGTAGATGATAGTGTCTGAAGACCGAAGTCGGCTGCAACATTTATGTTTGAATGGTTCTTATTACCGTGCTTTGTCGTTACCATGATTACACCATTAGCACCGGCTGAACCATAGATTGCTGTTGCAGAAGCATCTTTCAATACGTCGATTGACTCAATATCTGAAGGAGAGAGAAAGTCAGCGTTTGTTCCCACTTGGATACCATCTACAACGTAAAGAGGTGCTGCAGAGCCATTGATGGTTGCTACACCACGAATACGAATCTGAGCTTTTGATTCAGGAGCACCATCCTGCATAGTAACCATTACACCAGGAGCTGAACCCTGTAGACCTTGTCCAATGTTTACAGGTGATTTTTTCAGCATTGCTTCTTGGTTTACAGATACAACAGAACCTGTAATATCGCTCTTCTTTTGAACACCATATAAAGCAAATATTGAGACTCAGTTAGTTAGAAATGCTATGGTACAAATATGGAACAAATTCAAAATATAATAAACTTAACATTTAACCCCATATCTTCATAAAACTCTGTTACTCAACTAATTGGTATCGCAATCGAAAACAATGTAATGAGACAAATATGGTACATATTAAATACATCGTTTACATAAACGTTGTGAAAGCTCACCTAAAATACAACATCATTTGAAAGATGGAACAATGTAAAAAAAATCAAAAAACAATGAGAAATAGTAAGTATAAGATTTAGTTATATAATTCTGTATCTGCAAACAAATAACAACTGTATAGTAAATTGTTGTATATGTGTGTATAACACAATAGCTTCAGCTTTTAAACTTATCACATAAACATCAAAATTTTCAATCTGTAAATTAACACATATTTACATTTAACTTGTGCGTATGTTCCATTTATCAAAAGATGCGTAACATATTAACAAATAATGTAACAAATTATTTCACATTTATTTGGTACGAATTAAATGTTATTAACAACTTTGCCGATGAAAATACCTTGTACAATTATACTTAATTAACGAATGCTAAAATTGTACTTTTTCATGACTATTATTAACAAACAAAATTACAGCAATGAAGTAGATATACATAAAAAGAAAAAGAAATCTTACCAGCAAGGGAATCTTCTTAGAGAGGGTTGGACTTGCAAAATGAAAGACCGGACAATCATTTGAAAGGTCATCAATTGAAAAAAACCGTAATAATTTGTTTTAGAAGAACAATTACAAAGTATGAATCAAGTATTTTTGAATGGTGCAAAGTTGCTCAAAACAGCAGCAATGCTCATACTTATGGTTCTGATTCCAGTCTCTGCACTGGCTCAGAATCAGACAATCAAAGGTGTCGTTAAGGATGCCACGACTAACGATCCGCTTCCAGGCGTAAACGTAGTCGTTAAGGGCACAACGACAGGTACGATTACCGATTTCGACGGTAATTACACAATTTCTGCTCCTTCTAATGGAACTCTTACATTCTCATTTATTGGTTATGAACTTACAGAGGAGGCAGTAAACGGACGTTCTACAATCGACGTTGCTCTCAAGAGCGAT